>DASSTP010000280.1:0-10065 GCA_035707845.1 Gemmatimonadales bacterium | reverse complement strand
CACTGGCGCGTCAACGCATTGGCACGGATTATAGGGGGGAAGCATTGCCCGTCCTGTTGCCGCAGGGCCGGCGAGTGACGGTCAGCGTTCGTCCGGGAGGTGGGTTCCTCATGCGCGTGCTGTTTCTCCTCCTTGCGCTCGCCGCGGGAGTCGGGATTGGTGTGTACAACTTCACCACCGGCGACACCCTGATGACGGCGGTGCTGCTGGCCGTGGCCGGGTTTGTGCTGGCGGTCGTGCGCCCGTCGTTTGCCTGGATGTCAGCCACGGTGGTCGGGCTGGGCGTGCCGCTGGTTTACCTTGGCGCGACCGTGGGCGGCGTGGCCATCGAGTATCCTCCCACCCCGAATCTTGCGGCCACGCTGCTTGCCCTCCTGCCAGCCGTCGCGGCCGCCCTGCTGGGGCTGGCCCTGCGCCGGCTGGTGCTCGGCGCCCCGACATCGCACGCACACCATTGACCGCTTGCCATCGCCTGAGCCACTGATGAGCGCGGGGGAAGCATCGCCCCGGCTCTCGAGCCGCACGCCGACCGTCCTCATCACCGGCGCATCGAGCGGGATCGGGCGCGAGCTCGCCCGCTTTTTTGCACGTGACGGTTTTGCCCTGGTACTGGCAAGCCGCAGCGCGGCGCGCCTCGCCCCCGTCGTGAGCCAGCTGCGTGATGCCCACGGCGCCAGCGTGACAACCATCCCGGCCGACCTGGGCAAGCCGGATGACATCGAGCGGCTGTTCTCCACGCTCACCGCGTCCGACATCCGGGTGGACGTGCTGGTGAACAACGCGGGCTTCGGCGGCGCGGGGCGATTCTCCGAGACGTCGCTCGAGCAGGAACTGGGCATGATCGCGCTCAACGTGGATGCGGCCGTGACGCTCACCAAGCGCCTGCTCCCGCAGATGCTGGAGAACCGGCGCGGCAGGATCCTGAACGTCGCATCCACGGCCGCGTTCCAGCCCGGCCCCTTCCAGGCGGTCTATTTCGCGACCAAGGCCTTTGTCCTGTCGTTCTCGGAAGCCATCGCGGAAGAATTGCGGGACACGGGCGTCACGGTCACCACGCTTTGTCCCGGTCCGACCGAGACCGGCTTTGCGGCGCGCGCCGGCTTCAAGTCGTCGCCGATGATGGGCGCGCGGATGGATGCGCGCAGCGTGGCGGAAGTGGCCTACACTGCAACGCTGCGCGGCGAACGGATCGTGGTGCCGGGGGTGGTGAACAAGATTCATGCGCAGGCCGTGCGCCTGACCCCCCGCCGGCTGCTGGCCCGCCTGGCCGGTGCGGCGCAGCAGAAGCGCTTGGGAGATGAAAAAACGCGGGAGAAGGCATAGGGCATGGGGCATGGGGCGTGGGAGGACGCGGGGCCGGCGGTTCGTGACCCCCATCCCCTACGCCGCATGCCCTATGCCCTATGCCCTACTCAAATCCCCACCTCGATCCCAATTCTCACCCGCCGCGGCGTGCCGTTGAATCGGGTCAGGTAGGTCGCGTCGAAGGCCGCGCCGACGGCGGTGCGCTGCTCATCCTCACTATAGATGCCATCGCCATTGCCATACCGGGCCTCGGCGCGCAGGAGCGCCACGCAGTTGGGAGCGCCGCCCGACCCCTGTGTCGTAACCCATGCCGCACAAATGCCGGGAGTCGAGAGGTTGACGGCACCAGTGGCCGCATCGTACGCCCCATTCTGGGTCGCCTCGTCCCGGACGCCGCCGAGCCCCTCAGCAATCAGCCGCTCGCGCGCAACTTCGACGCGCTCCGAGTCGCGGAATGCGCGGATGACATTCGTGAAATTGAGCAGGTTCCGCGCGTCGATGAAAAACCGCGGCGCGTAGGGGGCATCTCCCAGGGCCTTGGAGAAGCGAAGATCAAGCTGCTTCCTCATCGGCAGACGCTCGCTCTGCATGCTGAAGAAGCCGGCACATGGTTCGTCAGAATAGGTCGTCGCGCCCGCCAGGGGATCGTCAAAGTCCCGACAGATCAAGTAGCTCGTCCCACTGGCGACCTGGAAACCGGCCCAGAGTTCGGACCGGGCCAGGAAGCCTGAACGAAGTGCTCGGGGCGCGCGGAACTGGATCACCGCCGACAGGGTATGCGGCCGGCTCCAGGCATTCATGCTGGCGTTCTCGAAGTCCTGTTCGACGTCGAGGAACTCATAGCTGAGCATCGCGCCCAGGGTCGGGGTGTCATAGCTCAGCGATGCCGAGGCGCCCTGGGTCCCGTAATGTCCGGCACCGACAAAGTACCGGAGGGCAGTGGGACTGTTGTTGCGTGTGGGATTGAGGAGATTCACGAATCTCGGGATCGCCACGCTGTCGGTCGCGCGATGGAACCCGACCACATCCAGCGCCAGGTGCTCACCCAGCCGTTGGCGGAGGCCCAGCTCCTCCTGCCAGCTGCGCTCGAATGCGAGGTCGCTGCCAAAGAGCTGCCCGGTGTTCGTAATGGTCAGGTCGGTATTAATGCCCGTGAAGACCTGCGCCAGGTCCGGCATCCGCGCCTCCCGGGCGATACTGGCGCGCAGCACGGTGCCCTCTCCCAGCCGGAGCGCCCCACGGAGGCTGGGGCTGAGCGCCGAGTGCGCTTCATCGGTGGTGGTGCCGCGGAGCGGCAGGGCGTTGCCGAGGATCAGGAAGGTCTGGCCCTCGGTGCCGTAGCTGGAGATCGCCGGATATTGCTGATAGGTGCCGAAGTCGGGATTGGGCTGGCTGGTGCCCGGAATGAACCGGAGTGTGTCGAGCGTGGTGGGCCGCTCGGCGTTGGAGTGAAACCGGTCGTACCGGACGCCGGCCGAGAGACTGAACTGCTCGTAGTTGAAGTGCTGCTCGGCGTACAGCGCCATGCTGGTCGGATGTTCGATGTACACATCGGAGAAGATCTGGGTGGTCAGCTGGTGCGAATAGTTGGTCACGTCATAGCGCGTGACATTGCCGCCGATGGTGATCACCGAATTCCGGTTTACCGGCCACGACAGGTCGGCAAAGCCGATGTTGCGTCGCTCGTTGAAGAGCGCCAGCAGTCCGACAGGGCCTCCGCTCTCGGCAAAGCCGGGCAGGCCGTAGGGGCTGTCGCGAAAATCGTCATGGAGATTGTATTGATCGACATTCGCAAGGTCATACGGTGAGCGACGGCTACCCTGGCGGTTGAGGCGGAAATTGTCCACCAGCTGGCTGTCCACCGGAAAGCTCTCGAAGTCCCAGCGGAAATCGAGACCTCCGAGCATGAGGCCCAGGTTCGGGTCGCGAGTCTTGAGCTCACCCTCCGGGGTAAGCGGGCCGTCCATCTGCTGGTTGACCTGCCGCGAGACGCCGATGCGATAGGCTCCGGGAATCGCACTGCGACCGAGCTGGCCCGACAGCGTGACCGCATAGACGCTGGCGAGCTGCTGATCGCCCCGGCGATTGGCCGGATTGAGGGCGCTGGAGTAATCGAAGACGCGCGCGTCGGTGCGGGCCTTGAGGGCCAGGAAGCCCAGCATGGCGGTGCGGTTGACGTCGTATTGCCCGCTCACAGCGGCGCTATAGCGTGACACTGCGGAGCCCGGAACACGATCGCCGGTGCAGTCGGCCTCGTAGTTGCCGGCAATGCCGGCGTTGCGGCTGCCGGCAAATGCGTCGCAGTCGCCTCGGGTGATGGCCCATGCCGGCACGGCGACGTCGAGCGTATCGGCACTGGCACCGGGAAAAGCGGCGAACCGTACCGTGGTGTCCACTCCCGCGGGCGCGAAGATGGGGATGTCACGGGCGTCGGTGCCGAAATCAGCACTCCTCTGTCCCATCAGCGTGCCGGCAAGGAAGATCCGGTAATTCCTGCCGGATACACCGCCGCGGCCGGTGAAGCGATTGACGCCGAGACTGGAGGCGCCCATGAACCGGTCGGTGGCGTAGGATATTCTGGCACCGGCAGAATCGGCCATGGTTGGCAGCTCGTACTGCAGCGCGCGTCCGGCTGCGAATCGCGCCGAGAGAGGACCGGTAACGGCCCACGCATTGCTCACGCCGGTGGTGGGCAGCGCAAGCCAGGGGCCGCGCGTGCCGGGCGTGATGTCAATGCCATTGAGCGTTGCTCCCGTTGCCTCTGGCATCGTGCCGCGGATCGAGATCCCGCGCAGCGAGTTGCCGACGCCCGGCAAGAAGAGCAGGGGGCCTTCCACGCTGTCCGCGGGGGCCATCTCGATGCTGCCGTTGGTCAGGGCCTGCACCGAGGAGAGCGAATCCGGGCGCCGCAGTGTCGAGTCCGCGAGGGCAGGGGCGCCCTGGGCCAGCAGCGGACAGGGCACCAACAGCAGCACGACTCCTGCCCAGCGACGGGTGGACATGCGCATCAGGAAACTCCAGGGATGGGAACGAATCAGGTAGAAGGGCTAATATAGGCCATGCACCAACCAGGATCAGCCAGGCAACCGGTCGCAGCGCCTGAGCCGCGCATGCCGGCACGCCGACGCCTGCTCATTGCCGGCGCGCTCACGGCAGCCGGCCTGGCACTGGACGGCTTCGGCCTCGAACCGGCCGAGGTGCTTATTTCCCGCACCGACCTGCCGGTGCCGGGGCTGGATCGTGCGTTCGAGGGCATGACCATCGCGCAGGTGAGTGATGTTCATTTGCCGGGCAACCAGCGTGCGGCGCGGGAGACGCTCGCCCTGGTCCGGCGTGAGCGGCCCGACCTCGTGCTCTGTACCGGCGACATGGTGGAGCACGTGGATGCCCTCGGTATGCTCACCGAATACCTGCGCCAGATCAGGGGTACGCGCGCCACCATTGGCATCTTCGGCAACTGGGAGCGCAAGGCGCACATCAGCGACCCACAGCTGGCCGAGGCGTATCGGCAGGCGGGAGCGACCATGCTGCAGGACGCCCGGATGGTGCTGCGGGAGGGCGCCGGCCGCCTTGGCTTTGCCGGGTTGGGCGACGCGCTGTACCGCGCGCCGTCACTCGGGCCCCAGATGCTGGACCCGTCGCTGTCGGATGCCGACCTCTGGCTGGTGCACTGCCCGGCCTACGCGGACCGGTTGCCGACGGTGCCGCGCAAGCCGGCGGCGCTGCTCTCAGGGCATACGCATGGCGGCCAGATTCGGCTGCCTGGCTGGGTGCCGTACACGCCGCTTGGGTCCGGCCGCTTTGTCGAAGGATGGTATCGCGACGCGCATGCGCCGGTCTACGTATCGCGCGGCATCGGGACGGTCGAGATTACCGCACGCTTCTGCTGCCCGCCGGAGCTTCCCATCTTCACGCTGCGACGCGCCTGATCACCACGGCTGTACCACGCCCGCGTAGTCAATGAACGTGCCGCTCTGCCCCAGGGTCAGCCGGTCTGCCGTGGCGAGGAGCCCGCGCACCGAGTCCTCGGGCGCGAGCGCGGCCGCCGAGCCGCCCATGTCGGTCCGTACCCAGCCCGGCGTGATGGCAACCGCGATGATCCCTTCGTCCCGGAACTCGGCGGCAAAACTCCGGGTCATGATATTGAGCGCCGCCTTGCTGGCGGCATAGGCGTAATCGCCGGGCGAGGTGCGGGCAGACACCGACCCCATGAGCGAGGTGAGGTTGAGGATCCGGGGCCGCTCCGAGCGGCGGAGCAGCGGAAGCATCGCCTTGATCACCAGCATCGAGCCGCTGGCGTTCACGTCGAACACGGTATTCAGCTCGTCGCGGGTAAGGGTATCAAGGGTGGTGAGCGACGGATCCCAGTGATCGGCGTGGAGAGAGTAGAGTCCGGCGCTGTTGACCAGCAGGTCAATCCGGTCGGTGTGCTGCTCCACCTGCTGGCGGGCCGCCTCGATGGAGGCATCGTCGCGCACATCGCAGCGAAGCGGGATGACATGGTCGCCGAACTCCCGGCCCAGCGACTCGACGGAGCGCTCGCTCCGAGCGGCGGCCGCGACCTGGTCCCCGCGTGCCACGCATTGCCGGACCACTTCATGGCCAATACCTCGGCTTGCGCCGGTGACGAAGACGACGGCCATGCTCAGCCCGCCGCCGCGAGGTTGGTCATGGCGCGCCAGCCCTGGAAGGCAACGAGGTAATCGTCGTGGGTGTAGCGGACGGTGCGCGCTCCGGTGCGCTGGGCGCCGGGCATCAGCTCCGCCATGTCGGCATGGACCGAGCGGGCATAGTCGGTCTCGATGGTCACCGGCGTGTCGAACGTGAAGACAGCGTGCGGATGCCTGAGCGCCTCGGCGACGCCGGCGCGGATGGCAGCACGGGCGCGCTCGGGTGAGAGACAGCGCGCGGCGTATCGGCTGAGGGCGTGCTTGACGGCCACGCTGCCGACGCCGTCGCCCAGGAACTCCCGCGCCTCGGCCACCAGGGTGTGGTCGCCGCTCACGAAGGCAACCGGCGCGCCATGGCAGCCGGCAACGCCAGCGTTGAGGGCGAGCTCGCCCACCGGCCTGCCGTTCACCCGCACCTGATAGACCCGGTCGGTGTAGGTGTGATCAATCACCGACGTGCGGGTGCCAGCCTGGCCGTGGTAGCCGATCAGGCACACTGCGTCGAAGCCCTCCTGGATGCCTTCCATCATGGAAAGAGGCTTGGGGCTGCCGCTGATCAGCTCAGCCGCCGGATGCAGCTCGTCGGCGATGAGATTACGCATGAGCCAGTGGCTGTCATTGACGACCACGCGCTCGGCGCCGGCGTCCAGCGCGCCCTCTATCGCCGCATTCGCTTCACCCGTCATGAGCCGGCACGATCGGGCGTAGTCGGCCGCGACCGCCGGATCCGCAGGGTCAGTTTGCGCCTCGTGCACCACACCCGCGATGCCTTCCATGTCCACCGACAGATAGACCTTCATCCGGACTCCGGGTTGCGAGATGGCGAGCGTTCATGGTACGCTCAAGGCACGACTTCAGGGAGCGTGGCGCATGCGGGTGTTCATCAGGGTAGCGATTCTCTCCGCCCTCTGCCTGCCGGGTGCATGCTCGGCTCCCAGGCAGGATGCCCGCCAGCAGGGCCGCGCGTACACCGACTGGTTCTACCAGCGGAATTTCGAGCCGCTCTGGGACCGCTTCTCCCCCGAAATGAAGCAGACCTTCCCCACGCCGGAATCGCTGGCCTCGTTTGCGGGTCGCACCGTGAACGAACTCGGACGTGAACAGGGCTCACCCCTCGAGCAGCTGGTCCAGCAGGATACCCTCACGGTGTATTCGCGGCAGGCCACGTTCGAGCGCTCCAGCCATCCCATGCTGCTGCAATGGACGCTCACGCGCGATGGCATGGTGACGGGGTTTCTGCTTCGTCCCGCGAATCAGTAGGTCGCAGGACGCAGGTCGCAGGTCACGAGTCGACCGCTGACCTCGGTCCGCCTGTCCGTCTGTCCGTCTGTCCGTCTTCAGAACACCCGTCCACCCAACGGCACGTCCCGTTCCGGCTCGAGCAATACCACGTTGCCGTCCGCATCGGGCAATCCCAGCACCAGCACTTCTGACTCAAAGCCGGCGATCCGCCGGGTGCCCAGGTTCATGGCCGCGATGACCAGCTGGCCCACCAGCTCTTCCGGTTGGTAGAGTGCGGTGAGCTGTGCACTGGAGCGCCGCTCGCCCTCCGGCCCGAAGTCGATCCAGAGGCAGTAGGCCGGCTTCCTCGCCTTGGCGTTGAGTTCACAGCGCATGATTCGCCCGACACGCATTTCGAGTGCGGCGAAGATGTCTGGGGTGGTCATTATCCTCTCGGCGGCTCGGCGGCTCGGCGGCTGGGAAAAGATGTCGCAGGTCACAGGTCGCAGGTCGCAAACTTCAGGACCCACGACCCATGACGCATGACCCACGACCCATGACCCATGACCCATGACCCATGACTCATGACCCACGACCCATGACCCATGACCCGTGACTCCTAGAACACCAACTCGCCGCGCAGCACCGTCACCGCCTTCCCGAGGAGCCGCACGCGGTCGCCGTCCAGCACGACACCCAGCGCGCCGCCGCGGGCGGAGGCCTGATACGCCCGGAGCGACTGGCGCCCCAGCCGGTCGGCCCAGAAGGGAGCCAGGGCACAATGCGCAGAGCCGGTGACCGGGTCTTCCGGCACGCCTGAGCCAGGCCCGAAGAAGCGGGAGATGAAGTCGTAGTCCGGATCATCACTCTGCGCCGTCACGATGACGCCGCGCGCCGGCAATGACGAGAGCTGCTGCATGTCCGGGTTGAGCTGCCGCACCACGTTGGCACTCTCCAGCTCCACCAGCCAGTCCATCCGGTTACGGATCACCGTGCGGGCCTGTGCGCCGAGCGCCTGGAGCAGTCCGGCGGGTGGCTCTTCCACCCGGCCGCGCACGGCGGGGAAGTCGAGCTCGATGGCATCCCCCTGCCGCCGGGCGCGGAGAATGCCGCTCCGGGTCGCGAACGCCAGTTCCGGTTCGCTGACGCCATGTTCGTTCCACAGGACGTGGGCGCTCGCCAGCGTGGCATGGCCGCAGAGATCCACTTCGACTGTGGGGGTAAACCAGCGCAGGTCCCAGTTCCCGTCATCGCGATGCCGCAGGAAGGCCGTCTCCGAAAGGTTCATCTCCATCGCGATCTGCTGCATGACGCCGTCGCTCGTGTCTCCGTCCAGCACGCACACGGCCGCCGGGTTGCCGACGAAGGCGTGGCTGGCAAAGGCGTCGACCTGGATCACGGGTTGGTGTCTCACGATACATGCTCCGAGGCGAGGATGGCGTCGGCTTCGATCTCGACCAGCATGTCGGGGTGGATCAGGCGCGCGACTTCCACCATCGAGGTGGCCGGCCGGATCTCGCCGAACACTTCCCCATGCGCCCGGCCGATCGCTTCCCATTGGGAGATATCGGTCACGAAGATGCGCGTGCGCACCACGTCGCGGGCGGAAGCCCCCGCCTCCGCCAGCGCGCGGAGAATGATCGCCAGCGCCCGGCGGGCCTGAGCCGCCGCATCGCCCGGATGGGCTACCACGCCGTGTTCATCCACGGCAGCCGTTCCCGAGACATGAATGTGATTGCCGACCCGCACGGCGCGCGAGTAGCCCACGATCGGCTCCCAGGGAGCGCCGCTCGAGATGTTTCGCCGGACCACGACGCCTCCAGGGGAGGTAAGCAGGGGGATGCGGAACGGATATAAAGTAAAACCGGCGGCCATGGGCCGCCGGTCGGGTATCATGCAGTGGCGTCGTCGGGGTCGTCGTCAACGTCCTCCTGCCTGGCCACGCGCTGCTGTGCCTTGCCGACTTCCTGGCGCAACTTGCCCTTCAGCTCCTTGGCCTTGCCCTTGATGTCGTGACTCTTGTCGCCCGAGAGGTCGCCATAGGCATCCCGGATCTTGCCCCCGATTTCCTCGACCTTGCCCTTCACGCGATTCTCCGCGCCCTTCTCGCCGAGCGAGTTCCGTCGTTCGTCCGTCGCCATGTTGCACTCCTTGACGAGGCCCATGTTCGGCCCGTTGCCGGGCTCCCGTGAACACAGGATACGATCCTCACTTTGCGGGGGCGGTGACGCCCGGCACAGCCACCGTTTCGGCGTAGTGGCAGGCCGCGCGCGTGCCCGTGATGGGCCGAAGCAGTGGCACCTCGGTGACGCAGCGCTGGTCACGGAGCGGATGGAAGCAGCGGGTGTGAAAACGGCACCCGGATGGTGGCCGGCTCGGGCTCGGCAGGTCGCCACCCAGCACGATCCGCTGCTGCTGTGCCTCGGGGTCGGGCTCGGGCACCGCAGAAAGGAGCGCCTGAGTATAGGGATGCCGCGGATCGGAGAGCAGTGCCTCGGCCGGCCCGATCTCCACGATCTGTCCCAGGTACATCACGGCGATGCGCTGCGCGATCTGCCGCACCACGGCGAGGTCGTGGGCAATGAAGAGATACGAAAGTCCCCGGCGCTCCTGCAGGTCACGCAGCAGGTTGATGACCTGGGCCTGCACCGACACGTCGAGCGCCGAGACCGGCTCGTCGCACACGATGAACGAGGGCTCGACCGCGAGCGCGCGCGCAAGGCCGATGCGCGGGCGCTGGCCGCCGGAAAAGTCATGGGGATATCGTCGGGCGTAGCTCGGGTCGAGCCCCACTTCTTCCAGCAGCGCTGCCACCCGTCGGTCCACCTCGGCGCGGCGCGCCAGCCGATGGATGCGGATGCCTTCGGCG
>DASSTP010000279.1:0-4656 GCA_035707845.1 Gemmatimonadales bacterium | reverse complement strand
CCATCCAGCTCGCGTTGGTATTCGAGGCGGGCACTGCCGCCGCGGCCACCGTAATCCACCGCTGCACCATACACCGTACTGCGCCGCGACGGGCGGAACTCATCGAGCGGGTTCAGCACCGGGCTGGTGATGGGCAACGCGGTAGCGCGGGCGAGCTCCCATCCCGCCCATCCTTCGACGCCCACTCCGGTGCCGCCGGCCCGCACCCTGGCTCGTGCCCCGTCGAAATTCGTCGGGCCCAGGCGCGTGAAGATCGCCTGCCGGCCAACCGCGGCCGTGAGTGAGGCGTTGGTGTATTCGAGGTAGCCCTGAACCAGCTGCAGCGGGGGTTCGGTGCCGGGCCACGCGTCGGAGGCGGACAGGTCGGTGAGGAGACGTCCGTCCGCATGGACGCTGAGTCCGGTGACACCGAACCCCCACGCCGTCAGGCTGGCTGACTGGGACAAGGGGGCCGCCCGAAGGACCGGCCCCGGCAGAAAGAACCGGCAGATGCCGGCGGGATCGCAGGCGACAGCAACGCCGTCTCGCGTCACCGGCCCTCCAGTCGGCCCGGTTTCGGTTTCAGCTTCGGGAATGCTGTCCTCGGTGACGCCGCGGAAATCGACCCGCTGGATGTATAAGTCGAGTCGGAGACTGTAGCCCTGGGCATGAAGTACCGAGGCCGAGCCGGCAGCCGTTAGCAGCGCGACGGCAGCGACGAGGCGGCTCATGGGGTGGGCTTCCGCGTCAGGTGCTCACGATACCGGTCGGGGCTTGCGAGAAAATGGCAGGTCACGCATTCGCGTTCGGCGAAGTGACTCGCCTGAGCCGTGTGGCAGGTGAGACAGAGCGCCCGGGTGGGATGGAGCTGCCTGACGGTGGATGCGGTATGGCAGTCGTCGCAATTGCGATGCGCCTCTACCGGCCGCGCGTGGGCCGGCCGGATTTCACTTCCGGTGTGGCAGGTCGAGCAGTCGCGCTGCTGCTGATGATGTTCGACGTGGCACTCCGTGCATCGGGTGACCGAATCCGCTGGCGCAAGTGAGACCGGAGTCACGTGGCAGGTGGTGCAGGCAATCGAATCGTGGACCACATGGGCAAATCCAACCGCCCGCGCCCGCGGGGGGCGCTGCCGGACCTGGACCGTGACCGTCTCCGCGATCGATCGGAGCAGTTCGTTGGCCTCATGACAGGTGCTGCAGCGACTGGCGGCGGGCGCCTGGTGGTGGCAGATCTGACAGCCGCGGGGGCGTTCGAACGTGAGGTCGCCGTGACCGGTGCTGGTGGTATGACAGGTGAGGCAGGGAAGACGGCGATGACGAGAATGTGAAAAGCTGTCGGCGGGGGCGAACGGATTCACCTTCGGGCCAGGAGAATCGCGCACCGACGCCGGCACCGTCGCGCCGAGCGATACGCGGCGCAGCGCCGCGGTGGTGTCGAACGGAAGCGGCGGACGCAGCCGTCCGCGGGTGCGCTCACGGACGCTATTGTGGCAACCGATGCAGTCGCTGGCGTCCACCCGGGCGCTGTGGGGGGGGTGGCAGGTCTGGCATTGTTCCGCGACGGCGCGATGGCGCAGCCCCACGTGAAATGGCTCGTCTCGCCAGTTGGAATGGCATCCGGCCGATGCACAGCTTTTCAGTGCTGCCTGAGGGCGGCTCTGCTGGTGCGGATTATGACACATGCCGCAGGTGCCCTTGTGAGGATCGCGCGCCGGATTGAAATCGGCGATCAGCGCCTTCATTTGGTGGCAGGAGGCGCATTGCTCCATCGTGGGAACCAGTGCTGCCGCCGCAGAATCTCTGGTGGCGAGCGCCGGGACCTCACGGGTGAATTGATGGCAGGCGGTACAGTGCATTGAAGTCTGGTTGGCCATGCGGCCAAGCCGGATCCTGACGCTGTCCGAGAAATGGCACCCCTGCTGGGCACAGGTCGCGTTCACTGGTTGGAAGCGGTGCGCCGTCTGTGCGTGACAGGTGAGACAATCCACCTTGCCGGCGAGCGTGTCGGACTCCAGATGGGTGCGGTGGCCCGCAGTAGAAGCGATTGCCTGCCAGCTCGCACGGGCGTCGCCTCGCACGTGGCAGCGTTCGCACACGTCACGCGGCACCTTCGCGTGCGGCGGAATTTCCTTTTCTCGGCGGCCCGACATCCAGAAGACGAGCTTCACTGCCTCCTTCCCGACCTTAAGGGCATGGCAGGCGTGACAACTCAGGGTATCATGCTTGCCTTCGAGGCGATGGACCAGACTGTAGTTGCCGGTATCCGGGAGTACCCACGCTTCGCCGCTTCCGACGAAGATGTGGCACCCGTTGCAGAAGCGATTGTCGTGCTGGACAAACTGATTGGTGCGGTAGCCCATCCCCGCCGCGAGCACCAGCACCAGGGCAGCCAGCCCGGCGAGCACCAGTTGCAGCGCCAGGCCACGACTCCGGACCCAGGACCCGATTTGCTGCCGGCTCCGCCAGAGCAGGCGGGCCACCAGAACGGCCACGATCGCCGCCAGAACGGCGCCGCCCCACATGAGCCAGGGAGGGCGCTGGAAAATCCACTGGACGACCGTGATGACAGGATCGGAGAGGTGCGGCCGCTGGATGGTGGAGTCGATGGCGGCCTGCTGGCGTAAACCCACCGGCCCGGAGTCCTGGACTGCTGCCAGAACTCCGGAGTCGAGAGCAGCGAGCAGTGTGACCGGCACTGGTGCCAGTGTCAGCGGCGCGAAATGATCTTCGCCGCGCCGCCGACCTGGGGCCCTGCGCCCGGCACCGGCGAGTCCATGATCTGCCGCGCCGCAGCCGAGGGCGCCGGAAGCGAATATTTCGTCTGCATCTCCTGGATGCTGGCGCGGAGGAGCGCCTCGGCCAGGAACGGATTGTGGACGCCCAGCGACTTGTCACCGTTGCTGTAAAGCCCTTCGCCCACCAGCCGGACGTTGAACTCCGCGCCTTCGGCGGCCGAGATCACGGTATCCGCTTTGAATTCGCCCGGCAGATTCTGCATCACCGTGGGCAGATAACCCACATCCACGCCCGGGTCGATGACCTCGTTGCCATTGACGTCCTGCCAGAGTACATCGGCCAGCGTCCTGAGCCGCGCGCGAAGGTTGATCAGCGCCGATGCCGCGGCGTCGCCCGACGCGTGGCACCCGGAGTTGGAGCAGGCGGCGAAGCTCCGCGCGCTGGTGGTGTAGGTGCAACTGTTGTCGGCCACGGGCCGGCCCTGGCCATCGAGGCAGGGGATCGGCCGGAACAGATGTCCGGTGCTGTGGAGGACGAACGTGCCGGTCGCCTTGTCGGTCACGTCGTAGGTGTTCACGTGGCACCCGGCGCAGAGCCGCGGGTTCCGCTCAGAGGCATGCGATGTGAAGATCCGCGCCGTGTCGTAGGCAAACCCCGCCGGGCGATACCCGGCGGTGCCCAGCAGCACCGCGCCCTGGGGCGCGTGCGGTCTCGCTCCGTAGGCGCTGCCACCCGCCGGCTCGGTGCGCCGGATGTGACACCGCATGCAGAGGTTCTGCTCCGGATCGGGCGAAGAAATCGAGAAGCGGAGCTGCCCTTCGTTCGGCGAGCCATGGGGGTCGTGACACACCACGCAGGTGGTCGCCATCGGTTCCGATTCGTTGCGCTCGGCGTAAGCCGCGTCCGCATTCCACGCAATCAGCGTCTGGCGTCCGTTGTGGCAGCTGGAGCAACCGGTCTCCGATGCCGGCTCTTCGATGATCTGGGCGTGGGCCGACTGAGACCATTCCTCGGCAAACGGCTGGTGCACTCCCGAATGGCACGAGGCGCAGCTCGCGGCCGTGTCGTTCAGCGTGGCATGGGCAAGCGGCACGTTGCCGGGCCGATCCGGCTCGGTAACGTGGCGGAGGCCGGGCCCGTGACAGCTCTCGCACTGGACATTCCGATAGGCGGAATCCTGCACCAGGTTCCAACCGGCCGGCATGTCGAGACCGTTGCCATGCTCGGATACCGTATGGCAGCCGTAGCAGCTCGGTTGGGCGTGACCCGACCCGACCAGCGTCGCAAAGGCGTGGCTGTGGGCGGAGGTCTTCCAGTCCCGTTGGTGCCCAACGTGGCAATTGCCGCAGGTGGTCTGGTTCCCCGCGACATCGAACAGGCCAAGGAAACCGTTGACGCTGTCGGGCGGCGGGTTAAACGGAGCCCGGTCGCGATAGACGATCTTGTCGGAACTGCATCCCGCCAGGAAGGCGAGTGCAACGAGGACAACGGCAACGACACCGAAGCGGGAACCACGGGTCAACGGCATGGCCGGCCTCTCGGGCGGTGAGCTGTGCCCCATAGATCTACGTAGTTTTACGGATGGCACAAGAGCCGGCGGGGACCCTGATCAGATCTTCATACAATCTTCATACAAGATTGCAAATTCGCCCGACCACCGAGTCCCGATCGGCGGGCATGGCGAGCATGGTCGTTAACAAGAACTTCGCGGCCATTTCATCATTCTCTCATCGCCAATCGATAACTTGGAGACCGTGAACGTGCGAACTGGAAGGAGTTCGGTCATGCAAGAATCGACTTGGTCCATCATCCCATCCGCTGACGAGCCGGCGTCGAAGCAGCCGCTGGGTTCGATCACTCCGGCGGTTTCAAGGCAGAGCGAATCGCTGCGGGCAGGGCTTCCGGGGCTGGCAGTTGCGGTGTCTACCGTTCTCTTCGC
>DASSTP010000278.1:0-9288 GCA_035707845.1 Gemmatimonadales bacterium | reverse complement strand
TTCGACCGGAGCAGCGTCGAGAAGCGGTCAAAGATTCCCATCGTCGTCTCTCACCTGTCTCGGTAAGGCGCCAGCGCAGACATGTGCGACGCCAGGGCAAGGGTCATCGAATCGAAGCTGGCTTCGAATTCGGAGTAGTCGAGGTCCTCGAGTTCGAGCGTGTCGGTGAGGACGACATGGTCGCCCTCGAGGCCGTACGAGCCGTGGACGAGGTCGTGGGCGTTGAGGGTGAGCAGTTCGCGAAACAGCTCAGCCCGCCGGGCCTCATCCGATGGCGCTTCCATGACGCGCACCCGCAGGATAATCACGGGCTCGGCATAGTTCAGCACCACCTCGGCGCCATCCCCGTTGGTGGCGATCCAGAGGTTCCGCTCCGGCTCCTCGATGTGCAGCCCGCCGCCATCCAGCCGGTCGAGCCAGGACTGGATGTCTTCTCGTGTGACCATTGTAGGCTCCGTTGTGAGCATCGGTCGCAGGTCTCAAGTCACAGGCCACGTGAGCCCTGCTACCTGCGACCTGCGGCTAGTTTTCCGCCTTCAACCGCTCGTCCTGCCCCCGCGCCAGCATCCGCTCAGCAAAATCCAGGCGCTCTTCCAGCTCGGCAATCCTGCGCTCGAAGTAGTCCGTTGCTGCCTGCTGATCGTCCTGCAGCTGCGCGACGAGGTTGCCGACCTGGCCGGTGACCTGATCCGGCAGGTGCTTGAGTGCTCGCCGCCGGAGGATCGCATATGCCACGCCCGCCACGGCCAGCAGCAGGAACGTCATCTCCGGCATGTTTCCCATTACGCCAATCGTCAATGCGACGACAATGGAAACTGCCCAGAAAATGATGAACTCAACCGCGTCCAGCCCGAACACGCTGCGCCAGCTCATGGATGCCGCCCGTCGCGCCGCCCGTCAGGCAGTGCCATGTCATCCTGGGCGCGCGCCAGCAGGCGCTCGGCAAAATCCACCCGCTCTTCCAGCTCCGCCATGCGCTGCTGCTCCTGCTCCAGCATCTGGAGCCGATCCATCATCACCGTCAGCTCCGAGGACGGCGGCCGGCGCGGCATCCGCTGCTTCCGCATCTGCCAGACGGTGGCCACCAGCGCCCCGACGAAGACGCCGCCGATTCCGAATCCAACCGAGCCGCCATCGGTGCCGTCAATGGCCGCAAGACTCACCACGCCGAAGACCACAAGTATGCAAACCGATACCGTCCAGAGGAGCGTCAGCGCGCCCCGTTCGCCGTCGTCAGCCATCGCTCACCCCTCCTGCCGAGCAGCTCGAGAGGCGTCCGGCTTGGCCAGCATCCGCTCAGCGAAGTCTACCCGTTCCTCGAGCTCAGCCACCCGTTCCTGCTCGCCCTCCAGCGCCTGCAGGCGTTCGACCAGGGTCAGGAGTGCGTCGGACTTCTCGACCTGGCGTCGCTGGCGATGCATCTGCCACGTGGCGGCGACCAGGATGCCGACGCACAGGCCACCCAGGCCAATGAACAGGGAGAGGCCGTTGCTCTCCCGTGCCAGGGCGAACGTACCAACCAGCAGTGCAGCCGCTGCGATGATCGTGACGATCGTCAGCAGGGTCAGCGCGCCGCGATCACCGTCCTCCGCCATGGCTCAGCCCTCCCGCAGCCGGTCCGACTCTCGCGCGTTGGCCAGCAGCCGCTCAGCGAAGTCGACGCGCTCCTCCAGCTCGGGCACGCGCATGGCCTGTTCCTCGAGCGTCATGATCCGGCTCCGCAGCTCCTCCAGCTCTTCCTGCATCCCGCCGCTCACCTTGTGCTCGATGCGGCGGGCCAGCGCACGCAGCAGCGGGTACAGCACAATCCCCGTCACCACGATCGCGACGATCGGAATGATGAAGGCCCATGCCGGCGGCGCGCCCGACTGCACGAAGACCTGCGGGAAGTCCGGTGGTATGGGTGCCGCCGGTGGAGTCTGGAACATCAGGCACTCCCTTCATGGGAGGTCACGGGTGCAGCCTCCCCCTTGGCGAGCAGGCGTTCGGCGAAATCCTGCCGCTCTTCCATTTCGGCCAGCCGGGCCCGAAGTTCGTCGAGCTCTGCGTAGAGCTCGGGGAGCTCGGGAATCTCCGAGTCAGCGGCGCGGCCCGAGAGCCGCTCAGCGAACCCCTTGGCCAGCGAGGAGCGCAGCAGGCGGACCACGATGAACGCGGCAATGGCCCAGATCGGGATCGCCGCGGGACCAAGCGACGCCGACGCGGCCGCGAGCGCGCCAAACAGGCCCATGGCGCCCAGGCCGATGCCCACAAAGGCGGAGCCGATCCATTCCTGTTTGTCCTTGCCCATTACGTCTCCAGTCGCCCAGCCGTCTTCTCCGCCAGCACCCGCTCGGTAAAGTCGAGCCGCTCTTCCAGCTCCGCCATGCGCTGCTCCAGCTCGGCAACGTGCCGGGCGCCAGGTCCCGCCTTGGCCTTGGCCTCCGCTTCCATTCCCTTGATGGTGGCCATCGCGGCCCGGAAGCCGAGATAGAGACCCATCGGGATCCCGATGACGCCCAGGACCAGCAGCAGGAACAGCACCACATCGTGTAATTCGTTCACGGCTCAGCGCTCCTGACGGCCGATGGGAGGCCCTCGGCCGTCGACTGTCCCTTGGCCAGCAGGCGCTCGGCAAAATCAAGGCGCTCGGCGAGCTCGGTCACTTCCTGGCGGAGGCTGTCCAGCTCTTCATAGACCGCGGGATCGGATTCGACCACCCGGGGCTGGACGCCATGGCGAATGCGCTCGGTGACGGCCTTCCCCAGCGGGGTGAACGAGAGTCCGATGATACCGGGCACGCCGAACAGGAAGATGATCGCCAGTATGCCTTCCATATTATGCCCCCCGACGGACCGGCCCGGCGTCATGCCAGAGCAACGACCACCCCGTACGTCCTGACGTTCCAGTTTGTTTCGTGCGTCCCGACCGTGTCAGACCAGCTCGACCGAGGTGATAGCGCCCAGCGAAATCGCAATTTCGGTATCGTCGCTCCCGCCAGGCCGCAGGTACACTTCGTGCGCCGTGACGTGCGTGTCGAGGCTGGTGGGCACGCCGATGACTTCGGTCTTTTCTGACGTCACGATTCGCACTGCCTGGTCGTGATCGCCGGCGTAACCCAGGAGGGAGAGGATGTCGTCGTAATGCATGGTGACCTCCATGGCATGAGGCATGGGGCGTGGGGCGTGGGGTCTCATGCCCCCAGCCTCATGCCCCACGCCTCTCACACGTAAGCGCCCCACTGGGGCACCTGGCCACCTGCGCCTCGATCTCCTCGGTGGTGGCCGCGGTCATGTCGATCCAGGGCCGCCGCCGAGGGTCAAAGACCGCCGGCAGCCCGCGGGCACAGATGCCAGTATGCTGGCAGATGCCGGGCTTCCAGAGTACGGTGAGTTCACGGTTGCTGTAACGATGGGTGTGGGTGTCGCGCATGGCTCCCGACCTCCGATGGTTGAAGCTACTCGGGAAGACGGGAAGACGGGAAGACAGGACGGGCACGGCGGGCAGGACGGGCGGGGCGGGCAGGAGCGCTTAGCGCTTGGCGCTTAGCGCTCGTCGCAAGTACTCCCCCGTAAAACTCCCCTTCACGGCCGCCACCTGCTCCGGCGTCCCCTGGGCCACCACACGTCCGCCAGCTTCGCCTCCCTCGGGGCCCAGGTCGATGATCCAGTCGGCGGTCTTGATCACGTCGAGATTATGCTCGATCACGACGACCGAGTTGCCCTTGTCCACCAGGCGGTGGAGCACGTCGAGCAGCAATCGCACGTCCTCGAAGTGCAAGCCGGTGGTCGGCTCGTCGAGGATGTACAGGGTGCGGCCGGTGTCGCGCTTGGCGAGCTCGGCGGCAAGCTTCACGCGCTGCGCCTCACCGCCTGAAAGCGTGGTGGCTGCCTGGCCCAGGTGGATGTAGCCCAGTCCCACGTCGTTCAGCAGCTCCAGCCGGTCGGCGATGCGGCGCTGATTGGCGAAGAACTCCAGCGCGTCGGCCACAGTCAGGTCCAGCACATCGGCGATGCTGCGCCCCTTGTAGCGGACCTCCAGCGTTTCCCGGTTGTACCGGCGGCCCTTGCAGACCTCGCAGGGGACGTACACGTCGGGCAGGAAGTGCATCTCGATCTTCACCAGCCCGTCGCCCTGGCACGCCTCGCATCGCCCGCCCTTCACGTTGAAGGAGAAGCGTCCCGGACCGTAGCCCCGCAGCTTCGCTTCCGGCAGCTGCGTGAACAGTTCACGGATGGGTGTGAAGAGGCCGGTGTACGTGGCAGGATTGGATCGCGGCGTGCGGCCGATGGGGCTCTGGTCGATGTCAATGACCTTGTCCAGCTGCTCCAGTCCCTCGATGCGCTGGTGTGCACCCGGCAGCACTCGTGCCCGGTAGAAGTGCCGAGCCAGCGATTGGTACAGGATGTCGGTAACCAGCGTGGACTTGCCGGAGCCGGAGACGCCGGTCACCGCCGTGAAGACGCCGAGAGGAAAGCGGACGTCGAGATCGCGAAGGTTGTTCGCGCTGGCGCCTACCACGGTGACGGCCCGTCCATTCGCTTCGCGGCGACGCGCGGGGACCTTGACCCGGAGCTCGCCGCGGAGATAGCGGCCGGTGAGCGAGTCGGGCGCGGCCGTCACCTGCTCAGGCGTTCCTTCCGCCACGACGTGACCGCCCAGCCGGCCGGCACGCGGTCCCAGGTCAATCACGTGATCGGCGGCGCGGATGGTATCCTCGTCATGTTCCACGACGATGACCGTGTTGCCGAGGTCACGCAGCCCGCGCAGGGTGTCGAGCAGGCGCTCGTTGTCGCGCTGGTGCAGGCCGATGCTCGGCTCGTCCAGGATGTAGAGCACGCCGACCAGCCGGGAACCGATCTGGGTCGCGAGGCGGATGCGCTGCATCTCGCCACCGGAGAGCGAACCGGCACCACGTCCGAGCGTGAGGTAGCCAAGGCCCACGTCCTTCAGGAACCGCAGCCGGTCGGCCACTTCCTTGAGGATGGGCCCGGCGATATCGGGGTCGAGGCCGGTGGCACTGGTGGCACTGCGTACCGGCAGGGAGGCGAAGAACTCCAGTGCGCGCTCCACCGGCAGGTCCACGATATCGCCGATGTTCCGGCCCTGGACCAGCACCGAGAGCGACTCCGGCTTGAGCCGGTGGCCGCCGCAGGTGCTGCACGGCATCTCCAGCATGAACTGGTCGAGCGTGGTCCGCACCGCATCGCTGGTGGACTCGCGATAGCGGCGCTCGACATTGCGCAGGATTCCTTCCCACTCGGATTCGTAGCTGCCGCGTCCCTTGCCGCCGTCGGCGGCAAACTTGATGGCGCCCTCGGCGCCGTAGAGGAGCGCATCCTGCGCCGCCTTCGGCAACTTCCCCCACGCGGCAGCGGGATCAAACGCGAACGTACGTGCCAAAGTCGGGATCACGACCTTCCGGAGGTAGCCCGAGGGCTCACCCCACGGCAGCACGACGCCTTCGAGAATCGAGATGCCGGGATCGCCCAGGATCAACCCCGGACTCGCCTCCTTGCGGGTGCCGAGTCCGTTGCAGTCGGGACACACGCCATAGGGCGAATTGAAGGAAAACTGCCTCGGCTCGAGCTCGGGAATGGACAGTCCGCACACGGGACACGCCAGCCGCTCGGAGTACAGCGTCGATCGCTGCCCATCCTGCCCATCCCGTCCATCCGCTCTCACCACTTCTACTATCCCATCAGCTTCCTTCAGCG
The DNA here is from genome assembly GCA_035707845.1 of Gemmatimonadales bacterium. Classification (GTDB taxonomy): domain Bacteria; phylum Gemmatimonadota; class Gemmatimonadetes; order Gemmatimonadales; family GWC2-71-9; genus CAMLHP01. Next base: position 3,592 of record DASSTP010000278.1, on the reverse strand, counting down.
CCGTCTCGATCGAATCATGCAGCCGGGAGCGATCGGCCGCCCGCACCACGAGGCGATCGACCACCAGGGCAATGTCGTGGTTCTTCCGCCGATTGAGCTTGGGAACTTCGGAGAGATCGTACGTCTCGCCGTCTATGCGTACTCGTACGAACCCGCGCCGGCGTACGTCGTCGAACATGTCGCGGAACTCGCCCTTCCGGCCACGAACCAGCGGGGCAAGGACCTCGATCCGCGTGCCTTCGGGCAGTGCCAGCACCGCATCCACGATCTGCGCGGCGCTCTGCCGCGCCACGGGACTGCCGTCATTGGGACAGTGAGGTATCCCGACGCGGGCCCAGAGCAGGCGCAGGTAGTCGTAGATTTCGGTGACGGTGCCGACGGTGGAACGCGGATTCTGCCCCGTGGTCTTCTGCTCGATCGAGATGGCGGGCGACAGCCCCTCGATGGCGTCCACGTCGGGCTTTTCCATCAGGCCAAGAAACTGGCGCGCGTAGGCCGACAGCGACTCGACATAGCGGCGCTGCCCTTCGGCATAGATGGTATCGAATGCGAGCGAGGACTTGCCCGATCCGGACAGTCCCGTGATGACGGTAAGGCGATTTCTCGGCAGTGACACCGAGATGTCCTTCAGGTTGTGTTCCCGGGCGCCCCGGACAACCAGGTATTCCTGAGCCATAGCCCCGAAAGATACCCGAAGGTGTGGCGCAGGTCGAGGGTGGACCGTCGCAGGTCGCAGGTCGCAGGTCAGAGGGCGCAGGCCTCCAGCCGCTCGACGGCCGACGTACATTGCACTTTGCGGTTCGCAGCGGAACTATTCCGCGCACAACCGCCGACTGTCGACCCACGACTTGTGACCTGCGACCTGCGACCTGCAGCCAATGACTCACGACCCCCAGCCCGACGCCCAGCTCCACCAGGCCGCCCAGGCCGCATATGCCGCGGCGGAAGCGGCGTGGCGCGAGGGCCGTTATGCCGAGGCGGCGGCCGGCTATGCGAAGGCGCTCGCGTCCGAGCCAGACCTGGTCGAGGCCAGGATCGGGCATGCGCGCGCGCTGGAGCTGGCCGAAGACCCGGAGGCGGCACTGCGGTCGCTGGATAAGGCGCTGCAGTCCTGGCCGGACCAGACGGAATACCTGGTCGTCCGCGGCGCCCTCCGCGGACGCCTCCGACACTACCCCGAGGCTGAGGCCGACCTGCGCCGGGTACTCAAGCTGCATCCGGCCCACGCGCCGGCGATGCACGAACTGGGCGTGGTGCTGATGAACCGCGGCCTGGTGGGCGAGGCCGCCGACCTGCTGCAGCGTGCCATGACCCTGCAGCCAGACCGGCCCGGCATTTACGTCGCCCTGGGTGACGCACTCAACCGGGCCAGCCAGCTTCCCGCAGCAGCCGAGGCACTGGCCAAGGCCACTGAACGCAATCCATCTGACCGGCGGGCGTGGCACATTTATGGCCGTGTCCTCGACCGCCTGAACCGGCCTGACGAGGCCGCCCAGGCATACCGAAGAGCCCAGGGATACGATCTGTGATTCAATGTGTTGTGGACGATCTCGCGTTCGTCGAGGCGGACGCGGTGCTGCGTCCTGCCAATGACCGGCTGGAGCCGGTTACGCCGGGGGCGGTCCGCCTCGATCGCCAGGCTGGCCCCGCCTTCGCGGCGGAGTGTCGCTCAGCGGTGGCGCTCGACGCCGGCTCCGCCGTCATCACCCGCGCCGGCGACCTCGCCGCCGGGTTCGTGCTCCACGTCATCCTCCAGGATCAGGACTCGACGGCAACGCCCGAGCTGGTGCGCCGGGCGCTGGGCGCGGCCTGGCGCCGGGCGAGCGAGTGGGGCCTCTCGGCCGTGGCAAGCGCCCCCATCGGCGCGGGACCGGGCCTGCTCGATCTCGATGATGCCGTGGTCCTCATGGCCGAGACGCTGCGCATGGCCCCGGAGCCACGGCCCGGGCTGACGATCGTGCTGGAACGCGAAGCAGACCGCGAACTGGTGGATGCCGCGATCCGGCGAGTGCTGGCATGAAGCTGCGTCGTCTGCACATCGCCGGCGCGCTCATCATGCTGTCGTGGTTCGCGTCGCTTGGCTGGCTGGTCAAGCGGCAGTACTACTCCAATGGATTTCCGGTGGGCGTCACCACGTCCAACCGGCTGGCACCGGGCAGCCGGTTCTATGCCGTGTACGCCGATGGTGTCCAGGTCGGCACCGCATCGCTGAGCGCCGACACCTTGTCCGGCGGCGGCGCCCGTATCGTGACGCGATTTGACCTCGGTGCTGGCGACAGTCTTCGGAGCCGGCTGCTGACGCTGACCCTGACGCCCGCGCTCGGGCTCACAGAGTGGAATGCCACGAGCTCGGGTGGGCCGGCAGCGTTCGCGGTACACGGCGCGCGTGGCAACGACCGGATCTTCCGCGCATCGCTCACGAAGGGCGACGATACCGTCCGCACGGTAGGCCTGGAGCCCGGTCGGGCACTGCCACTGCTTGCCGCGACACTCCGGGCATCGCTCAATGCCGTCCTCAATCCCGGTGACACGATCGCCCTGCCGGTGCTGGATCCCTTCAGCGCGACGGTCGGGCAGGTGCGCCTCCGGACCATCCCGGCGCAGGGCCCGATGGTCTACGTGGACAGCGCCGCGCTCAGTCCCACCAGCGGCAAGTGGGTCGCCGCACTGACCGACACCGTGACCGCACTTCTGCTGGTACGGCTCGGCTCGGACTCCCCGATGCGGCTGTGGCTCGACGGTGAGGGTTTTCCCTTGCGCGCCGAGCTGCCGGACGGGCTGGTGCTCGAGCGTACGGCCTTCGAGATTGCCAATCTCAATTTTCGGAATGGCGACCGGCCGGCGGGGCCCAGGCTCAGCCTGCGACCGCGCCTGATCGGCACCGACGATGGCGTGCTGGCGGAAGACACCGCAACCACGCTGGTGTTTCCCGCGCGAGATTCGGCCATCGCGGCCCTCGTTGGCGACGCAACCGCGGGCGCCGTGACCCGCGCGGATACCGTCGCCGCGCTGGCGCGCTGGATCAGCCGCCGGACGATCCTGGCGGAGCGGACGGACGACCCTGGCGTCACGCTCCAGGCGCGCGCCGGCTCTGCGGTGGGACGGGCCCGGTTGTTCGTGGCCGCCGCCCGCCACGCCGGAATTCCCGCGCGGCTTGTCTTTGCCGCCCGCCAGTCGGGTGGAGACTGGACCGCGGCCACCCTGCCGCAGGCGTACATCGGCGAGTGGCGGTCCTTCGACCTGGTGCTCGGGCGAGTGTCATCGGACTCGTCCGTCCGGGTGCTGCGCCTCAGGACCAGCGGCTATCCCTTCGAGCACGACGCACTGTTTGCATCATTCATGAGACGCCCGGAATGATCCAGGTCGACCATTTGATCAAGCGATACGGCGGCTTCACCGCCGTCAACGACCTCTCGTTCTCCGTGCCTCGCGGCACCCTTTTCGGCTTCCTCGGGCCCAACGGTGCGGGCAAGACGACGACGATGCGGATGATCGCGCAGATCCTGCGCCCCACGTCGGGAGAGATCCGCATTGCCGGTGTGCCCACGTGGGAGAAGCCCCAGGTCATCAAGCAGATGATCGGCTACATCCC
>DASSTP010000277.1:0-6640 GCA_035707845.1 Gemmatimonadales bacterium | reverse complement strand
TGGATCCTCGGTACCAAGGCGGGTGACAATTCGCTGATCGTTACCGTAGATGGCTTTGACAACGTCTTGTTCACCTCGACCGCATTGCCGGGTCCACTGGCGGGCGTGATCACCGTGGGCGACCTCCAAACCGGCCCTGCGTACTCCTCGCTGCCGGAGCTGGTGGGTGTTCGCGCCGAGGACCAGTACGGGAATGGCATCCCGAACCTTGCGATCACGTTCACGACTTCGGGTGACGCGCGCATGCTGCCGGGGGCGGGAACCGTCACCACCAACAGCAGTGGATTTGCCCTTCTCAATTGGCGGATGGGCAGTGCGCTCGGCAGCTACACGCTGACCGCCACAATTCCCGATGCACCGAGCCTGACGCAGACGGTTACGGCGACGGCGACATCAGTCGTGAGCGGGTTTGATATCGATGTTCGATACGTCGGTACACCATCAGCGGCAATGGTGAACGCCGTCACCGCAGCCGTGGCACGCTGGCGGGCAATCGTGCTGAGCGACCTGCCATCGGCGACGATTGATCGGGGGGCGGGGGAGTGCTTCGACAACCAGCCCGCCATCAACGAAACCGTTGACGATATCCTGATCTACGTCGAAACCAATGGTATCGACGACGTGGGCGGCATCCTTGGCGCCGCAGGCCCCTGCCTGCTCCGAGGCAGCAGCCGGATGCCGATTGTCGGATACATGCATCTCGATGCTGCCGACGTGGCCCAGCTCGCCGCGACGGGCCAGCTGCAGGATGTGGTCCTGCACGAGATGGGTCACATCCTGGGCATCGGCTCCCTCTGGGAGGATCGCAACCTGCTCCTGAATGCCGGCTCGATCGACCCGCGCTACATCGGCCAGACGGCTGTGACAGGCTACCACGAGCTGGGAGGGCAGTCGGCGACGGTGCCGGTCGAGAACACCGGCGGTACGGGGACGGCCGACTCGCACTGGCGGGAGGAAACTTTCGGCTCAGAACTCATGACGGGCTACATCTCATCGGCCGACAACGCGCTGAGCCGGCTGACCATCGACGCCCTGCTCGACCTCGGCTACACCGTCTCGTACTCGCCTGCAGAACGGCTCACGCTTGCGCCGGGGGCGCTGGCACAGCTCCGGACCAGGCCACGGCGGCTCATCGAACGGACCCTGCCGAGCCCGATCATTGTGGTCGACCAGGCCGGACGCGAACTAGGCCGCGAGCGCCGCCTCCGCTGACGGGCTGGCGCCTTCCGCCGCATGAGGCCATCATATCCCCCATGCCCAAGACCATCCGCAACTCCCTCGGCGCGGCGCTACTCGCCGCGCTCGCCACGCTCAGCGTAGGCATGATGCCGCACTCGCCGGCCAGCACGCCACCCGACACCGCCCAGTTGCTGGCGCTGGCCCGGCGCTATCACGTGAAGGCCATCAGCAATCGGCGCTTCACCCACGACCAGTTCTGGCAGGCGGTGGCGCCGTCGCTCGCGTCGTCGGCTCTTCGCATCGAGCAGGTGGGACACTCGATGCAGGGCCGATCCATCCAGTCGGTGACATTTGGCCACGGACCCACGACCGTCCTGCTCTGGTCGCAGATGCATGGCGACGAGTCCACGGCCACCATGGCGCTGGCCGACATCCTTGCCTTCCTGGCCGACTCGGCGTCCAGTGACCTGCGCGACCGGCTTGCCGGCAAGCTCACGGTCACCTTCGTGCCGATGCTCAACCCCGATGGCGCCGAGGTGTTCCGCCGGGAAAATGCCGCCGGCATCGACATCAACCGGGACGCTGCCCGGCTCGCGACACCGGAGGGGCGGATCCTCAAGGCGCTGCGCGACAGGATCCGTCCCGACTTCGGCTTCAACCTCCACGACCAGAACGCGCGAACCCGGGCGGGACGCAACGGCCTGCAGACGGCCATTGCGCTGCAGGCACCGCCGACCGACGCCACCGACAACTACAACGCAGTGCGCACGCGCGCCGGCCAGGTGGCGGCACGAATCGTGGAAACGCTGCGCAGCGAAATTCCCGGCCGCATGGCGCATTACGACGACACCTACAACCCGCGCGCCTTTGGCGACCACATGCAGGCGTGGGGCACCAGTACCGTCCTGATCGAGAGCGGCGCGCTGCCCGACGACCCCGAGAAGCAGCGGCTCCGCGCCCTCAACGTGGCCGCCATTCTCTCGGCGCTCGATGGCATCGCCACCGGCGACTATGTGAAGGCCGATGTCAAGGAATACGAGGCACTGCCATTCAACGCCGGTGGTGCGCGGAGCCTGCTGATCACCGGCGGCACGCTGGTGCTGCCCGGGCTCGCGCCGCTCCAGGCCGACCTGGCCATCGATTACGAGGACCAGCTGCACAAGGCGCAGCCGATCCTGCGTGACGCGGGAGACCTCTCCACATCGGTCGCGGTGGACACGCTGGACGCCACGGGACTGTTCATTCACCCCGCCGCCAGCATGCTCGGCACGGGCGACCATGGCGTGTATATCAGGATGGATGTGCCAGCGGAGATGCGGATTACGCGTGCAGCGGATGGTGGGGACGTGGTGAAGGTGGTGAAGTAGCTGAGAGCTGAGAGCTAAGAGCTACGAGCAGGCGCTCAGCTCTTAGCTCTTAGCTCCTCATCTTCATCGTACCCCACATACAACCCCTTCTTCCGCTTCGCCGCCAGCCAGTCCAGGAATCCCGATTCCGTCACGCCGCCTGAATCGATCTGCTCCTTCGCCGCCTTGATGGCGAGGTCGTTGGCGTATTCGTTCTTGGCGTGGCCCTTGTGGCCGCGGACCCAGCGCCACTGCACCTCGTGATCGCGTGAGCGCCGCACCAGCTCCTGCCACAACCCGAGATTCTCGATCGCGCCGCCCTTCCGGCGCCAGCCCAATGCTTCCCACTTCGGAGCCCAGTCGCGGATACCCTTCACCAGGTATTCGGAATCCGACACGATGACGACGCGGAGCCGGCGGCCCTTGGCCGAGAGCGCCTCGAGCGTCGCAATGGCGCCGGCAAGTGCCATGCGGTTGTTGGTGGTGGCGGGCGACGAGAGAAAGATGTCCCGGCGCTGGATGCCGGAGGCGGTGCGGGTCTCGATCACGCCGCCGGCGCCGCCGGGATTGTCACCGGTGCGGCCGTTGCCGAGACAGCTTTCGTCGAGATGGACCAGGATGGGAGCTGGCGCCACGCGGATTCAGTCCCCGATGATCTGGAACTCGTCCACGTCGTCCAGCCGGAAGGTGAGATCCTCGCCGGTCATGGGCAGGTGCCCGATGAGTGCCTCACGGCCGCCGATGGTGGTCACCCGCTGTGCCGTGACGATGTACTCCGTGCCTCGCCGCCGCAGTGCGACGCGCAGCTGCTTCCGGGCGGCGTGCTCCAGGCGATCCATCTGGGTCGGTGTCCAGCGCATGGCAAGAAGATAGTTGGACAGATGGACAGATGGACAGTTGGACAGTTGGACAGTGATGGGCGTGAGACGGGGATCACTGTCACCCTGAGCGCAGCGAAGGGGCCGACGCGCTGCCTGGGCTCCGCCCCTTCGCTCGCGCAGCTCGCTCAGTGTGACACGTCGACCACTGTCCAACTGTCCAACTGTCCAATTGTCCAACTGTCCAACTTCAGTACAACGCCCACATCACCGCCCCCGCCGCCATCACCCTGAGCACGCCGAGCATGATGCGCCGGGCGGCCGGGCGGGAGCCGTCGGGGGAATGAATGCCGTGCCGGACGGGACCCGGCCATTCCGTGAGGATACCGAGGAAGAAGAACACCAGCGGCCAGGTGCCGGAGCCGATGCTGGCAAACCAGAGCGTGCCCAGCAGGGTGAGCACCAGCGCTTCAGCCACATAGATCCGGGCCGGGGCACGCAGCCACCCGCCGGCATTGCCGGCGTGGGAGAGCCGCACGGTGACGATTTCCCAGAGCAGGAAGAGGACGCTGACCAGTGCCCAGGTGAGGAGGAGATAGGTGAGGGACATGGAGAGTCGTAGGTCGTAAGTCATAAGTCGTATGTCGTACGACTTATGACTTACGACTTACCATCTCCTCAGCGAATCCGCGGGCATCAGGTTCCCCCGTGCCATGACGTATTCGATGCTGCGGGTGTTGTTAATGTCCTTGTACGGATCGCGCGAGAGCACCAGCAGGTCGGCGGCGCGGCCAGGGGCCAGGGTCCCGATCGAGTCGGCGCCGATGAGCAGCGCGGCGTTCCGGGTAGCGGCGAGGAGCGCATCCTCCGGAGGAATCCCGGCGCGCACCAGCAGGTCCAGTTCCTGGTGCTCGCTCTCGCCGGGCACCAGCTGCTGGTGGGAGGCGTCGGTGCCGGTCGCGATGATGCCGCGATTCATGTAGAACAGCCGGAGAAAGAGATCCTGCCTCGGGCGCGACTTCCGGAAGGCCTCGAAGTCGGCCTTGGTCCAGCCGGCGCGCTGGATCATGTCCGCCGTATTCCAGCGCTCGATTTCCGCCCGCGGCACCGCCTTGAGCGCCGAGTCGGTGTAGGTAGTGGGATCGTCCAGGTTGGCGTATGTCTCGTGCAGCACAAGCGTCGGCACGAGGATGACGCGCCGGGCCACGAGTGCCTGCGCCACGCGCAGCAGCGCCACTGAATCCAGGCCTGCCCAGCTTTCCTCGAAGGCCGTCCAACCCCTGAAGAAGCCGGCCCGGTGCGCAGCGTAAAGCGCTTCCGGCGCGGGGCTCGCCGCTTCCGGAATGCCGCTCAGGTGCTCGATGCTGCGGACGCCCAGGTTGGCGGCGGTGACGGCGTCGGTCAGGCCGAGGTGGGCGGCGACCCGCATCTGGAAGGTGCGGGCCTCATCGGTGATGGCACGCATCAGCTCGGGGTCGATCCTGGTATACACCTTGACCAGGTCGGCACCGATCTGCACCAGGCTGTCCACGGCTCGGCGCGCCTCCCGCTGGTCCCTGACCCCGAACGCATCAGGGTAGGTGGGCGGCACCCCGTCGATCATGGCGCCGGCGGAGTAGATGCGCGGGCCGGCGATGGAATTGAGGTTGACCGCTTCACGAAGCGGGAGGATCGAATCGAGGGGCCCGTGCAGGTCGCGCACGGTGGTGACGCCGTAGGCCAGGTAGCGGGGAAGCGCCCAGCGCGAGACATGCGCGTGCGCGTCGATGAGGCCGGGAATGATCCACTTGCCCGACACGTCCACCACCCGGGTATGGCGGGGGATGTCGTAGCCCTGCGCCGGCACGATGGTGTCGATCCGGGTGCCGCGCACCACAATGACGGCGTCGGTGAGCGGAGGTCGCCCCGAACCGTCAATGACCGTGGCGCCGACCAGGGCCACGCCTTCCGGTCCCCCACTCCGGCACGCCGACACCAGGGTGGCGGCGAGCAGGAGCAGGACAACCGGACGGATACCGCGGCGTCGGCTCAGCGCCGACCCTTTTTTCTGGCTGGACGGCGGCTGGCCGCCTTCTTCGCCGGGGTCCGCCTGGCGGCCTTCTTGGCCGGGGTGCGCTTGGCGGCCTTCTTGGCTGGCTTCCGGGCGGCCTTCTTGGCGCTCTTCTTCGCGGGCTTCTTTGCCGCCTTCCGGGCTCGAGGCGCGCTACTCCGCTTCCGGGCGGGTGCCGGGGCGGCGCGGAACGGTTCCACCGGCTCGACCGGCGGGATGCTGAAGGTCAGCGGCGGCGGGGGTGGCAGCGGTTCGCTCGAGAGCGGTGTGTCGTCCATCCAGCCACCACTCGTCCAGCCCGTTTCGAGGTCGTCTAGCGTGGACATTGAAGCTCCATGGATCGGACTGCGGCACAACCAGCCGCCGGGGATGGCTCGAGAGAGCCGCCATCGCGCGTTATAACTTGCACAACCGCTACTGTTGTGCAAGGTTTCCGCGGCCCGATCTGCCATGACGGTCCATTCCGAATGCCAATGTCGCCCTTTTTCCGTCGCTGACAGCGTGCCCGAGGCCCCCGGCCCGGGTCGTGCAAGGTGTTGCGGTTCCACGAGAAACGGGCCCGATTTGACCGCCCGGAGTGACAGCAGGCATTGACCGACTGATCGAAGGTGGACGCTGGAGCATGGGACAGGGCGCGGGACTTGGCATGAAGGCAGCATTCGTCACTCTCCTCCTGGCATCGGCCGGCGCCACCAGCGCGTCCGCCCAGGCCGTGGCCGAAGTGCAGGTCACCCCGGACGAACTGCGCCTGGAGACGGGCCAGGACACCCGGCTCTTTGCCGCCGCCTATGATCCGCAGGGCCGGATCATCGCGACTGCCAACATCACGTATCTCTCCTCTGACACCGCCGTCGCCACCGTCACGGCCGATGGGTCGGTCTCCGGGCATGCGGCCGGCACCGCCCTGATCGAGGCGGTGGCCGGCGGCCGGCGCGACACCGCCCAGGTCACAGTCACCTCATCGACGGCCGCGCCCACCTCAGCGGCGGCGCCTCCGGTGCCGGTTTCCGCCATCCTGCTTGAGCCGGCATCGCTCGCGCTCATTCCGCTCGAGCCGGCACGCCTCATTGCCCACGTGGAAACCTCAGACAGTTCCACTCCGCCGGTGGTCCCGCTCACCTGGTCGTCCGCAGACACACGCATTGCTGCCGTGGATCGCGATGGCGTCGTGGTCGGAACCGGACCGGGCAGCACCACCATCACGGCGACGTCGGCAAACGGCGTGAGCGGCAGCGCCAGTGTCTCCG
>DASSTP010000276.1:0-3625 GCA_035707845.1 Gemmatimonadales bacterium | reverse complement strand
GAGGACGACGCTACGGGGTCAGCCCCGACGGAACGCCATCAGGAAACTGTGCCCTGATCGCTTCCTCGATCCGCGGGATCCGGTTTTCCGGGTTCGGGTGGGTGCTGAAGAATTCCGGCTGGCGGCTCCCGCCCGCCTCGGCCTCGAGCACCTTCATGACTTCCACCATGGCGCGCGGGTCGTAGCCCGCTTCGCTCTCCAGCTTCACGCCGAGCCGATCCGCCTCCAGCTCGTCACTCCGGCTGAACTTCATGCTGACCAGCTGGCCGATCATGGCTGCGACCGCGGCGGTCCGCTGGGTGGACGGGTCGTTCGGGTCATAGGTGGCCAGCACCGCCGCGCCGGTCAGCCCCTGCGTGAGCTGGGCCTTGGCCATCTGCTCCGCACTGTGCCGCGCCACCACATGGCCGATCTCGTGGCCCAGCACGCCGCCGAGCTGTGCCTCGGTCGTGAGCTTCGAGAGCAACCCCTCGGTGATGAATACCTGGCCGCCGGGCAGCGCAAAGGCGTTGATGGTGCTGGGGTCGGCCAGCAGGTGGCACTCGAAGCGATAGTACTCGGCGGCCTGCTGCGCGTCGCTCCGGCTCACCAGCCGGGCGCAGACGTCGTTGACCAGCTGGGTGGCCTGTGCGTCGCTGCTGATGCCGCCGAACTGCGCCGCCATCTCGGGGGCGGCCTGGAGCCCCAGCGCCACTTCCTGCTCGTGGGTGATGTTGCCAACGTGCTGGCTTTCGCCGGTGATGGGATTGTCGCTGGAGCTGGCAAAGTAGGTGATCAGCGATATGACCGCGATGATCGCTGCGATGACGAATCGGCCGCGACGCATGGGAAGCTCCTGGCGCCGGGGGAGGCGCGTCCGGGATCAGGTGAGGCGGAATCCTCCCACCGCGCTGGTGAGCTTTTCCGCCGCTTCCGCCAGGTGACCGGCGGACGAGGAAATTTCCTCCGTGGAAGCATTCAACTCCTGGGCTGCCGCCGCAATCTCCTGGGCCGCCGCAGCGTAGTCCTCGGTTCCCGCTGAAACCTCCCGCATGCGCCCGGCAATGCCTTCCACCAGCCCGCGGACCGTGTCTGCCGAGGCGGAGATGCGCTGGGTCCACTGATCGTTTTCCTCGGCTTCATTGGCCACGGTAAGCAGCCCTTCGGCGGCCGCGTGTGCCGTCTCGCGGGCTTTCAGTCCGCCCTCGCCCAGCCGCAGTAGCCGGTCGCGCGCGGTCTCGACCCGCTGGAGGACGGTCTGCACCGTGTCGCTGGTGGAGCTGGCGGCCTGGGCGGCCTGGGCGGCGAGCTTCCGGACCTCCTCGGCCACGACGCTGAACCCCTTGCCTTCCTCGCCCGCGCGCGCCGCCTCGATCGAGGCGTTGAGCGCCAGCATGTGGGTCTGCTTGGCAATGGCCTTGGTCTGGGTCACGAATTTCTCGATTTCCGCCGACGCCGTCACCAGCGCCTCGGCCTCGGCGGCGCCATGCTCCGCGTCCTGGGAGAGCCGCACCAGCTCGGCGGTGCTGGCCTCCAGCCGCTGCCGGTGCGAACGCGCGGCGCGCGCCAGCGCCCCGTTCCGCTCCGCCGCCTCGACCGCGCCCGTGGCCAGCTCCCGTGAGATGTCGAGGATCCGGCTGGCGTCGTCCGCTGCACTGCGCACGATGAGCGCCTGCTGGTTGGCGCGCTCGGTGAGGTCACCGGTCGTGCTCGCCACCTCCTCGGTCGAGGCGGTCATCTGCTGGGTGGAAGCCGCGATCTCCTGGGCCATCGCGGCGGCGTCCGCCGAGGTGCCCTGGATGGTGCTGGTCAGGGCCCGGAGGGCCGCGACCATGTCGCCCACACTGCGGCCCAGGCTGGAATTGAGGAGCACCGGGTCGGCCTCGATCAGCTGTCCGGCCGTCAGGTCCCCCTGCGCGACCCGCGCCGCGATCTGCTCTGCCGCCACCAGCGGGCGGAGCACGGAGCGGGTGGCCCAGCTGGTCACGATCAGCTCGAGCAGGACGACGACGGCCAGGAAGGCCAGGGTCCAGGGCAGGATATCGCCGAGGGAGGTGGCAGCGAGTGCCTGCCAGAGAATGACGCCCACGGCCACCGTCAGCAGCAGCACGATCAGGCCGCCGGCGGTGTGCACGGCGAGCGCGAGGCGTCGTGATTCGATGGTCATGCGTCTCCGCGGTCCGTCACGTCGGGGCAGGGGAACGCCGGAAGCTAGGAGGCCGGGGCGGCGCGGGGCAAGCGGCCCGCATGGCACGAGGTCCCCGCCTCCGGTACATTACCCGCGAGCGCAGCACAGGACGACACTTTCCGCGGACCGCAGTCACTCGATGAGCCAGCCCTCCGAACCCGACAGCCATATGTACCAGCCCGACGTCGTCGAAGCCAAGTGGCAGCGGCGCTGGGCGGACCAGCACACCAACGAGCCGGACCTCGACCGTGCCGAACGGCCGTTCTACAACCTGATGATGTTTCCCTACCCCTCGGCCGAGGGGCTTCATGTTGGCAACATGTTTGCCTTCACCGGAGCCGACGTCTACGGCCGGTTCAAGCGGCTGCAGGGGTACGATGTCTTCGAGCCGATGGGCTACGACGCCTTCGGCATCCACAGCGAGAACTTCGCCCTCAAGGTGGGGACCCACCCGGGCACGCTGATCCCGAGGAACATCGAGAATTTCCGCCGCCAGCTGAAGCGGATTGGCGGCATGTTCGACTGGCGGCACGAGCTGTCCACCACCGATCCCCGCTACTACAAGTGGACCCAGTGGCTCTTCCTCCAGCTCTTCAAGGCGGGGAAGGCGTACAAGAAGGCGGCGGCGGTCAACTGGTGTCCCAACGACAAGACCGTGCTTGCCAATGAGCAGGTCATCGCCGGCCGGTGCGAACGCTGCGGCGCGCAGGTGGAGCAGCGCACCCTGGAGCAGTGGTTCTTCCGGATCAGCGACTATGCCGGGAAGCTGCTGGAGAATCTCGACGACAAGTCGCAGATGGACTGGTCCGACACCACCACCACGGCACAGCGCAACTGGCTGGGCCGTTCCGACGGCGCCGAGATCGAGTTTCCGGTCGAGCAGGGGAAGAGCATCCGGGTCTTCACCACCCGGCCCGACACCCTCTTTGGCGCCACGTTCATGGTGCTGGCGCCCGAGCATCCGCTGGTGCCGGACATCACGACGCCGAGCCAGCGTGAGGCCGTCAACGCCTACCGCCAGCAGGCGGCGTCGAAGGACCTGGTCTCGCGCAAGGTCGGTGACCGCGAGAAGACCGGCGTCTTCACCGGCGCTTTCGCGCGGAACCCCGCCACTGGCCGTACCATCCCGGTCTGGGTCGCCGACTACGTGCTGATGGAATACGGCACCGGTGCCATCATGGCGGTCCCGGCGCACGACGAGCGCGACCGCGAGTTCGCCGAGAAGTTCAAGCTGCAGATCGTGCCGGTCATCAATGAGCACGGCATCCTCGAGGACAGCGGTGAGTTCACCGGCCTGCCGGCAGCGGAGGGGCTGCACCGGATCATTGCGTGGCTGGAGGCTGCCGGGGCGGGGAAGGGCGTGGTGCAGTACCGGCTGCACGACTGGTGCATCTCGCGCCAGCGCTACTGGGGCCCGCCGATTCCGGTCATCTACTGCGACAAGTGCGGCGTGGTGCC
>DASSTP010000275.1:0-3035 GCA_035707845.1 Gemmatimonadales bacterium | reverse complement strand
GCCGCGACCAGCTCGGGATTGCTGCAGGGATACATGGCACCGCAGATGAGCGGGATCTCGATGCCGGCGTGATGCGTGAGCGCCGTCTCCCGCCGGGTCATGCACTCCCCGGCGAAATGCGCCAGCGCGCCCGCACGATGGCCACCACGTCACCGGACGCATCGCGGATCTCGGCCTCGGCGTCGCGGTCCACCGGCTCCGTGAGTGCCGGGGCCGGAGGTACGCGCGACTCCGCCACCAGTTCGCCACGCGCCTTCTTGGTGTAGTCGGCGGCGAGCGAGGTCACGATGCCGCGCTGGCCATCGGCGAGTGCGGTCAGCATGGCGAGCCCGCTGGCAAATTCGCCGAGGTTGATGAGGGCCACAGCGTGAATGGATTGGAGGTGGTTGCGCACCGCGCGGTGGTCACGCAGCGTCACCACGGCGTGACCGGGCTCCAGGGTGCGCACCCGCGGGGAGACAGAGCCGGTGTATGGCACCAGCCGGTTCACCAGCTTGCTGAAGAGCCATGCACCGCCGGGAAAGTGCTGGAGCCGCTTCCAGGACACCAGGAGCGACGCACCGGGATTGACCATTACTCGAAGCGCACCACCAGGCGGTTGACCCGAGGCTGCAGCCGGCGCAGCGCGGAATCGGAAGACAGGAATTCGCCGTCGCCCAGTACATGCGAGACGTCGGGGTTGGCCTCCCTGGGTGCCAGCGCCACGGCCACCCTGCCCTCGAGATCCGCCAGCTGGCCATCCTTCCACGACAGCACGGCGCCGCCGTAGTCCCAGCCGTAGCCCGCCATCCCGAAGGGCTTGCCGTTGAGCGCTTCGAGCTGCGCCAGTGACACGCCGAGGGTGAGCCCGCGCGGCCCATGCCAGAGCGTGGTGTCGCCGGTGAGCAGCACGAAGCTCGGCGCCCGTCGCTGCAGCGTATCGCCCCAGGCCACCTCGAAGCGCCGGAGGGGATCCTCGGGAAAGACCACGGTGCCCGGCTCCGACTCACCCTCGCCGAGCGACACATTCTCGGGTTGCACGGCGGCGGCGCCGTAGACGGCGACCAGGTCCTGTTCTGAGCCGTCGGCCGTGAGGGGCCCGAATGACACACCGGGCTCGAAGGTGAAAGCGCTAAGCGCTAAGCGCTCAGCGCTCAGCGCTTTGTCGTGCGTCCCGCGTCCCGAGTCACATGCGACGCACGCCAGCACGAGTACGGAGCTGATGATCGCCCGGTTCACTTCGGCAGCCCTCCCCGGAACATGAAGTACACCGCGCCGAGCAGGCAGAGCCCGGCCCAGAGGAAGTCCAGCTTGATGGGCTGGCGCATGTAGAGCACGGCAAAGGGCACGAACACCGAGAGGGTGATCACTTCCTGCAGGATCTTGAGCTGCGCCAGCGAGAGCGCCGAGTAGCCGATCCGGTTGGCCGGCACCTGCAGCAGGTACTCGAACAGCGCGAGCCCCCAGCTCAGCAGCGCCGCAATCCACCAGGGCCGGTCGCCCAGGTTCCGGAGGTGGGCGTACCAGGCAAAGGTCATGAAGATGTTGGAGAGGACCAGCAGGAGGGCCGTGCGCCAGATGATGGGCATGGGGAGAATAGTCGACGGTCAACGGTGGTGGTCGCAAGTCACAGGTCACAGGTCGCAGGTCGCAGGTCGCAGGCCGCAGGCGGACCGGGACCTGCGACCTGCGACTTGCGACTTGCGACCCTCTTACGTCATTCCCCCTCTTTGCGTAATCTGAGGGCACCCCCAATCTGCGTCATCTGCGCAATCTGCGGATCGGAGCCATCCATGTACTCCTCACGGCGGTCCTTTCTCGCGTCCATGTCCGGCGCTGCGGCGGCCATGCCGGTGTTCCACTCCCGCGCGGTGCAACGGCTGCGGGAGAGCTGGGCCATCGCGGGTGCGCGTGCGCCCTCGGCGCTCGCCGACGACGAGACCTACTGGAGCACCATCCAGCGCGCCTTCGACCTCGACCGCAGCATCGTCAACCTGAACAACGGCGGCGTCTGCCCCTCACCGACCCACGTGCTGGAGCAGATGATCCGCGA
Organism: Gemmatimonadales bacterium; assembly: GCA_035707845.1. Taxonomy (GTDB): domain Bacteria; phylum Gemmatimonadota; class Gemmatimonadetes; order Gemmatimonadales; family GWC2-71-9; genus CAMLHP01. Next base: position 1,003 of record DASSTP010000275.1, on the reverse strand, counting down.
CCTCCGGTTCTGCAACGAGATTCCCGCGGAGCACATGTGGCGGGTGCTCGAACCGCGGATCGAGACGGTGCGGGCCGGCCTGGCGGAGGAGTTTGGCTGCGATCCCGAGGAAATGGCCATCACCCGGAACGCCTCCGAATCGCTGGAGACGCTGATTCAGGGGATTGACCTCAAGGCGGGCGATGAAGTGGTGGTGACCAACCAGAATTACCCTCGCATGCTCACCACCTGGGACCAGCGTGTCCGGCGGCATGGCATCGTAGTGAAGGAAATCTCCTTCATGCTGCCGCCGCCATCGAAGGATTACCTGGTCGAGCAGTTTGCCAAGGCCGTCACACCGAGGACCAAGGTCATCGGCGTCACCCATATCACGAACCTCAGCGGCCAGATCATGCCGGTGCGCGAGATCGTGGACATGGCGCGCCCCAAGGGGATCCAGGTGTTCGTGGACGGGGCCCACGCCTTTGCCCATTTCCCCTTCAAGCGCGACGATCTTGGGTGCGACTACTACGGCACCAGCCTGCACAAGTGGCTGCTGGCGCCCATCGGCACCGGGTTCCTCTACGTGCGGAAGGAAAAGCAGAAGTCCATCTGGCCGCTCATGGCCACGCCGGCGACGATGGACGAGAATGTCCGGAAGTACGAAGAGATCGGGACCCATCCCGCCGCCAACCACAATGCCATCGCGACGGCACTTGCCTTCCACCGCGGCATCGGGGTGGAGCGCAAGGTGGCACGCCTGCGTTTCCTCCGGGACCGCTGGGCCAAGCGGCTCCTCGCGAGCGGCAAGGGCCGGGTGAAGATCCTCACCCCGCTCGATTCACCCGACGGCGCCGGCATCTGCCTCGTGTCGGTGGACGGGCTCAAGCCCAACGATATCGTCACCTGGCTGCACGACAAGCACCAGATCGTCACCACGCCCATCAACCATCCCGAATTCTCCGGCGTCCGCGTCACGCCCAACGTGTACACTACGCTGGATGAGATCGACCGGTTCGGGGAT
>DASSTP010000274.1:0-11125 GCA_035707845.1 Gemmatimonadales bacterium | reverse complement strand
TGGTGCTGGACAGCGAGTGGCGGATCGTCCGGCTGAATCGCGCGGCCCGTTTCTACCTGATGCGGCTGGGGCTGGAGCCTGACCGGCTGACCGGGCGAGTCATCTGGAACGAGGTTCCGGCCCTGATCGGCACGCCGCTCTTCCGCGCGGCCGAGCGCGCCGTGCGGGAGCAGCGCCCGATCGAGATCGAGGCGTTCTTCCCCCCGCTGGAGCGCTGGTTCGCCGCCCGGTTCCTTCCGGGCGCGCCCGGCCTCCGCTGCTTCCTGCGCGATTCCACGGCGCAACGCGCCGCGGAGCAGGAGGCCCGTTCCAGCACCAACCTCATGCAGACGGTCATCAACTCCACCGCCGACCTCATCTACGCCAAGGACCTTGCCGGCCGCTACGTCATGGGGAACCGGGCCCATCGTGAGCTGCTTGGCCGGGATGCCACGGGTCTCACCGATCGTGATCTCTTTCCCCCTGCGCTCGCCGCGGTGCTGGAATCGAACGACCAGCTCGTCCTGGCCCGGGGCGAGACGCTCGTGTTCGAGGAGGCCGGCGAGACATTCGACGGCGAGTTCGTGGTATTCGAGAGCAGCAAGAGCGTCATGCGGGACGCCGCCGGGCGGCCCACCGGCGTGCTGGGCGTCTCACGCGACATCACCCTGAGCCGCCGTGAGCGGCGCCGGCGCGAGCTCCTCTACCAGGCGGGCGCGCGGCTCACGGGGTCCCTCGACACCGACGCCACCCTGGACGCAATCACCGACCTGATCGTTCCCGATTTTGCCGACTATTGCGTGGTGGACCTGCTGTCAGCTACTGGCATGGTGCAGCGCGCGCGCGTGGCCTCGGCTCAACCTCTCCGCAACCGGCGCATCATCCAGCACTTGCAGCAGGTCGTGCCTGGGCTCGATTGGAGCCATCATCCGATCGCCCTCGCGCTTCGCACCGGCGAACCGGTGCCAGTATACAACGTGGAAGCGGCGACCTTGGCGCAGTTCGCGCCTGCGGAGGCGCGCGGCAACCCCATGCGCGAAGCGGGGGTCACGTCGCTCATCGCCGTGCCCCTGGTGGCGCACACGCAGGTGCTCGGCGCGCTGACGGTCGCCTACACCGGGGCCGAGCGACGCTATGCGCCCGACGATGTTCCACTCCTCCGCGCCCTGGCCGACCGGATTGCCCTTGCCCTCGCCAACGCCCGTCTCTTCCGCGCCGTGCAGGATGAGCTGGCCCAGCGCACCGAGGCGCAGGCCGAGCTGTCGCGTTGGGGCAAGATCTTCGAGCACGCCGGCTGGGGCGTGGCCATCGGGGATCCGGAAACCGGCCGCTACGTGCGAGTCAACGACACCTACGCGCGGATGCACGGCTATCAGGCGGACGAGCTGGCGAGCGCGCCCATCTGGGAGCTGACCGCGCCGGCCTATCGCGACTTTGCGCAGGAGGAGACTCGCCGGGCGCTGCGGACCGGACGGGTGGCGTATGCCTCACGCCACTGCCGGCGCGATGGCAGCGAGTTCCCGGTGCGAGTGGACCTGAGCACCATCGCGGACGGGCGGGGCGTGCTGCTCGCGGCCAACCTGCAGGACGATTCGGAGCGCCAGGGCGCGGAGGAACGGCTGCGTGAAGCCCAGAAGATGGAGGCCCTGGGCCGGCTCGCCGGCGGCGTCGCCCATGACTTCAACAACATGCTCATGATCATCATGGGCTTTGCCGACTTCCTCGTCGCTGCCATGGACGAGGCCGACCCGCGCCGGCGTGACGCGGTCGAAATCCGGAAGGCATCGGAGCGCGCCGCGTCGCTCACCCAGCAGCTCATGGTCTTCGGCCGCCGCATGCCGATGCGGCCGACGGCGGTCAACCTGAACGAAGTCGTGACGAGCCTGGGCGACATGCTGCGCTCGGTGCTGGGCGAGAGCGTCCAGCTCACCATGGACCTGGATCCCTCGCCGGGCGGCATCCGGGTCGATCGCGGTCACCTGGAACAGGGCCTGCTCAACCTCGCACTCAATGCCAAGGACGCCATGCCTGCCGGTGGCGAGCTTGCCATCACCACCCGCGCGCTCACGGTGCGGGACGGGACGCCAGGCGACGTTGGCGTCGAGCTGGCTCCCGGCGAGTACGAGTTGGTGGAGGTCGCCGACTCCGGCCACGGCATGGACGAATCCACCCGGGCGCGGATCTTCGAGCCGTTCTTCACCACTCGCGCCGGCTCACGCAACAGCGGACTCGGCCTCTCGGTGGTCTATGGCATGGTCACCCAGAACAACGGGCATGTCTGGGTGACCAGTTCTCCCGGTTCGGGCTCCCGTTTCACCCTCTGCTTTCCCCGCATCGCCGCCGTGCCATCCACCGTCGCCAGGGCTCCGCGTGAAGAGACGCCGGCGGGGCATGAATCGGTCCTCGTGGTGGAGGATGAGCGGGCGGTGCGGCAACTGGTCCACCGCGCGCTCAGCCAGGCAGGCTACCAGGTCACCATGGCCAGCGATGCCGCCGAGGCCCTGGAGCTTCTTGCCCGGCAGAAGCCGGTGCGCGTGCTGGTGAGTGACCTCGTGCTTCCGGGCATGTCGGGGACGGAACTCGCAGCCGAGGCGCGCCATCACCAGCCAGGTATCGCGGTGGTGCTGATGTCGGGACATGCCGGCCCAAGGCCGGACGACGGCGTGGTGCTGACCAAGCCCTTCGCGCCGGCGGAACTGGTACGGAGGGTGAGGGAAGCGATTGACGGGCGGACAGATGGACAGATGGACAGTTGGACAGCGACGGACGCGGGCCGCGAGACTCGGAACGCGCGTTGACCGTTGACCATTGGCGGTCGACCACCGTCCATCTGTCCAACTGTCCATCTGTCCAACTATCTTCCCCCATCATCTCTCCCCGGAGCACACGCATGCGAGCACGGACGGTTCTCGCCGGTGCCGCGCTGCTGTTGATCGCGGCATGCGAACCGGACTACAGCAGCACGGGCGCCGAACCCACCCAGGTCGAGCCGATGGAATCGGTAACGGGCGGAGCGGATCCCACATCCATGTCGGGCCGGGTCAAGCCGGCTGACGAACCCAACATCCAGCACCCGAGGGCTGACGGCAATGCCGGTCGGCCACCTGACGGACCCGGCGCGCCGCAGGGCTACAAGGATTCGACCGGAGCACACGCTGACGCGTGAGTGACGGCCGGCGCCTGACCGCCCGCTCGCGCCTGCCGGACCGGCGACGGCTCCTGCTGTGGCTCTTCGCGGGGCGACTGGTGCTGGCGGTGGCGGTCCTGATCGCAGCGGGGCTGGTCTGGACCGAAGCGCCGCAGGTGTCATTCCTCGCGAGCGTCGGCATCATTCTGGCCCTGGTCGTCACCGCCTATGGGGTGTGGGTGGTGCGCACTCGCACCGGCGATCCCGGGCCCCTCTTCCTGGCGTTCCAGCTCGTCGCCGACCTGGGACTGGTGCTCGTGCTGGTCCATTTCCTCGGGCCAGGCGGCGGCACCGGCCCCGCGCTCTTCGTCCTGCTGATCGCCGCCTATGCCGTGCTGCTGCCGTTCCGTTACGGGCTCGTGGCAACGCTCGTGGCGGCCGGGATCTACGTCGGCGATTCGCTGCGGCACACTGATGAGCTGGCCGCGCTGCTGCTGCAGGTCGTGGTGTTCATCCTCGTCTTTGCCGTGGTGGCGGTGCTGGGGCAGCGGCTCCGGGAAGCGGGGGTCGAGCAGCAGACACTCGAATACGAACTGCAGCGGGTCCGGCTCGAGGCCGACGTCATCCTGCGCAACATCCATTCGGGCGTGCTGACCGTGGGCAGTGATGGGCAGCTGGAGTATGCCAATCCCACCGCCCAGCGCCTCCTTGGCCTGGAGCGGGGGCCGGCCATCGGCGCGCCGGTCATGAGTGCGGTGCGTGAGCGAGCGCCCGGGCTCTGGTCCGCGCTGGTCGAGGGACTGGAGCAGGGACGCCGGGTGCAGCGTGGCGAGGCGCTGGTGCGGGCCGGGGGTGGTGAGTTTTCCATCGGGCTCAGCACCACCACATTTCAGCAGCCGGGCCAGAGCGGGCCGTCGGTCACGGCCGTCTTCACCGATATTTCGGATTCCAAGCGCGTGGCCGAGCTGCAGCTGCGCGCCGAGCGGCTCGAGGCGGTGACGGCGCTGAGCGCGTCGCTGGCGCACGAAATCAAGAACCCTCTGGCCTCCATTCGCAGCTCGGTGGAGCAGCTCGCGCGCACCAGCTACGCCGGCGACGACGAGCAGACGCTGGCTCGGCTCATCGTGCGTGAGAGCGACCGGCTGAGTCGCCTGCTGACGGAATTTCTCGATTTCTCACGGGTACGAGTCACCCGTTCCGAGCCGGTGGACCTGCTGGACGTGGCGAGTGCCGTCGTGCGGCTGGTCAAGGCGCATCCGGATCGGGGCCCCTCGGCGGAGCTCGAGGTCGTGGGTGACTCGACAATTGTCACCGGCGATGAGGACCTGTTGCACCGCACGCTGGTCAACCTGGTACTGAACGCCGTGCAGGTGGCCGGGCAGGAACCGGTCCGGGTCACTGTGTCGCTCGATCACGTCCCTGCCGCGGCGCTGCCGGCGAGCATGGGCCCGCTTGGGGCGGGCGTGCGCGTGACAGTGCGCGACACCGGCCCCGGGATTCCCGAGGAGATCCGGTCCCGGCTCTTCGAGCCGTTCGTGAGCCGCCGTGCGGGAGGCAGCGGGCTGGGGCTCGCCATCGTACAACGGGCGGTGGAGTCGCATCGCGGCGCCATCTTCGTGGAGTCGGCTCCGGGCGCCGGCACTACATTCACCATTTACTTGCCGGCACGAACAGCAGGGGAGGGGTCCGCATGAGCCAGAAGCCGAGCGTCCTGATCGTGGATGACGAATCGGGCATTCTCGACACGCTGCGCATCCTGTTGCGCAACGAGGGCTTTGACGTCACCACCGCGCAGGGAGGCAAGGCCGGGCTGGAGCAGATCCGCACCGGGCACCATGAAATCATCCTGACCGACGTGCGGATGCCGGGCGTGGGCGGGCTCGACATCCTGGCGGCGGCCAAGGAACAGGATGTCATGACGCCGGTGATCCTCATGACGGCGCAGGCCGACCTCCGGAGTGCCATCGACGCCCTCAATACCGGCGCTTACTACTATATCCAGAAGCCGTTCAGCAATGACGACCTGGTCGCCATCATGCGGCGCGCCAGTGAATACCGCGCCGTGCGGGTCGAAAACAAGCAGCTGCGGCAGGAGATCCGCCGGCGCGACCGCGGCATCACCGTCGAGCGGCCGGTGGGCAAGTCGCGCCGGTTCGTGGAAGTCCTCAAGCTGGCCGAGCACGTGGCGCCCACCGACTCGACCGTGCTTATCGCGGGCGAAAGCGGCACCGGCAAGGAAGTGGTGGCCCGCTACGTCCACAACCTGTCGAGCCGGTCCGAAGGGCCGTTCATGTCGATCAACTGCGGCGCGCTGCCGGAGAACCTGCTCGAGAGCGAACTGTTTGGCCACGTGAAGGGCAGTTTCACCGGGGCCATCCGGGACAAGCAGGGGCTCTTCGCCGCGGCGCGGGGCGGGACGTTCTTCCTGGATGAGGTCGGCGAAATGCCGCCGTCGCTGCAGGTCAAGCTGCTCCGCGTGCTGCAGGAGCGCGAGGTGATCCCGGTGGGCGCCACCGAGTCCATTCCGGTGGATGTGCGGATCATTGCCGCCACCAACCGGAACCTGGAGGAGGAAATCCGCCGCGGCAATTTCCGGTCGGACCTCTTCTACCGGCTCAACGTCATTGCCCTCGACCTGCCGCCGCTCCGGGAGCGGCGGGACGACCTGCTGCTGCTGATCGAGGCCATCCTCCTGCGACTCGCCGCCGAACATGGTTCGGAACCGAAGGCCTTGAGCTCGGAAGCGCTGGACGCGGTGGTGGTCTACGACTGGCCCGGCAACGTGCGCGAGCTGGAGAACGCACTGGAGCACGCCGTGGTCCTCAGCAAGGGTACCGTGATCGAGGGGTCATCGCTGCCGGAGCGGATCACCACCCGGCGCAAGGAGCCGCTGGTGGCGGAGCGGTCATACAAGAACCCGGCCCTGGATGTCATCGAACGCGCGTACATCATGTGGGTGCTGCAGGCGGAAGGGGGCAACAAGACTCGCGCGGCCGAAGTCCTCGGCATCGATCCGTCCACGTTGTACCGGAAGCTCAGCCGGTACGAGGAGCAGCCGGAGGCCAAGGGCACGCCGGTGGGGTGAGGTGGGGCCGGGGCGCGCGGGAGGGGAAAGCGTGATGTTCGCACGCGGGAGGGGCAAAGTCACGGCTTTGCCCCAGGGGCGACGGGGGGCGCGATGCCCCTGTTGCGCATAACGCGGGGTCACAAGCGCGGGAATTAGGTAATGGAAACGGCGACAGCCGTGCTACCCTGTCGGGATGCACGGCTCTTTCCTTTCCCTGCACCGCCGCTCCATCCGCCTTGAGGGGTTCGACTATTCTCGATCGGGCTGGTATTTCGTCACTATCTGTTGTGACAGGCAGGTCGTCCGTTCCGGTGGATTCCCTTTTCGGGGCTCGTCGGGGCCGTTCGGCACGATCCGCAGGCAGACGATTTCCCTGTCAGGCCTGGGTGCCATGGTGCGGCGGGAGTGGCAACGCCTCGGTAATCGGTTCGTCTGGGCGGAGATGGACGACGTCGTTGTCATGCCCGACCACCTGCACGGCCTGATCTACATCGTCGACGGGGACGTTTCGGACGGCGTCGGCGGGCGCCCGCCCAACGTGTGCGGTCGGTCCGTGCCGAAGCTCATTCAGGCCTTCAAGTCCACGACCACCTGGCGCGCTAAACGCGAATTCGGTGTTGCGGCGGCGGCCGGGGCGCGGTTGTGGCAGCGGAATTATTACGAATCAATCATTCGGAACCAGCGACATCTGGCGGCGGTACGCCGCTATATAGTCGATAACCCCGCGCGCATGGCGGTATCCGCGCCATAACGCATCGATTGCCGTCGATCCCGTCCGGCGTTCGCCGGTGTCGCGGGGGGTGGCGTTGATCCCGTCCGGCGTTCGCCGGGACCCGAACGCGACGGGTCGATCCCGTAGGGGCAGAGCCATGGCTCTGCCCCTACCTGTTCGTACCCACCCGTTCGTTCCCCGATACGCGCCGATTATTGGTTCCCGTCCGTTCGCACCCACCACCCGTGCGCACCCCCCCGTCCCCCCCCGCGCGTTCCCGCACCGTTCCGCATCCGGCCGATACCGCGGTAACCGCTGGCGCCCCTTACATCTTCTCCGGGTAACCGCGCCACCCGGGCTCTTGCAAAATTCCCTGCACCCCCTCGCCAAGCCCGGGTGCCAAACTCTGCATTGTCGCGCTTAACTCGTGATGCCACAATGGGTTGAGTGGCTCGCCCGAGGCATGGCATAGCGGTTGCCCTCCCACGCTGCCGGACGGACTCGACTCTCTCTCGGTTCGTTGTTCACGGCAGGCATCTCAACTCTCGGAGGAAGGGCACCATGTCGAACCGCAAGGGCTTTACGCTCATCGAGCTGCTGATCGTGGTCGTGATCATCGGCATCCTGGCTGCGATCGCGATTCCGAAGTTCGCGGCGACCAAGGAAAAGGCCTACCTGGCCTCCATGAAGTCGGACCTCAAGAACCTGGCCACCGCTCAGGAAGCGTACTTCGCTGACAACTTCGTCTACATGGCTGGTACTGCCAGCAATGTCGGCGGCGTCGGCACCCCGCTTCCGACCGGCTGCGCCGCGGCGAACTGCCTCTTCACCCCGTCGGCTGGCGTGACCATCGTGGCTGCGCTGGGTGGCAACCCGGGTTGGACCGCCAAGGCGACCCACGACCAGACCACCAAGTCGTGCGCCATCTTCCTGGGCGACAACACCACGGCGCCCGCCACGGTTGAAGGCGAGCCGAAGTGCAACTAACTCAGGCCTCGATGGCTGAGTGAGGAACAAAAAGGGCGGCGGTCTTCGGGTCGCCGCCCTGTTTCTTGACCCAAGACTCTGGAGCAGGATCATGACCGCCCGACTGCAGCAGGATCACCCGATGACGAAGCGCCAGCACCGTAGCGGCTTCACGCTCATCGAGCTGCTCATCGTGGTCGTGATCATCGGCCTGCTGGCCGCGATCGGGATCCCCAAGTTCTCGGCGACGAAGGAAAAGGCGTTCGTGGCCAAGATGAAGTCCGACTTGCGGAACCTCGCCACTGCCCAGGAAGCGTACGCGGCCGACTACAACCTGGGCTACTACGGTGGTGCGGTGCCCAACGCGGCGCTGACCTACAACCCCTCGAGTGGCGTGACGATCACGATCACCGAGGTGGTCCCGGGCGGCTGGGCCGCGACGGCAGCGTACCCCACGGGCACCATGCGGACCTGCGCGCTCTTCTCCGGCCCGGCGACACCGCCGGCCCCTGCAACCACCGAGGGCCAGATCGCGTGCACGCCGTAGCGCCGCCGAGGCCGCGGTGAGCATCACGCGCCGCTCGCTTCGCTCGCAGTTGGTGGCCGAGCTCGTCCTCGTGGCGAGCGCGGCTGTTGTGCTGGTAGGGGTCATCACGGCGCTGGTGGCCGGCGCCAACCTCTCGGCGCTGGTCCTGCCGCTCGTCAGCTTCTGGGCCGGCAGCACCCTGGTGCTCCTCGTGTTCGGCCTGCACCTGCTGCGGCGGCAGGTCCTGCGGCCGCTGGAGCAGCTGGCGGAGGAGGCTGATGCGCTCAGCGCTCAGCGCTTAGCGCTTAGCGCTCAGCGCACAGCGACCGAATACGAAAGCACCGAGTTCCAGGCGCTCTCCGAGCGCTTCCGCGCCATGGCCGAAGGGCTGCTCAGTGCCCAGGGCCAGGTGGTGCGCAGCGAGAAGCTCGCCGGCATTGGCCGGCTCGCGGCCGGCGTCGCGCACGAGGTGCGGAACCCCCTGGGCGCGATCGCCAACTGGATCGAAGTCCTCCGGCAGCGCCACACCGACCCCGCCGTGCTGGAGCAGATGCGCGACGCGGTGGACCGGATCGACCGGATCGTGGCCTCGATGCTCGAGTATGCGCGGCCGGCCAGGGCCACGGAGCACAGCGACCTGTCGGGCGTCGTGCGCCGGGCGTCGAGCTTCCTCGAGACGCAGGGCGCGCTGCGAGAGACGCACGTGGAACTCGATCTCGCGCCTGATGCACCGGCGGTGATGGGCGACGCCCACGCGCTGGAGCAGGTGGTGATCAACCTGGTGCTCAATGCCCGTGACTCGGCGGCTCGGCGGATCATCGTTTCGGTCGCGCCGCACGCCCTTGAGCCGGGTCGCCGGGGCATCGCCCGACAGGAAGATCCGGACGGCGTACGCCGCATCCGGCCCGTCGAGCCGAGGCCGATGCGGGCCGACCGCGGTGCGCATGGCGCACTCCTGGTCGTGGCCGATGACGGGCCCGGCGTCGCCGAAGAAGATCGGGAGCGGGTCTTCGACCCGTTCTATACCACGCGGGAACCGGGGAAGGGCACCGGGCTTGGACTCGCGATTGTCGCACGCACGGTGCATGACGCCGGCGGGATGGTGTGGGTGGACCGCGCCCGTGAAGGGGGCGCGGCCTTCAAGGTGTTTCTCCCCAGTCGAGACATGGAATGGGAACGATGCGCATCCTGATCGTTGATGACGACACGAGTCTCCGGCAATCGCTGGCCATGCTTCTCACCGGCGCGAACTACGAGGTCGAGACGGCGGCCGAGCCGCTGCGTGGGCTCGAACGGGCGCTCGCCGAGCGGTTTGACCTCATCCTCTGCGACGTGCGAATGCCCGCCATGGATGGGCTCACCTTCCTGCGGCGCTACCGTGCGGAGGGAGGCAGCGCCATCCTCATCATGATGAGCGCCTTTGGTGGCGAGGATGCCGCGATCGAGGCCATGCGCGAAGGGGCCTACGACTATCTCACCAAGCCATTCCGGCCCGACGAAGTGCTGCTCACGGTGCGGAAGGCGGCCGAACGCGAGGGACTGTTGCGCGAGGTGGAGACGCTGCGCGCCACCATCGGCGCGGAGCCGGTGCGGAGCGAGGTCGTGGCCGAGAGCAAGGCCATGCGCAACGTGCTGGAGCTTGCGTCCCGCGTCGCCGCGCATAACACCACGGTCCTGATCACGGGCGAGAGCGGCACCGGCAAGGAAGTCCTGGCCCGGGCCATCCACCGAATGAGCCCTCGGCGTGATGAGGTCTTCACCGCCGTCAACTGCGCAGCCATCCCGGAGTCGCTGCTGGAGAGCGAGCTCTTTGGCCACATGAAGGGCGCCTTTACCGGTGCCACGCAGGACCGGATCGGATTGTTCGAGGCCTCGCATGGCGGAACCCTGCTGCTCGACGAAATCGGCGACATGCCGCAGGGGCTGCAGGCCAAGCTGCTCAGGGTGCTGGAGGATGGCGAGATCCGGCGACTCGGGTCGCGGGACTCGCGTCCCGTGGATGTACGGCTGATCGCCGCGACGGCCCAGCCCCTCGATGCGATGGTGGGCCGGGGAGAATTCCGGGAAGACCTGTACTACCGGCTCAACGTGGTGCAGCTCCGGATCCCCGCGCTGCGCGAGCGTCCGGAAGATGTGGCGGCGCTGGTGACCCATTATGTACGCCAGGCAGCAGAGCGGATGGGGCATTCGATCAGCATCACCCCGGGCGCGCTGGTCGCGCTGACCGAGCACCCCTGGCCCGGCAACGTGCGGGAGCTCCGCAATGCGGTGGAGCGCGCGGCGGTGCTCAGCTCCGGTGGGCGGCTGGACCTCGATGCCTTCCAGTTGCAGGACTCGGCCCACGGCAAGTCCTCCAACGGCAATGGGCATGGGTACGGCAACGGGAATGGGAACGGCAACGGAAACGGCAATGGTAACGGCCAGCTCAACGGAACCTACCAGCTCAAGCCGCAGGTGGAACAGTTGGAGCGGATGGGCATCCGCCGGGCGCTGGACGCCGCGGGCGGCAACCGCCGCGACGCCGCTCGGCTCCTGGGCGTGAGCCTGAGGACGCTGTTCTACAAGCTGCGGAGGTATCAGCTGGAATAGATGGACGGTCGGACAGGTGGACAGTTGGACAGTACGCATGGCCGGCCATCTGTCCATCTGTCCATCTGTCCATCTGTCCATCTGTCCATCTGTCCATCTGTCCATCTGTCCATCTTGCATCCAGTGCCGTTTCTTGCACCGCACCAGATTGCACTCCTT
>DASSTP010000273.1:0-11518 GCA_035707845.1 Gemmatimonadales bacterium | reverse complement strand
GCGATCAAACGCTCGGATGCCCTCGTCCACCTGTTGCAGGCGAGTGTCGGGCACCAGCTGGGCGAGCTGCGTGCCACCGTCCCACAGCGACACACTCGAGCCCGGCGCGGCACGGAGCGAAAGCGGCAGCCACTCATCCGCGGGCCACCACACCTGGCCCTGAGGCGAGAGCGATGTCGTGTCCACCCACGCTGCTCGCGATGGAGGCGCGAAACGCCGAGGCCGCCGCACCGTACGGGTGACGCTGGCGCTGTCGCTGCCGGTGACCGCAGTGGCGGTGAATCGCATGACGCTGTCGGCCGGGAGCGGGACCCAGGCGAGCCAGGCGCCATTGGGCCACACCTTGACCGGCATTCCGTTCACTGTCACCGTGGCTCGGCCGGTCCCCGTGGACCCAAAGAGAAATGTGGAATCGCGCGCGGCGATGACGGCGCCTTCATCCGGGTAGCGAACCACGAGCGCCAGCGGGCCGATGAGCGAATCCATGCCAGGAAGCCCCGATTCGACCGGTGCCGCAGCCACCATGGCTGCGGGAGACGGGGACGCAGTGGGCCTGGTGGGCGCGCAGGCGAGGAGGCAGAGCATGACGGAGGCGGCAGCAGGTCGCAGCATGGGTCCAAACTACATGCGGACCAGAGCTTACGCCAAAGCAATACGTTGACGCTCCCCCCGCTGATTCCTAGATTCCGCGGGCCCGCGTTGCGACCGGCCGCCAACACCACGAAAGGCGCCATGGAGATGCACAGTTGCCCTGGGAAAGCCGGCGTGACGGCGGCCACGGTACTCGCCGTCCTGCTGAGCGGCTGCGGCAACGGCCGGCCTGCGGCTGATCGTCCCGCGGCCGATCATGCCGCCGCCGACTCCGCTCGCGTTGATACGGCCATGACCGATTCCCTGCCGCTGTCGCCAGCCGACTCCGACTCCACTGCACAGCGCGATACCAGCCGGCGGGGCACGCCCGTCGGTGACCCCGGCGCCGTGCCACGGCCCGACGTGCGACTCCCCCGCCCCTCGTCCGATTCCCTGTCCGGTGAGCGCTCATGAGTGCTGCCGTGCACGTCTCCGTCTTCGCCAAGACGGACCTGGGACAGACGCGCGAACACAACGAAGATTCCTTCCTGGTGGCGGACCTCTCCACCGGGACCGCCAGCCTGATGCCGGACGTGCGCGAGCACGACGTGGGCGAGCGTGGGTCCTTGTTCGTGGTGGCCGATGGGATGGGCGGCGCCGCGGCCGGAGAGCTGGCCAGCTCCATGGCCACGGAGGTCATCTGGCAACACCTGGTCACGACCTGGGCCACCGATACGGAACTGACGGCGGAGCGGTTCGCGCTGCGCATGCGAGAGGCCGTCGAGCGCGCCAATGCCGAGCTGTTCCAGTATGCCGAAGAGCACCCGGAAGTGCACGGGATGGGCACGACCCTCACCATGGCGGGTGTATTCGGGGCTGAGCTCTATCTCGCCCAGATCGGCGACAGCCGGGCCTATCTCATTCGCGACGGCCGGACGTTTCAGCTGACCCGCGACCAGTCACTCACGCAGCGCCTGATCGATGCCGGGGAGCTGAGCGAGGAAGAGGCCGAACGGAGCGAGCGCCGCAACATCATCCTCCAGGCGCTCGGTCCCGACCTGCAGATCCGGGTGGACCTGAGTCACCAGGCCCTGCGGCGCAACGACCTGCTGGTGATGTGCTCGGACGGGCTGTCCGGGCTGGTGAAGCGCGACGAGATCGGCGAGGTGTCCGGACGCATCACGTCCCTGCCGGACCTCTGCAGCGCCTTGATCGACCTGGCCAACTCACGGGGCGGCCCCGACAACATCACGGTGGTCGCCGCCCGGTTCGGCGGCGACGGGCTGGTGCCGCCCGACCCGGGCGACGAGGTGGGCTACCACAATCTCGATATCGAGGAAGCCACCACCGTCGAGTTCCCGTCCCCGCCTCCCGTCGTGGCGCCCGAGCGCCGCACCGGCTCGCCCCGGACCATTTTCATCGGTGCCGTGGTCCTCACCATCCTTGTCGCCGTGGCGCTGGTGCTGCTCTTCTGAGCGTGACCTCCGCCGATTTCCGCCCGCGGTACTCCACGTGAACATTCGGGAACTGATCAGCACGACACCGGTCCGCACCCGGATGGCGTGGATCGGCGCGGTGGCGTTCGCCTCGGGCTTTCCCTTCGGCCTGATCAACGAGACCATGCCGGTCTACCTCCGGAGCGAGGGCGCCGGGCTGGTGGAGGTCGGCCTGGTGGCGACAGTCACACTGCCGTGGACGATCAAGTTCCTGTGGGCGCCGCTGGTGGACCGGGTGGGATCGCGCCGGCTCTGGATCACCGGCTGCCTGGCGCTGCTCTCCGTGCTCACACTGCTGGTGGGACATGCCGACGTGCATGCGCTGGCGCCGAGCTTCTGGCTGCTGCTGACCGTGATGGTGACACTCTCGGCGACCCAGGACATCGCCATCGACGCCTACACCATCGAAACCACGACCGAGCGGGAGCTCGGCGTCGCCAATTCGGTGCGGATCGCGCTGTACCGGGTGGCGATGTTCGTCGCCGGCGGCCTGCTGATCTTCGTTGCCGGCCGGGCCAGCTGGCCCATCGCCTTTACCGTGGGTGCAGCCGTGCTCGCGGCGCTGGCGCTGGCCGGCTTTGCGCTCCCGACCGCCAGCGACACCGGCGCCACGCATCAGTCGCTCTGGGAGCCCATCCTCGCGCTGCTTCGGCGCCCGGGGATCGGCTACGTGATCCTCTTCGCGCTGATCTTCAAGCTGGACGTGGCGTTCCTGGAACCGATGATGCGGCCGTTCTGGGTGGACCGGGGGCTCTCGCTCGAGGAAATCGGCGCGGCGCTGACGACGGGCCGCATCTTTGCCACCATCGCCGGGGCGGCGCTGGGTGGCGTCCTCACCAGCAAATGGGGCATCCGGACCGCGCTCTGGGCCCTGGGCGCGGTCCAGGCGTTCTCCGCGCTCGGCTATTTCGGTGCAGCGCTCGCCACGGGCAAGGCGGCGGTCTATGCCGCCGCGTTCTTCGAAAATTTTGCGGCAGGCATGGGGACCGCGGCCTTCGTGGCGTATCTCATGAGCGTCGCCGAGCGCCGTTTCGCGGCCACGCAGTATGCGCTGCTCTCGGCGCTGATGGCGGTGACCCGGGGCGGCGCGGGCGCGGCCGCCGGCACCATGGCCGAACACCTTGGCTACGCACCGTACTTCATCGTGACGTTCCTGCTGGGACTCCCGGCGTTTCTCCTGATTCCCTTCCTCCGCCGCTCCGCTCGGCCGGACGAACTCAGCGACGCACCCGCGGCATGAGCCATCGCGCCACTGCCTCCTGCATGAGGCGCTGGCGGTGCCAACCGACGAGAATGGGCGCATTGCCGGGCATGCTCGCCCCGAGACGGGGATGACCAAAGAGCAGGATCAGGTCCGCCGAGGGCGCGAATTCCCGTAGCCGGGCAGTGGCGTCCGTCCCGAACCCCGCGCGTCCCTTCCAGGCCCTCGGCTCCGCATAGGCGATAACGATGCGGCTGCCACCGCTCCCGAATGCCACGCCAGCGTCTTCGAGCGCGCGAATGATCCAGTCGCCGGGGCTCGCGGGATACGGCCCGCCCTGGTCGTCGTCAACGATCGCGACATTGAGCGGCTGTCGCAGCATCGGGATGATGCCACGGAGCGGCGGCGCCGCCAGCAGGCGATCCGCGAGCGAGGTTCCCACGCCCAGCATGCGGTCGCTGCTCGCCGCCAGTGCCAGCCGCTGCTGCAGCTCAGCGAGTGCATTGACTCGCGTGAGCGCCGCCTTGATTCGTTCCGGAGCAAGCCCACCAGTCTGTTCCGCCTCACGCAACGCGTCGCAGGCGACGCCGAGATTCCGGGGGTAGAGCAGGATATCAACGCCGGCCGCGACGGCCTCGACGCAGGCGTTCGCCTCCGCCCGTCCCTCGAACGCACCCTCCATGATCAGCGCATCACTGACCACAGCGCCGGTGAACCCCAGGCCCGATCGGAGCATCCCGAGAATGTCGGGTGAGACGGTGGCGGGGAGACCCCTCGGATCGAGCGCGGGAAAGGAGACATGCGCGGTCATGCAGGCAGCGACGCCGGCCCTGATGCCAGCGCGGAAGGGACGCAGGTCGTCCTCCAGCTCAGCGCGCGTGGCTGGGACCAGTGGCAGGCCCGCATGCGAGTCGGTAACGGTGCGGCCGTGCCCGGGAAAATGCTTCACGCAGGCGAGGGCGCCGGCGCCCTGGCATCCTTCCACCCACGCGGCAACACAGGCACCGACCCACGCGGGATCGTCGCCAAAGGCCCGCGTCTGGATGATGGGATTGTCGGGCTCGGCGTCCAGGTCGGCCACCGGCGCAAAGACCCAGTTGAGGCCGACGCTCAGCGCATCGTGTGCCGTGGTGGCGCCAGCGCGCCGGACCGCATCGAGATCGTCGAGGAAGCCGAGCGCGCGGGGAGGCGGCAGCTCCTGCAGCCCGGCAAACTGCTGGCCTGCTCCGCGTTCGAGGTCGGCGGCAAGGAGAAGCGGACGCGAGGCGCGGGACGCGAGGCGCGACGTCAGTCGCTGTACGTCTTCCGCGGGCCCGCCGAACATGATGAAGCCGCCGACGCCCAGCGCGAGTGCCTGCTCGATCAGCGGCGATTCGTGATCGAAGCCGCTCTCCGGCTGCCAGCGGAGCGCAGGCATCAGGAGGCGCGCGAGCGGCATCGTCACGGCGGCGTCACCGAACCCAGCACCCGGAGTCCCGCGGCACCGGTTGCTGCCGGCACGTTACCGGGCTGGCCATGAATGGTGAGGTGCCCGAGCAGGGCGAAGGCGGCGGCCTCCTTGGCGTCACCATCGAAGAACAACTCGTCAAATGTCCGGATCGAGACGGTCGCACGCCGTCCCTGCTCCATCCACTCGCCGAGCGCCGCCATCAGCCCCGGATGATGAGCGCCACCGCCCGAGACCACGATTTCCGCAGGTGGCGTCCAGCGAAGAATTGCGTCTGCGATACTCCGTGCGGTCAGCGCCACGGCCGTCGCCACGGCATCGGATCCGGGTACTCGCCGAAGCAGTTTCGCCGCGAACGGCTCCCCGTAACGCTCCCGTCCCGTGCTCTTGGGCGGCGGCTCGGTGAAGAAGGGATCGGCCAGCAGCTCCGCCAGCGCCGTTTCATCGACCTGTCCGCTTCCGCTCACCTCGCCATCGAGATCGTACGGCAGGTCGGGCCGCACTTTCCGGGCAAGCGCATCGATGACTGCCATGCCGGGCCCGGTGTCGAAGGCGAAGGCCCCTTCGTCATCCGCGCGATGCGGCACGAAGGTGAGGTTGGCCATCCCGCCGATGTTGAGCAGCACACGCGGATGATCGCTGCCGAACAGCAGCACGTCCGCCATGGGCACGAGCGGCGCGCCCTGGCCTCCCGCCGCCACGTCGCGCGAGCGGAAATTGTGGACCACCCGCACGCCGAAGCGCTCGGCCAGCACGGCGGGCTCCCCCAGTTGCCAGGTGACCAGCGGCGGTTCATGCCAGATGGTCTGGCCGTGGAAGGCAATGAAGGAGAGATCCGACGCGGGACAGTGGGCACGCTCCAGCACCTGCTGCACCGCGTCGCCCGCCCAGTGGGCCAGCTGCGCATGCAGGCGCGCCAGCTCCGCCGCACGCGCCGACGTGATGGCGCGCGCAATGGCCTCGCGCTCGTGCGGCTGGTAGGGACGGGTCACGAACGCCACCAGCTCGAGATGGGTGGCGTCATGCAGCCGCACCAGCGCTGCATCCATGCCGTCGAGGGACGTGCCCGACATGAGGCCCACCGCGAGCGTGGGATGCGCGGTCACGCGCCGGACATCGGTGGAGGGTCGCCCACAATTGCGCGAAGCCGGCCGTCGTGTTCGCGGAGCAGCCGCTCGGCCTCGGCGGCATCCACCCCGCGTCGCACCATGACGATGGCGAGCTTCACACGTCCGTCGGCGGCGTCAATGGCGGCGCGAGCCCGGGCGCGATCGAGCCCGGTGGTCTCGATCACGATGCGCTCGCTCCGGTCCCGCAGCTTGGCGTTCCAGGCGCGCAGGTCCACCATGAGGTTGCCGTAGATCTTGCCCAGGCGGATCATCGCCCCGGTCGTGATGATGTTCAGGATCATCTTGGTGGCAGTACCCGCCTTCATGCGAGTGGACCCCGTCACGACCTCCGGCCCCACCGCAGCGACGATGCACACGTCAACCAGCTCACGCATTCCCGGCGGCGGGTCAGAGCAGGTCAGGAAGCCGGTCCGCGCACCGAGTGTTGCCCCTTCTTCCAGCGCCGCGCGCACGTAGGGTGTGGTGCCGCTGGCGGCGATGCCGAGGACAAAATCGTTGCCGCCAACCTTGAGGCTGCCGATTGCCTCCCGAGCGGCGTCAGGGTCGTCCTCAGCGCCCTCCACCGAGCGGCGGAGCGCCGCGTCGCCGCCGGCGATCAGGCCCTGCACCAGGTCCGGTGGCGATCCAAACGTGGGCGGGCACTCGGTGGCATCGAGCACGCCGAGGCGGCCGCTGGTGCCGGCGCCAACGTAGATGAGGCGGCCGCCGGCGCGGAAGGCCGACTCGGCCAGTTCCAGCGCCCGCGTCACATCCTCCGCGGCCTGCGCCACGGCGCCCGCCACGCGTGCGTCCTCGGCGTTGATCAGGTCCACGATCTCGCGGGGCGGGGCGGTATCGATCCGCTGGGTGCGCGGATTGCGCTGCTCGGTCAGCCGGCTGTCAGAAGCGGTGTTGGTCATGGATCGGGGTCAGAGGGTGTGCCAAGGAGCGGGCGACGCTAAATTAGGGGCCGCAGCGCGGCCGGAGCAACCGTGGCCCGCCTCCTGTCCCCCACCCATTCAGCGTTCGCGAGGTATCCGTGCTTCGTCGCCTGTTGATCTCCTTGTGCATCGTGCTGGCGCCGGCATGTGCCAGCAATGCCGGCTACACCGGCACCTCCGAAGCAGGGTCGGGCGCCCAGGGCATGAGCGCGGCCTGGCCGCTGCGCAACAAGTCCCGCGTGGTCGACGGTCGTCACGCGGTGGTGGTCTCGGGCAACGAAATCGCGAGCCAGGTGGGGCGCGACATCCTGCAGAAGGGCGGCAATGCCGTGGATGCCGCGGTGGCGGTGGGATTCGCGCTCACGGTGGTGCACCCGGAGGCCGGCAACATTGGCGGCGGCGGGTTCATGGTCATCCGGCTCAAGGATGGTGGCGTCTTCACGCTGGATTACCGTGAGGTGGCGCCGGGACGCTCCACGCCCGACATGTACGTGGACCTCCGTGGCAATCCCACCAACCTGAGCATCGTGGGGCACCTTGCCGCCGGCGTGCCGGGCTCGGTGGCGGGCATGGCGGAAGCGCACCGCCGGTTCGGGAAGCTGCCCTGGCGCGACGTGGTGGAACCGGCCGTGCGGCTCGCGGCCGACGGGTTCACGGTGGACTCCTTCCGCTTCCGGTCCATCGAGGGATCGAGGGAGATGCTCTTCCTCTTTCCGGCCTCGCGCAGGAAGTTCCTGCCCGACAACGGTCATGCACCCCAGCCTGGCACTGTCTGGCGCCAGCCGGACCTGGCCCGCACGCTCGCGGCCATCCGCGATCACGGGCGTGACGGATTCTACAAGGGCCCGGTGGCCGACCTGATCGTCAAGGAAATGGACCTGGGTGGCGGGCTCATCTCCCTCGAGGACCTTGCCAACTACAAGGCCATCTGGCGCGACCCGGTGCGGGTCACCTATCGCGGGTACACCGTCTACTCCATGCCGCCAGCGTCCTCCGGGGGCGTGACCATGGGCGAGATCCTCAACATCATGGAGGGATGGCCTACCCTGCCGGCGTTCGGCACTGGCGAGCTGCTGCACCGCGAGACCGAGGCCATGCGGCAGGCCTTCACCGATCGCAACATGTACCTGGGTGATCCGGCCTTCCTCGACATGCCACTGGCCCGGTTGCTTTCGAAGTCCTACGCCGATTCCATCCGCTCCACCATCGGCGACAAGGCAGGTACTACCGCCAAGTTCGATCCCAGCCTCCCCACCGGCAGCTCCACCACCCATTACAGCGTTGTTGATGCCGACGGCAATGCCGTGAGCACCACGACCACACTCAACTACAGCTACGGCAGCGGCGTGACCGTCACCGGCGCCGGCTTCCTGCTGAATGACGAGATGGATGACTTCGCCACCGCACCGGGCAAGCCCAACATGTTCGGGCTGGTGCAAGGCGAGGCCAACGGCGTCGAGCCGGGCAAGCGGATGCTCTCGGCCATGACGCCGAGCATCGTGCTGGATTCGACCGACGACCTGTACATGGTGGTGGGTACGCCGGGCGGGCCGCGGATCATCACGATGGTCTATCATGTGATTTCCAACGTGATCGACCATCACATGTCACTCCCCGATGCGGTCGCGGCGCCGCGGATGCACCATCAGGCACTGCCAGATGTGCTCCGCCTGGAGCGGAACGGCTTTTCGCCGGCCACGATCGCGGACCTGAAGGCGCGGGGCTACCACGTCGAGGAAGGCGGCTATTCGGGCGATGTGGAGGCGATCATCCGGACGGCTCAAGGCTGGGAAGGCGTGAGTGATCCGCGCTATGGCGGGGGCGGGGCGGCGTACTGAGCTCAGAGCTGCGAGCTGAGAGCTGTGTGCTGTGAGCTGTGAGCTGAAAGAGAACAGCCCTCCCGGGGCCCGGGAGGGCTGTCTGCTAGTGACTCGTAGCTCTCAGCTCGCAGCTCGCAGCTCTCAGCTCCTCGAAAACGTATCGTTCAGCGTAATGGTCACGCTGCTGCCCACTGGCAGGACTACGTCACGATCCTTCGTCTCGACCGCGCGCTGCGCGCCCACCGCACCACCGATCACACCACCGATCACGGCGCCCTTGCCGCTGCCGCCGAGCACCCGGCCCACCACCGCACCCGCGGCGGCGCCGGCGCCGACCTTGGCCGCGTCATTGGCATCCACCTTCCGCCCCTCGAGATGCGTGTCGAGGCCAGAGACGCCGCCTGACAGGTCATAGTCGGTGCCGTTGATGGAGACGCTGGTGGCCGCGAGGGTCAGCGTGCCGGTGTTATCACTCTTGCTGTCGGAAGGCTTGATGGCGGTGATCCGCAGCGTGACCTCGGATCCGGCCGGAATCACCACCCGGCCCGAGCCGTCCTTCACGTCATTGGCCACCTTGGCCGTGACGGTCTCGCCCACCTTGTTGGTGGCCGAGCTGATGGGGCTGGACGTGCTGGCGGCAAACGCCTCGCCAGCGGCCAGCGTGCGGGATGTGGACGGCTTCGGAGCCGCCGGCTGCGACGCAGTCGGCTTCGGCGCCGGAGGAGTGTTGGGCTTGGTGGAGCTGGTGGCCGGGGCGGACGGGGCAACGGCGGTGTCCGACGGCTGGTCATTCAGCGCCGCCGACGTGTCCACCGGCGCCATCTGCAGGTCCCGGTTGAGGCTGTCCGCGACCGCAGTGTCGTTGCGGTCCCCGCCGGAGCACGCCGCAATGGCGACGGCCCCGATCAATGCCAGCATGGTTCTCGACATCCATTCCTCCTGACGTGTGTTGGCTTGCCTGACACGGTGATTCGTTGGACATTCCGGGCACGATGCGTGCCCTCCGTGCTCTCGTTCCCTATCTCCGGCAATACCGCGCGATCTACGCCTGGGGCCTCCTGCTGGTGGTGCTCTCCAACCTGTTCAGCACGCTCGGGCCCCACTTCCTGCAGCGCGGCATTGACGTGCTCACGCGCGGCGGGCCCTTCTCAAATGTACAATCGGCGGCCCTGCTCCTGCTTGGCGTGGCCGCCGTGGGCGGCCTGGCGCGGTACGGCATGCGCGAGCTGCTCAACAGCAGCAGCCGGCGGGTGGAATACGACCTGCGCAACCGGCTCTACGCCTATTTACAGGGTCAATCCGCCGAATTCTATGACCGGTACCCGACCGGCGATGTGATGGCGCGCACAACCAATGACCTGCTCGCCGTGCGCATGGTGGCCGGGCCGGCGCTCATGTACCTGGCTGACACCGTGATACGGTCCCTGATCGTGGTACCCGTCATGGTGCACATCAGTCCGCTCCTCAGCCTGCTGGCGCTGGTGCCATTGGCTGCACTCCCCGTCGTCATGTCCCGGTTTGGCCGGGCCATCCACCGCCGAACCGAGATCATCCAGGCCCAGTTCTCCGACCTGACCACGCACGCGCACGAAAACCTCTCGGGTGTCCGGATCGTCCGCGCCTACCGCCAGGAGGCCGCCGAAGCGCGCCACTTCCGCGCCCTCAACGAGGAATACACCGAGCGCAATCTGTCACTCGCGCGCATCCAGGGCATGTTCCATCCCCTGCTCGCCACGCTGGGCGGGCTCGGCATGGTGGCGCTGCTCTACGCCGGCGGGCGACTGGTGATCACCGGCGCCGTGTCGGTGGGGGAATTCGTCGCGTTTGGCGTCTATCTCGCCATGCTCATCTGGCCGATGATAGCGCTGGGATGGGTAGTGAACCTGGTGCAGCGGGGCGCCGCGTCGATGGGGCGGATCAATGCCCTCATGGACGAACCGGTCGCCATCGCATCACCAGCGCAGCCGGTGGCGTTGCCGGCAGCCAAGGCCGGGCGCCGGGTGGCATTTGACGGCGTCTGGTTCCGGTATCCCGCGGCTCAAGATCGGGGATGGATCCTGCAGGATATCACTTTTGAGCTGCCGGCCGGTGGCTCGCTCGCGATCGTCGGGGCGACCGGTGCGGGCAAGAGCACCCTTGCCGAGCTGCTGGTGCGCATCTACGACGCTGATCGCGGTCGCATTACCCTCGATGGCATCGACGTGCGAACCGTCTCGCTCGAGGAGCTCCGCCGCAACATCGGCTTCGTACCACAGGAGACATTCCTCTTCAGCGACACCATTCGCAACAACATCCTGCTGGGCGCGCCGGACGACGGGCGACTCGAGCGGTCGGCAGATGTCGCGCAACTGAGCGAAGCGCTGCCGCTCCTGCCCAACGGGTATGACACCATGCTGGGTGAGCGCGGCGTGAACCTCTCCGGTGGCCAGAAGCAGCGTGCGGCCATCGCGAGGGCGCTGGCCCAGAACCCCCCGGTGTTCGTGCTGGATGATGCGTTGAGCGCGGTCGATGCCCATACCGAAGCGCGCATCCTGCAGGGGCTGCGGGGCGCCTTGGAGCGCCGCACCAGCATCGTCATCTCGCACCGGCTGGCGGCGGTGCGGGACGCGGACCTCATCCTGGTGCTCGATGACGGACGGATCGTGGAACGCGGCACCCATGGCGAGCTGATGCAGCTGGGTGGCCGCTACTGGGAACTCCTCCAGCGCCAGGAGCTGGAGACGGAGTTGGAGGAGGCAGTGTGACGGAGGTCGCAGGTCACCAGTCGCAAGCGAATTGCGCGTGACCTGCGACTTGTGACTTGTGACTGCTACAATCTCTCCCGCAGAAACCCCGGCGTCAGCCCCTGCAGCCAGCGCGCGAGACGGGTGAACTCGCCAGAGACCATCTGCACGCCGACCACGATGCGCAGGATGCCGCTCACCTCCTTGACCG
>DASSTP010000272.1:0-6937 GCA_035707845.1 Gemmatimonadales bacterium | reverse complement strand
CATGAACGCCGTGCCCAACGAAGCCCGCCTGCCGTTCACGACCACCTTCGACCTGCTCCTGCGCCGGCCGTTGCGACTGGGAGGAGTGCTCGGTGGGATTTACCTGGACGTGCGGAACATCCTCAATCGCCGTAACGTGGTGGCCGTGCGGCGCGACACCGGAACGCCGGATGCACCCGCTGAGGTAATCGAGTCCATGGCGATGCAGGCCTACACCGCCAACCCGGATCCCATCCCGTACGAATCGGAGCGGTACCGGGCGGAGGCGGACCTCAATCACGACGGTTATGTGGCGGGACAGAGCGAGCTGCTGCCGATGTACCAGGCCGCGGCCGCCGATTTCCTGCAGCCGCTCTTTGCCTACGGGCCGCCCAGGCTGGTGCGGTTGGGTGTGGAGGTGGTGTTCTAGAAGCCCCTGTGCGCTGTGCGAGGATACTGTCGCCTAGCGCTTCGCGCCCAGCGTCTCATACGCCGCATCAGGCGGCGCATCGCCGTTGGGCCAGTCGTGTTCCTTGCCCGCGAGGTCGGGACGCGGCTGGGCATTGATGAAGGCAGCAAGGTTGACGGCCTGCTCGTCCGTCAGGGTTCCCGGCTTGTCGAACGGCATGTTGTGCCGGATGAATGACCCGGCGGTGCGGAGGCGGGCCATCCCCGCGCCGATGTTGTAGCTCCCGTTGCCCCAGAGCGCAGGCCCCACCCCACCCGATCCATCCGCATTGTGGCAGCGCGCGCACTCCGAGGCATACAGGGCGCGCCCGGCCACCGTGTCTCCATGCAGCAGGGCAAACTTCGGCAGGCCCTGCCCTTCCACGCGCGCGCCCTGCGGCACGCCTCGCGAGAGCCAGGCAAAGTACGCCACCATGTCCTTCACGTCCTGGCTTCCCGCTGGCGGGGCCGTGCCGTTCATGGACCGGAGGAAACAGCCGTTGATGCGGTCTTCGATGGTGATGACGGAAGCACTGCGGGCGTTGTACTGGGGAAAACGCGCAGACACCCCTACCCAGGGGATGGCATTCGCCTGGGTGCCATTGGCTGGATGACAGCTGGTGCACGCGAGCCGGTTGCCCACGTGCGCCGGCATGCTGTCGCGCGTGTGCTCGAGCAGGGCACGGCCGCGCCGGATGGCCGCGCCCAGAGGTCCGGCGGGAATCTCGGAATCGGGCGGAACCACCAGCGGCACCGTGTCCGGGACCAGGGCCGCACGCCGTTGGCCCGGCTGGCCGCATCCCACGCTCGCGACAGTCGCTGCCGCGAGCATCAGGAATGAAATTGGCGGGCGCATGGCGGCTCAGTCGCGCGCGAGCATCCGCTTGATGGGACGCACGAAGACCAGCATCAGCGCGCATGATGCCAGCACGAACACCGTGACCGCCGTGAAGATCTGGTCGGTGGTGAAGGAACCGTAGAAGCCGGCCACGTTGCCGCCGATGAAGTTGCCCACCGAGGCCGCCAGGAACCACACGCCCAGCATCAGCCCCGCGTAGCGCATGGGCGCGAGCTTGGTCATGGCCGAGAGTCCCACCGGGCTCAGGCACAGCTCGCCGACGGTGTGGAAGAAGTACGTCATGATGAGCCACATCGGGCTCACCCGGCCACCGCCGGCCGCGAATTGCGCCGCCGGGATCAGGATCGCGAACCCCACGGCCAGGAAGAACAGGCCGGAGGCAAACTTGGCCGGCGTGGACGGTTCGCGCTTGCCCAGGCGGAGCCACAGCCACGCGAAGACCGGGGCGAGCAGGATGATCCAGAGCGAATTCACCGACTGGAGCTGCCCGGCCTCGATCCGGATGCCAAGCAGCGTGCGTGCCGTGCTGTCCTGGGCAAAGAGATTGAGCGTCGAGCCCGCCTGCTCGAACGCCGACCAGAACACGGCGGCACCGAGGAAGAGCACGAAGATGACCAGGTGCCGCTTGCGTTCATCCCGGTCCCTGCTGCCGATCGTCAGCAGCCACACGAAGAAGAGCACCGACGTGCCGAGCAGGATGAACGCCATCGTCGCGTTGACGGTGGCCATGGCGGCGATGGCGCTGTTGCCGGCCAGCATCAGGACAACGGCCCCGCCGACCAGCAGCGCAATGAGCGCGACGAGCGCCGCCCGGCGGCGGCCCGGCGCAAGCGGATCACCGGGTTCCTTGCCCGCGCCCCGCAGGTGTTTGGCCCCCAGCACGTACTGCACGATGCCGAAGAACATTCCGACCGCGGCCGCCGCGAAACCCCAGTGCCAGCTGCGGGTCGGATCCATGCCCCAGCTCTCGAGCTGGGCGCGGAACCACGGCTTCTGGGCCAGGAAGGCGCAGACCAGTGGGGCAATGAAGCCGCCCAGGTTGATGCCCATGTAAAAGAGCGAAAAGCCCGAGTCACGGCGTACGTCATCCTTGGTGTAGAGCTGGCCGACGATGGTGGAGATGTTGGGCTTGAGGAGGCCGGTGCCGAAGATGACGAGGAAGAGACCGAGCAGGAAGAACGGGATGCCTTCCATGGCCAGCGAGATGTGGCCGAACATGATGATGATGCCGCCCACCAGCACCGCCCGCTGCTGGCCAATCACGCGGTCGGCAAACCACCCGCCGGGCAGCGCCGTCAGGTATACCATGGACGTGTACATGCCGTAGATGGGGCCGGCCGTCTCGTTGCTGAAGCCGAGGCCGCCCATGGCGAGCGGCGCGGTCATGAAGAGGATGAGGATGGCCCGCATCCCGTAGTAGCTGAACCGCTCCCACATCTCGGTGAAGAAGAGTGTGGCCAGCCCACGCGGATGTCCGAAGAAACCGCGGTCGGTCGTGGTGTCAGGCGCGGCCGCGGCCGCCGTGGCAGTTGCGTGCAAGAGGCGGGCTCCTGTCGTGGGAATGACTCAGGGTTGCTTTCCGAGCTTGCGCTTGAGGTGCGCCAGCTGGGCTTCGACGGCGGCCTCGTGCAGCCGGCGCTTTTCCGCGGCCTGTTCGAGTTCGGCATCGAGATCGACGCCAGGCCGGCTCCCGCCCGCCGCGGCGATGTCGCGCCAGGCCCGCTCAATGGATTCCGGTGTGTCGGTGCTGCGCCCGCGGGCCGCGGCGCCATACTGCGTCATCATCTCGTCCAGCTCGCGCTCGGCCAGCGCCAGTTCGTCGCGCTGGACCGCGAGCTTTCGTTCCAGCATCTCGGTACGCGCCTGGTGCCGAGCGGCGAACCGCCCCGCCACGTCCACGGTCTCCTGGTCGCCGATCCCCGCCGCCAGCTCGCGGCGCCGGACGGCATCCTCGTGCTGGGTCCGCTCCGAGGCAAGTTCCTGCTCGGTGCGTGCAAGGGCATCACGCATCACGCCGAGCCCGGTGCGCATCTCGATCACCGCGTCCCGAAGCGCGCCGCCGCGCTCACCGGGTGATTCCGCGAAAAGGCGCTCCAGGCGGGCCTTGAGTCCGTCAAATGCTGACACGGGGCTCCAGCTCTCGGAGGAAAGGCAAAGGTTACGGGGCCCGCGACGGGGCGTCAAGCGACGGATCGGCCCGGTCGCCCGGTTATCTTGGGGGCAAGGGCACGCACCCACCCGACCGGAGGCGATCATGGCGAAACTGCCGGCACTGCTGATCCTGCTCTGTCTCGCGTCCGCCTGCGGCGGCAACAAGCCGGGCGGAGCGAGCTGCGGGATCGCCGCCATGGTGGGGCCGACCCAGCTGCTCAACCAGTTCACTATCCCCCAGATGACGCTGAGCCGCGCGCCCCGCAACGTTCCCGAACGCCTGCCGGCCCGCATCGCCGCCGCCGGTGCCTTCTCCAGCGTGGTTGGCGTCTCGGCCCAGGCCGACTCCGTGCTGCTGGTCGGCGTCGAGGGCCAGCCGCCCGCCAATTTCGTGCTCGGCTTCGGTGTGCTGGTGGTCACGGCGTCCGGCACCCCCGAGGGCATCATGCTCTACCAGGGGCCGCCCATCGAAGGCGCGCCACAACTCGGGACCGTGAATTTCGGCGCGATGAACGCGCCACTGCTCGGCGTCGAAGCGGACGCCAGTGTGTATGAAGATCCCAGCTGCGCGGTGTTTCCCGATTCGCTGAGGAAGTAGGTCGCGGGTCGCAAGTCGCAAGTCGCAGGACTTGCGACCTGCGACCATTCAATGCACGCCCAGCTCCCGCAGAACCCGCCCCTCCGTCATCGCACCGGGAAAGAAGAACCGGTCGCTCATGCCATTCAGCGCCGCGCGCAGGGCAACGAAGCGCTCGGCGGCGGTGCGGAACACATCCCCCAGTCCGTAGCGATCCGCCAGTGCATGCTCAGACGCCAGGCCAAATCCCCGCCGTCCCATCGAATCATAGAACGAAACATCCGGCCCACCGTGCCGAGCCCGGCGCGCGGCGATATAATCAGGGTACAGGCCGGCGAGCCAGAGCGCCCGGTTGCCCAGGTGCACCATGACCATGAAGCGGCGCTCGCCGGCGCTGGCTTCGAGGTCGGCCAGAATATCCACGAGGAAGGCATGCTGCTGATCGTCGTGCCAGGCGATACGCACGGCCCGGTCACGCTCGCCAAAGGCGAGCACGAGCGACGCCAGGTAATCGGCGAGCTCGCGATCATCCAGACCGGAGGCCCGCAGGTAGTGACGCATGGCCACATAGAGAAACAGCCGCTCGCTCGGAATCATGACGGAGCGCAGTGCCGCCAGCCGATCGAGCAGGCCGGGCCTGTCGAGCAGGGCGTCCGGCCCTTCCTCGGCGAGCTGTCGCTCGAGTTCGGCACGACGCTGGCTCGAGCCATCGGCCAGCGCGGTCAGGATCACATCCAGGTCACCAGGCAACAGGCTGCTGCGCAGATCGGCACGGATCATGGCTTCGTCTCCTGAGAATCAGGCGCTCACGGACACCGGCGGTCTTGCCCGCCGGCTCGCCAGCCTCGGTCACGAGCTCGCTGGGCTGCTGCGGCAGGATGCCGTCATCGAAGTCCTCATGAACACGACCCGGGACATTTTTCGCCCCGCCGAAATCGTCCTGGGCATCATGCAGGACGACGCGTCGCGCCCGGCGGCCCTGCACACCTGGCCCGATCCGGACGCCGATCACCGCTCCATCATCGCCAAGGTGGCTGGCGACATGCCCATCACCTTCGACGATGAGACCGGCCATTGGAAACTGGCCCCGCTCCTGGCGCGTCGGCAGGTGCGTGGTTTTCTGGCGGTCCGCGACCCCGTGAGCCCGCTCAACCTGATCGCCGGCGACCTGCTCGCCGCCATCGCCGCGCAGGGCAGCGTCGCCATCGAGAGCGCCAAACTGGTGGATATCCATGACGATGGCCGGCGGTCGTGGCAGGAAGTCGTCGATGCACTCGCGCTGGCCATCTGCATCGTGGACCAGTCGGGCAGCATACGCCGTGCCAATCGTGCCTTCGCCGACCTGGTGAGCGCCCCCCCGGCGGTGCTGGTGGGACGGCCCTGGAAGGGATTCGTCCCGGTCGAGTGGGCCGAGCACCTCGAGCGGGTGCTGGCCTTCCCGCTGGGCCAGGAAGTGGAGCTGCAGACAGGGTCGCGCTCGTATGCGGTGAGTGGTGTCCCGGTGGGCGATGGCGAAAACGTGGGCATCGTGCTGCTCTTCCAGGACCAGACCGAGGAACGACGGCTGCAGGAGCAGCTGCTGCAGAGTGCCAAGCTCTCTGCCATGGGGCAGCTCATTGCCGGCGTCGCGCATGAGCTCAACAACCCGCTCGCCTCGGTCGTGGGTTTCTCCGACTTCCTCGGCGAGATCCCCGATGTGCCGGCGCCTTTGCGCGAACCGCTGGCCGTGATCCGGGAAGAGGCAGAACGCGCGTCGGGCATCGTACGCAACCTCCTCAATTTTGCCCGCAAGCAGGATCACCAGCGCGGGCCGACCGACATTCGCGAACTGCTCGGCAACACCATGGCCCTGCTGCGCAATCCGCTGATGGCGAGCCGGGTCGAGGCGCATCTCGAGGTGGAGCCCGGCCTTCCACCCATCGTGCTCGATACCAACCGGATCCAGCAGGTGTTCGTGAACCTGGTCACGAATGCCGCGCAGGCCATCGCTTCCACCAACCGGCCCGGGACCGTCCTGCTTGCCGCACGCCGCTTCCACGAAGGCATCGCCATCGACGTGCGCGACGACGGCCCTGGCATGGACGCGGAAGTGGCGCGCCACGTCTTCGATGCATTCTTCAGCACCAAGCGCGATGACAACGGCACGGGCCTCGGCCTTCCCATCAGCCAGGGCATCATCCGTGAGCACGGCGGGCGCATTACGCTCGTCACCGAGCCGGGCGAGGGTGCCACGTTCACCGTCTACCTGCCATTCGGCGAATCGCCCGAGCCGGCGGAACCCAGTATCGAACCGGTCCGGCCGCTCGAGCGCAGTCTTCGCGTCCTCGTGGTCGATGATGAACCGCACATCCTGCATTACATGCGCGCGACGCTGGAGGCCTGGGGCCATCACGTGGATGTCGCGGCCGATGGCGCCGAGGGGCGGCGCATGACGCTCGAGGATGACCACGACCTGGTCATCTGCGACCTCCGCATGCCGCGGCTGGGCGGGCGCGAACTGTTCGAGGATATTTCGGCCTCCCGGCCTCACCTGGCCCGGCGCATCTTCTTCTCGACCGGGGACACCGTCCGCGGGGACACGCTCCAGTTCCTCGAAAGCCTGAACCGCCCCTGGCTCCACAAGCCGTTTGGGCTGGCGGAACTTCGTGCCCTGCTCGCCACTGCGGCCCGCATGGCGACCGGCCGGGATTCGGGCACGTACCAGGTCGTCGCCGAGCCGTCCTGACTTCGCGCCGGGCGCCCACCGGCTTATCATCCAGCCTCACGACTGAACGACAGAGTCCATGATCTACGTCTGCATTCCATCCCATGATGAAGCCCGGACGGTGGGCCTCCTGCTCTGGAAGATCCGGCAGGTGTTCACCGAATTTCCGCGCGAATACCAGCTGCTGGTAGCCAACGACGGCTCGGCGGATTCCACCGCC
>DASSTP010000271.1:0-4406 GCA_035707845.1 Gemmatimonadales bacterium | reverse complement strand
CCTCAGGGTGACAGCCTCGGCCCCAGAACCTTGACGAACAAGTTGCGCGGGGGTTTCGCCCGCATGCCGGAAGATGGGTGGAGTACGCCTCTAACGGAAATGCCCGGGCTTCGAACCTGCCCATCCCGCCCATCTTCCAGCGTGCGTACGAAACCCCCGGTGCGCCCGGCCGTCAGGTGGAACGTCGACCGTTGACCGTAGACCGTCGACCTACCAGCCGTCTAACCGTCCAACCGTCTATCTCAATGACCTCTGCTCCTCCCGCCATCCCCGACGACGTCCAGCAGCTCCAACACCTGACTGCAGCGGTCGCCGACCTCCGCCGTCAGGTGGCCCACCGCATCGTGGGGCAGACCGAGATCGTGGACGGCATCCTGACCGCCATCCTGGCCGGCGGCCATGCGCTCCTGATCGGTGTGCCCGGCCTCGCCAAGACCCTCATGGTGCAGAGCGTGGCGGAAGCGCTCCGGCTTTCCTTCAACCGGGTGCAGTTCACCCCTGATCTCATGCCGAGCGACATCACCGGGACCGAAATCATCGAGGAAGACCTCACCACGGGAAAGCGGGCTTTCCGCTTTGTGCATGGGCCGGTCTTCGCCAACGTGCTGCTGGCCGACGAGATCAACCGCACTCCGCCCAAGACCCAGGCGGCGCTGCTGCAGGCCATGCAGGAGCACCGGGTGACAACGGGCGGCACCACCTATCCCCTCCCGGCGCCCTTCTTTGTGCTGGCCACCCAGAACCCGATCGAGCAGGAGGGAACCTATCCCCTGCCCGAGGCCCAGCTCGACCGGTTCATGCTGGAGCTGCGGGTGCGCTATCCGTCAAAGGAAGAGGAAGAGAGCATCGTGGAGCGTACCACCGGCGAGCCGGAGGCGGCCATCACGCCGGCGCTCGACGCCGAGGCGGTGCGGGCCATGCAGGCGCTGGTGCGGCGGATTCCAGTCTCCAAGGGGCTGGTGACGGCCGCCGTGTCACTCGCCCGCCGCACTCGGCCCGGCGAGCCCGACGCACCAGCGGCCGTGAAGGAGTATGTCGAGTGGGGCGCGGGGCCGCGGGCGTCGCAGTACCTGGTCCTTGCCGCCAAGGCGCGCGCCGCCATGGACGGCCGTCCCATGGCGGACCTCGAGGACGTGGCCACGGTGGCGCCCTCGGTGCTCCGTCACCGCGTGGTCACCAACTTCGCGGCCGAGGCGGCGGGGCGGACGAGCGAAGATCTGGTGCTGGAGTTGCTGGAGGGGCATGGGGCATGAGGCGTGGGGCATGAGCCCCCAAGCCCCAAGCCCCATGCCCTATGCCCCTGTTGACATTTTCCTTCAATATCGTACCTTGTGACGTTAATCGTCACATGGGCGAAATATGTCGAAATCCGTCACCCAGTATGTCGCGGTCCTCGCGGACGCCGTCGGGTCCCGCCGGCTCGCCGCCCCGGCCCGCCAGGCGCTGCAGCAGCAGCTCCGCGCCGCCCTCACCGCCGCCAACCGGAAGTGGCGTGGCGTCATCGTGGCCCGGTTCGCCATAACCCTTGGCGATCAGCTCGAAGGCCTCCTCGCCGCCGACGCGCCGCTCTGGGACATCGTCCACTATCTGCGCGCCGAACTGAATGGTGACTGGATCATCGCCTGCGGCCGCGGCCCGCTCAGCACCGCGCCGGGCCCCTCGGTGCTCGAACTGGATGGTCCCTGCTTCCACGAAGCCCGGGAGGCCTTGGAGCGCGCCAAGAAGGAGCGGCTGGTGCTGGCGTTCGGCGGCTATGACGACATCGCCGAAGCGTTCGGGGCCTACTATTCCGCCCTCTACTGGACCTGGACCAGCCGCCAGCGCCAGGCCGCAGCCCTGCTCCGCACCATGGAGCCAGCTGCCGTCGCCGAGCGGCTCGGCGTGGACCGCAGCGCCATCTCGCACCTCATTCGCCGCATCAGCTGGCAGCAGGTGGAAGAGGGCGATCAGGCATTCCGGAAGCATCTGGAGAAGGCCCGATGAACCTGCCATCTGCCATCGTACTCGCCTTCCTCGCTGTTGGCCTCACGCTGGCGCCCTGGCATCGTCCCAATTACATCAGGCCAAGGCGAGGGCTGCTGTTGGAAGCCGGACTGCTGCTCGCGGGGCTAGTGCTCGCCTGGCTCGCCATGCGGCTGGGCCGGATGGGCGATTATGACTGGACCGTGAGCCGGTGGGTGGTGACGGCCGCGGCGTACTGGTATGCCGTGGTAGGCGGCATCGGTGTCGTGCGGCTCGTGCTTGCCCTTGTGCCGGTGCGGGAGCAGCAGGAAGCCGAGCCGGGCATCGAGGTACCCCAGGGCGAGCTGGCCCGGGGCCGCCTGATCGGCATCCTGGAGCGTGCACTCGTCCTCACCCTAGTGCTCCTTGGCCAGTTCGGCGCCCTCGGCTTCGTGGTCGCCGCCAAGGCGCTTGCCCGCTTCCGCGGCCTCGACGACCGCGACTTCGCCGAGTACTTCCTGATCGGCACGCTGGCGTCACTGCTGCATGCGGTGGTGGTGGGGGTGGGGTTGCAGGTGGTGATGTGAGCTGTGAGCTGTGAGCTGTGAGCTGTGAGCTGTGAGCTGGCGACGATACCGCTCATAGCTCATAGCTCACAGCTCGTAGCTCCTCACAACGGCAACCCCGGCACGCTCCCCGTCAGCACCGCCATGACCAGCACCATCTCGATCGGCAGGAGAATGCCGATGAAGGTGAGGCCGGCCGCGCCGGTGAGGGCCTGCTGTTCGTCGCCCGTCAGGGTGCGGCCGTCCACCGGGGTGAGCGTGGTGCCATCGTAGGTGGCCCAGGTGTCGCCGTTCACCTTGATGGTAAAGCTGGTCTCGGAGTCCGGGCTGCTCGAACCGGCCAGGTCCATGCGGCCATTGGGCGACTTGATCGTCTCGCTCATCGTGAAGGTGCCGGTCCCGTCGTCATCGTTGACCGTGCCATTCATGGCAAAGTCGAAGTTGAGGTCCTGGGCCGAGAAGTCGAGCGAGGAGTGCACGTCGAAGGTGGACGTGGTGCCGTTGTCGCTGCCATCGGCGGAGAACTCCACGTCGAGCCGGCCGGAGGACAGCGCCAGGAAACCATCCACGCTCATCGAGCCGTCGGTCTCGTCACCGGTCACCGTCACGGTGTAATCCAGGAACGTGGTGCTTCCCTTCACCGCCTGGAGCCGGCCCTTGCCGGTGCTGCCGCTCGAGAGGTCGGTCAGGTCCACGTGTCCGGTTTCCACCAGCGGCAGGATGAACTCGCCGTTGATGTCCTGTTCATACAGCATGACCCGCACGCCGTTGGCGGGGGCGCCGGTGAGGTCAGAGACCTCGTACTGCCCCGTTTCCGAGTTGTAGACCCAGGTCTTGCCGGCGTCCTCGGGCGGGATGGAGCCCGCGGAGGCGCTGATGGCGGCGGGGTGCTTCCGCGCGCTCGCAAGGGCGGCCACCAGCACCTTGGTGTCGCGGGACTGGAGCGGCCGGCTGGCCACCTGGCTCAGGGTCAGGACGGGCCCGCCGAGCACCTGTCCCACGCCGTTGAACACCTGGCCCAGGTCGGGGTCGGTGGACACGCTGGTGAGCTGGGCCAGGTCGCTGTTCATCGCGGTGGCATTGAACTGACTGGGGCCCGAGTCGCCGCAGGCGGCGAGCAGGGCGACGGACAGGGCGGCCACCGCCGCGCGGGTCTTGCAGAAAGCCATACGGGTCTCCGTGTGGGTCGGTTCGGTCCCCTGTCGCAGGTCGCAGGTCGCCGGTCGCAAGCTGCGCTGGCACAGGCGGTTGAGCTGGGGGCGCAAGGTCCTGCACGCCGGCAATGTCAGAGCTCACGGAGAGAGAAGGCAACGGGTGGGCCACTGGGGGCTTGGGGCTTGGGGCGTGGGGCGTGGGGCTTGAGGGTCGCAGGTCGCAGGTCGCGAGTCCCCACGCCTCATGCCCCAAGCCTCATGCCTTTTCGTTTTATTCCCATTTTACCCATCCGCTGCATATTCACGCCGATGACCATGCGTTTTCAGCTCAAGTGCCTGGGTGAGCCGGCGTTGACGCGGGCGGACGGGCAGGCGGTCCGCATCAAGGTGCGGAAGCACATGGCGCTGCTGATCTACCTGGTGCTGGAGAGCGACCGGCGGCACCAGCGGGAAAAGCTGGCGGAACTCCTCTGGTCCAACCTTCCGGAATCCGACGCTCGGCACTCGGTGGCCACTGCACTCACCTCGCTCCGCGCCGCATTCGGGCAGGACGTGTTTGACGCCAATACCAACGGGGTGCGCTGGAGCTTCCCGCAGCTGGAGCTGGATCTCAACCGGCTGGATGGTGGCCAGATCCTGGGCGATGACGTCACGCCGCCGCTGGATGTGGCCGCGTTTCTCGACGGTTTCGAGGTCCCCGACGCCGCCGGCTTCATGCTCTGGCGCGAGCAGCAGCGGGCCCGCT
>DASSTP010000270.1:0-18956 GCA_035707845.1 Gemmatimonadales bacterium | reverse complement strand
TCACAACTCTCAACTCTCAACTTCATGTCCAATATCCCAGCTCCGCATAACGAACCCGTCCTCAGCTACTCACCCGGCAGTCCCGAGCGCGACGCCCTCAAGAATGCGCTTCGTGTCATGAGCGGCGAGGTGGCCGACATTCCCGTCGTGATCGATGGCGAAGAGCGACGGGGCCGGACCACCACCCAGGTTACCAGTCCGCACCGCCACAGCCACGTCCTGGCTCAGGTGCACCAGGCGGACCGGAAGCTCGCCGAGGAAGCAGTGGACGCGGCCGTCGAGGCGCAGCGCGAATGGGCGAGCTGGCGCTTCGAGGACCGGGCCGCCGTCTTCCTCAAGGCGGCCGACCGCCTGGCGGGAGCGTGGCGGCCGGTGCTGAACGCGGCGACGATGCTGGGCCAGAGCAAGACGGCATTCCAGGCCGAGATTGACAGTGCCTGCGAACTGATTGATTTCCTGCGCTTCAACGTGCACTTCGCCGAGCGGCTGTATGCGGAGCAGCCGGCCAGCTCGCGCGGCATCTGGAACCGCATGGAGTATCGCCCGCTCGAGGGATTCATCTACGCCATCACGCCGTTCAACTTCACCGCCATCGGCGGCAACCTCCCCACTGCGCCGGCCATCCTGGGCAACACCGTGGTCTGGAAGCCCGCGGCGACGGCCACGCTCAGCAACTGGCACTTTTTCCGCCTGCTGGTAGAGTGCGGCCTGCCGCCCGGCGTGATCAACTTCGTGCCGGGCCCGGCCGCCGAGATCTCCGATGTATTGCTGGCGCATCGGGACCTGGCCGGGATCCACTTCACCGGCTCGACGCCCGTCTTCCAGAGCTTCTTCCGCACCGTGGGCGAGAACATCGCGAGTTATCGCGGCTATCCTCGCCTGGTGGGAGAAACGGGCGGCAAGGACTTCGTGCTGGCGCATCCGAGCGCCGACGTGGACGCACTCTGCGTGGCGCTGGTGCGCGGGGCGTTCGAGTACCAGGGGCAGAAATGCAGTGCGGCCTCGCGGGCGTACGTCCCCAAGTCGCTCTGGAGCAAGGTGCGGAAGCGGATGCTGGAGCTGATGGAGACGATCACGATGGGCGACGTGGCCGACTTCAGCAACTTCATGGGCGCGGTAATCGACCAGAAGGCGTTCCGGAAGATTACCGGCTACCTGAAGCAGGCGCAGAAGGATGAAGGTGTCACCATCCTGGCCGGCGGCGGCAGCGATGACGGCGAGGGGTGGTTCATCGAGCCCACGCTGATCGAGGCGGAGGATCCGGCGTACCGGCTCATGTGCGAGGAAATCTTCGGGCCCGTGCTCACGGTCCACGTGTATCCCGACCGCAAGTGGAAGGAGACGCTGGCGCTGGTGGACAGCACCAGCCCCTACGCGCTCACCGGATCGGTCTTCTCACAGGATCGTGCCGCGGTGGAGGAGGCGCGCG
This sequence comes from Gemmatimonadales bacterium, assembly GCA_035707845.1. Classification (GTDB taxonomy): domain Bacteria; phylum Gemmatimonadota; class Gemmatimonadetes; order Gemmatimonadales; family GWC2-71-9; genus CAMLHP01. The sequence continues at coordinate 17,527 of DASSTP010000270.1, read as the reverse complement.
TGGCGCTCACCCATGCGGCCGGCAACTTCTACGTGAATGACAAGCCCACGGGGGCGGTGGTCGGCCAGCAGCCGTTCGGCGGCAGCCGTGCCAGCGGGACCAACGACAAGGCCGGATCCATCCTCAACCTGATGCGCTGGGTCTCACCCCGAAGCATCAAGGAGACGATGGAGCCGCCGGTGGAGTATCGGTATCCGTTCATGGGGGAAGCGTGACGGACAGTTGGACAGTTGGACAGTTGGACAGGTGGACAGGTGGACAGAATGCATGGCTGTCCATCTGTCCATCTGTCCATCTGTCCATCTGTCCGCCGTCAGTGCCCTCCCCCGCCTCCGGTTCCCCTCCCCGTCCTGAAGAGCAGCAGCAAGGGCATGGTGAAGATGAATGCCAGCCCCATCGTCAGGAACACCTTCTCGAAGGCCACCACGCTTGCCTGCTGATGCAGGGTGCCGTCCAGCAGGGCGAGCGCCTTGGTGTGCGCGTCGGACACTGACCCGCCCAGCTGCTGCATCCGCGCCGTTGCGCCACTGAGCCAGTGCCGGGTCATCGGCTCACCCAGGTCCAGGTGCGCCCGCAACGCTTCCCGGCTCTGCTCGGTGAAGCGGGTGAGCAGGGTGGCGGCCACCGCGATGCCGAAGCTTCCGCCCAGCTGGCGTGACAGGTTGAACAGGCCGGTGCCCTGCGCCAGTTCGTTCGACTTGAGGTCGGCTGCCGCGAGCTGGGAGAGCGGCACGAAGATGAGCCCCAGCCCCACGCCCCGGAAGATCATGGGCCAGAAGAGGTCGCCCATGCCGATGTCGAGCGTGAAGTGATAGTGCAGCCACATGGCGTACATGAAGAGCAGCACGCCCAGGAAGATCATCAGCCGGTTGTCCACCCTGTGGCTCAGCCGTCCCACGATCGCCATGGTGATGGCACTCGCAATGGCACCCGGCAGGATCACCAGCCCCGTGTCCCACGCCGAGTAGCCCAGGTTGGCCTGCAGGAAGACCGGCAGCGCGAAGACGCTGGCATAGAGGCCGAAGCCCAGCACCAGGCCGAACGCCGTCCCCGCGAAGAGCTGGCGGTTCTTGAGAATCCGCAGGTTGACCACCGGATGCTCGGTGGTCCACTCATGCCAGAGGAACGCGATGATGGCAATGCCGGCCACGATGGCTTCCGTGATGATTTCACGGGAATCAAACCAGTCGTGCGCCTCGCCTCGCTCGAGCAGGACCTGCAGCGCGCCGATGCCCAGGATGAGCAGGGCAAGCCCCAGCCAGTCGACTGGCGTGCGGGTGTCCACGGTATGCTCGGGCTCCGGCACATAGCGCCACGTCATGATGGCGGCCAGGATGCCGAGGGGAATGTTGATGTAGAAGATCCAGGGCCACGAATAGTTGTCCGTGATCCATCCGCCGAGCGTCGGGCCCAGGGTCGGGCCCACCATGACACCCATGCCGAAGATGGCCATCGCCTTGCCCCGCTCGTGCATGGGGAAGACGTCGAACAGGATGGCCTGCGCCGTGGAGATGAGCGCGCCGCCGCCGATCCCCTGGAGCACCCGGGCACTCACCAGCCATTCCAGCGAATGCGCGTTGCCGCAGAGGAACGACGCGGCGGTGAAGAGGATGATGGAGCCGGTGTAGTAGTTCCGCCGGCCGAAGCGATCGGAGAGCCAGCCGGTGAGCGGCAGGATGATCACGTTGGCCACGATGTAGCCGGTGCTCACCCATGCGATCTCCTCGAGCGTGGCGCCCAGGCTCCCCATCATGTGGGGAATGGCCACATTCACGATGCTGGTGTCCACCAGCTCGAGGACGCTCGCCAGCACCACCGCGAACGCAATGATGTACCGATATTGGAAGACCTCCGCCCGGTCCCTCGGTGCAGGCCGGGCGGGCAGGGCCAGCGTCGCCATCGTCAGTGCGTCGTGATGGTGACTTCGACGCTCATGCCCGGCCGGAGCGGATGGTCCGCGGCCGCGGGATGGTCAACGGCGATCCGCACCGGCACCCGCTGCACCACCTTGGTGAAGTTTCCGGTGGCGTTATCGGGTGGCAGCAGTGCAAACCGCGCCCCCGTGGCCGGCGACAGGCTCTGCACCGCGCCATGGAACGTGATGCCGGGATAGGCGTCCACCGAGAACTCGGCGGAGTCGCCCGGGCTCACGTGCTCGAGCTGGGTTTCCTTGAGATTGGCGGTCACCCACACACCGCTGTCCGGCACCACCGCCATCAGCTGCTGGCCCACCTGCACCAGTTCACCCGGCTCGACACTGCGGCGGGCCACCACCCCGCTCGCCGGTGCAGTGATCACGGTGTAGGAGAGCTGCAGCTGGGCGTTGTCCACCGCGGTCTGCGCCGCGGCCAGCCTGGCATCGGCCGCACGGACATTGGCGGCGGCGGCGGTGACGTTGCTGCCCCCCGCCGACGCCTGCCGGCGCGCCGCGTCGAGGTTGGCGTGCGCCGCCTCGGCGGCCGCGCGGGCCGCGTCCAGCTGCTGCGCCGAGACGATCTGCTTGGCGGCCAGCCCCTGGTAACGGGCCAGGTCAGCGTCGGCCTTTCGGGCAGCAGCTTCGGCCGCGACCACGGCGGCCTGCGCGCTCGCCGCCGATGCGCGGGTGGAGCTGAGCTGCGCTTCCGCCTGGCCCACGCCCCGCGCGCCGGCCGCAGCCCGTGCCGTGGCGAGGTCGGCCTGGGCCTGCTCCAGCCGCACGCGCACGTCCCGGTCATCCAGCACCACCAGCGTATCGCCGGCCGTCACATGCGCGTTGTCATCGACCAGCACGCGCGCCACGAACGCCGGCAGCTTCGGCGCGATGGGCGTGATGTGCCCGTCCACCTGCGCATTGTCGGTGGATTCGTGGTTGCGGCCATACAGGTAGCGCTTCACGCCCCACGCGAGCAGCAGCGCGCCGATCACGGCGGCAATCAGCCATGGATTGAAGCGGCGGCGCGGACGCACCTCCACCGCGTCATCCACTACGTACGCCTGCTCACGCTGCACGTCGGGGCCATTCAGGACATCGGTTGCCATGATGATTCCAGTCGAATGTTCATTGTTCATTGTTGAGCAGGCCCACGGCCTGCATGGCGCCGACTTCCGCGGTGCCCAGCGCGGCGTGCGCCTGAATCAGTCCGTTGCGCGCGGCCACGACGGAACCCTGGGCATTCGAGGTTTCCACCGTGCCGGCCACCCCCGCGGCAAACCGCTGCCGCGCCTGGGCCAGTTCATCCTCCGCGAGGCGCAGGCGCGTCTCGGCGAGGGTCACTTGCTGGTGCGCGGAAGAAAGGTCGAGCAGGGCGCTGCGCACTTCGGTTGCGACACGGCGGTGCAGGTCACTTTCACGGATCTGCTGCGCGTCGAGCCGGAGCGACTGCTCCTCGATGCGGCGCTCCCGCCGGAAGCCGTCGAGCAGGGGCACCTTCACGCCCACTTCGACGTGCCAGACGTTGGAGAGCCGGTCGAGCGCGGGGCCGGTTTCCTGCACTGCCCCCTGCACCCCGAGGGAGGGAAGTCGCTCCCGTCGCACCGCGGTCACCGACCGCTCGACGGAACGAGTGCGAGCGAGTTCGGCCGCGACTTCCGCGCGATGCGTCATCGCGTAGGCAACAGCGGAATCGGGATCAACCGGGATGCCCACGGCAATGCTGCCGATCGAGTCGGGGAGTACCAGATTGACCGTGGGCGGCATGGCCAGCGCTCGGCTCAGGTCGAGCCGGGCACGGTCCCGCTGGTTGCGGGCCAGTTCCAGGTCGGTGCGCGAAGCGGCGAAGGCCACCTCACTCCGGGTCGCGTCGATGGCCGCGCTCACCCCCGCCTCCAGGAGATCGCGGGCCTGCTGGTAGAGCGAGGCGGCGATAGTGCTGTCCGCTTCGCGGGCGCGCACCGTCTCGAGCGCCGCGGCATAGCGCAGGTAGGCGACGCCCGCCTCGGTCGCGGCCAGGTTGCCGGCGGCGCGCGCGTCGAGCCCGGCCGCCACGGCGCTGTCGCGCGCCGCGGCAACGCGGGTCAGCGCGGCCGGATCGAAGACGGTCTGGCTCCCCGCCAGCGTCAGGCGCCAGATGTTGAAGGGATCGGTGACCCCGGTAAACTCGGCGATGCCGAATTCATCGAGGTTCATGGTCTGGCGCCCGAAGGTGGCGCCGCCGCTGATGCTTGGCAGCAGGTCGGCACGGCGCTCACCCACACGGGCATCGGCAACCCGGGCATTGAGCCGGGCCAGGGCCGCCGTCGTGGCTCGCTCCCGGCCGATCTGCATGGCGGCTTCGAGGGTGAGCGGGACGGGGAGGATAGTGTCGGAAGGCTGCTGTGCGCTAAGCGCTGAGCGCTGAGCGCTGAGCGCCAGAACCAGCAGAACCACAAGAGTGCGTCGGATCATTGCTTGATCGTTACCGAAGGGGCGAGGAGCCCGTTGAGGAGAAGATCGGTGATGCCTTCCAGGACCTGGGCATCGCTCAGCGCGTCAGGGTCGTAGGTGGCGAAGAAGCTCTGCAGCTGCGCGGCGTGCACCACCAGCATCTGGATGGCCCGGCTGGCAAAACCGTGCTTCACGACCCGGAACTCGCCCAGCTCCACCCCGCGCCGGATGATGCCATCGAGGGTGCGGCGCGTCGCGAGGATGACCTCGTCGGAATAGAACCGGGCGAGTTCGGGGAAGTGGGCCAGCTCCCGGTGCATGAGGCGGGAAATGTCCACCAGCCGGTCATCCATCAGCGTCCGCCACATGGCGGTGATGAAGCTGTGGAGGAGTTCGGTCGGGGAGGCATCGCCGATATCGTGCTGGGCCTGGAAATCGGTCAGGCGCTGCACGATGTGGCGGCGCACGGTGGCGCGGAAGAGGGCTTCCTTCGAGTCGAAGTAGCAGTAGAGGGTACCCTTGCTCACCCCGGCGCGCTGGGCCACGTCCTCCAGCCGGGCGCGGGTGTAGCCCTGCTCGCTGAAGACCTGGAGAGCCGCGGCGAGGATCTCGTCGGGGCGATTCTCGGGCCGCCGCTGCCAGCGTGGCTCGCGGTCGCAGGGGGATTTGGGTTCGGGCTCTCGTTCCATTGCGTAACACCTAATTAACTGACCGGTCGGTAAGTTAGTAGGGGGAGATGGGGTGTCAAGGGGAGGAGTCGAGGAGTCGAGACGTCGAGTGGTCAAGCTCGACCTCTTGACCAGCTTGGCCCCTCGACGTTTCGACCAGCTTTGACCCTTGACCCCTCGACCCCTCGACCCCTCGACCTTACCTTCCCCCCATCATCCCCTCATACCCGGAGGCCCGGCCGATGTCGGAAGCATTCCGCAGCTCCGACGAATTCGACGAGCAGGCCCACCAGCTGTACAACGAGGGACGGTACGACGAGGCGCTGACGGTGCTTCGGGAAGGTGTGACACTCTATCCGCACGCGGTCGAGCTCCATGTGGGGCTGGCCTACGCCTATCTCGCACGCGAAGAAATTGCCTGGGCCAGGCGCTCGTTCGAAGCCGCGCTCGCCCTCGATCCCGACCACGAAGACGGCCTCGCCGGCATGGGCGAGACGCTGCTTCGGCTCGGCAACCGCGCCGGCGCCATCAAGGCCTTCGAGCGCATTCTCGAGCTCGGGTTCTCCGACGATCACGACCTGATGATGCAGGTGGGACGCTCGCTCTTCCGCGAGGGGCTGACGGGCGCGGCACATCGCTTCTTCGAGCTGGCCAACCAGGTTCACCCCGACTCTCCCGATGCCGCCGCGTCGCTCGGCTACGCAACCCATCGGCTGGGCAAGGAGGGCGACGCCCTCTACTGGCTGCGGCGCGCGCTGGCGCTCGAGCCGGATTTCGCCGAGGCGCGCATCTACCTGGCCAACCTGCTCTACGACCGGGGCGAGAGTGACGCCGCACTGCATCATCTTGAGCGCACCCGTCCCGAGGATCATTTCGATGAACTGGCGCTCTGGCGCATCATCGAGCTGAAGCGCAGCGTCTACCGGCTGCCGGATGACGATCCGGAGCTTGCGCCGTGGGTCCAGCGTCTCGAGCAGCTCACCGCCGAACCGGACGCGCTCGACATGCTGCTCGCCGAGGTGGAAGCGCAGCAGCCCGACGGTTCGCTGCGGGATCCCACCCAGCTGGAACTGTTCGCCGCGCTGCTGACGGACCCGCACGCCACCCGCCGCACGCCTGGCGGTGGCCAGCACGAAGTGGCGACGCTGAACGGCGTCACGCTGCGCGGCACCTGGGATGAGATCGTGCAGCAGATGAAGGACGCCGAGCACGAATGGCGCGGCGCATCGCTCAGCGAATTCATGATGGGCCATGCGCGGAAGGGCCACGCGGAAACCGGCGTGGTGATCCCGGTGACCAGTGCCGAGGCGTTCATTCGCGGGAGCGCGGCGGCGGGGGTGGTTCGCATAGTCGTATAGACGGGAAGACGGGAAGACGGGAAGACGGGAAGTATTCATTCCTCCAGATCTTCCCGCCTTCCCGTCTTCCCGTCTTCCCGTCTGGCTATCTTCCCCCATGACCATCTCCGCTCCCTCCCGCTGGACCTCCGGCCTCCGCCGCACCGTACTTTCCAACGGCCTCACCCTCCTCGCGCAGCGCGACGCATCCGCGCCGGCCGTCTCGGTCGTCACTCACGTCAAGGCCGGTTTCTTCGACGAGCCCGATCACTGGGTTGGCGTATCGCATGTGCTGGAGCACATGTTCTTCAAGGGCACGCCCACCCGTGGGCCCGGCGCCGTGGCGCGGGAGACCAAGGGACTCGGTGGCTACCTCAACGCCCACACTGCCTACGACCACACGGCGTACTTCGTGGTGCTGCCGCCCGAGGGGTTGGCGCAGGCACTCGCCATCCAGAGCGACGCGCTGCGCAATTCCCTGATCGACGCCGATGAACTCCGGCGCGAGCTGCAGGTGATCATCGAGGAAGCCAAGCGGAAAAAGGACAGTCCGTCAGCCGTGGCGGCCGAGACGCTCAACGAGGTGATGTTCGATCGTCACCGGATTCGCCGCTGGCGCATCGGCAGCATCGAGCAGCTGGAGCGCTACACCCGCGACGACATCGTGGGCTACTATCGTTCGCGCTATGTGCCGGAGCGGGTGATCGTGAGCATCGTGGGCGACATCGACGCCGATGCCGCACTTGCGCTCGCGGCCACCTGCTACGAGGACTGGGTGCCGGCGCCCGGTGCCGTGGACCCGTCGCCCGGCGAGCCGGAACATCACGACGTGCGGGCGCGAACGCTGCGCGGTGACGTGACCCAGGCGGAGCTGGTGCTCGGCTGGCGGGGCGTCCCATCCCTCGATCCCGACAACATTACGCTCGACGTCGCCGCCGCGGTGCTCGCGTCAGGTCGCGGCTCATGGCTCTATCAGCAGCTGCGCGAAGCCGGCACTGCCACGGGAGTCGGTGCCTATCACTACTCACCGACCGAGATCGGCGTCTTCTCGGTGGGCGCCGACCTGCCGGCCGAACGGCTGGGACAGGCACTCGACGGCATGAGCCAGGCCATCCATCGCCTCGCGCATCAGGGGCCCGACGAGACGGACATCGAGCGCGCACGCGCGCTGCTCAAGTACCAGTGGTCGCGCCGCATGGAGTCGATGGAAGGCCGGGCCATGGCGCTGGCCGGCGCCGAAGCGCTCGGCAGCACCGATCTCCTCGACGAAGACTATGAGCGGCTCGAGCGCATCACTGCCGGGGACGTCCGCGATGTTGCGGCGAAGTACCTGGACCCGGGCTCGGTCTCAGCGGTGGTCTACCTGCCTGAGAACGAGGGAGCCGAGCTGGGCGCGGACGATCTCCGTGATGTCTTCGCCAGGCCAGCCTCACGGGTGGTGGCCGCGCCGCGCGGCGAGTGGACGCCTCCCGTGCGCGAGGCGCGCGCCGGGCACCGGAAGGAGGCGCACGGCGTGGCGCACACCGCGCTCCCTGGCGTTGACATTCTTGTGCGCCAGAAGCCCGGCGTCCCGCTGGTTTCACTCGGCATCTACTACCCGCGCACCCGGTTCGATGCTCCGCATGAGGCGGGACTCGGCGCGCTGGCTGTCCGGTCCGCCATTCGTGGCGCCGGTCGCCTCGACGCCCGTCAGCTCGCTTTCGCGTTCGAGGCGCTGGGAGGAACGGTTGCCCCAGTGATGGCGTCGGACTGGTTCGGCTTCGGCTCGGGCGTGCTGGCGGAGCACGCGGGACGGACGGCAGAGCTGCTTCGGCTGCTGCTCGACGCCCCGCGCTTCGATCCCGACGCGGTACGCCGCGAGCGCGACTTGCTCGCCGAGGAAGTGCGCCAATCCACCGACGACATGTTCCGGTACCCGTTCGAACTCGCGTTCCGCGCGGCGTTCGGTGACGCCGGCTACGGTCTCCCCATGCACGGCACCGAGGAGACGCTGGCGACTTTCGAGGCGGCGGATGTGCAACGCTGGCTGGCATCGGCGCGCCGGCAGGCGCGCCCGGTGGTCGTGGCAGTGGGTGACGTTGCACCGGATGCGCTGAGCGACACGCTCAGCGGGGTCTTCGGCGACTTGCCCGGGCCGCATGAGGCAAATGCGGCTCACCCGGTTGCCATGCTGCACCAGCCCGACCACCGGGTGGTCGAGCGCGACCGGGCGCAGACCGCCCTGGCGATGGTCTTTCCCGGCCCTCGACGGCGCGACCAGGAGCGCATTGCCGCCAACGTCTGGGCCGCGATTGCGAGCGGCCTGGGCGGCAGGCTCTTCGAGGCGCTCCGTGACCGCCGGTCGCTGGCCTACACGGTGCTCCTGAGCGGCTGGCAGCGCGGTCGCGGTGGCGCCATGGTCAGCTACATCGCGACTTCCCCCGAGCGGGAAGACGAGGCGCGTTCGGCCATGCTTCGTGAGCTGCAGCAGTTCGCGGCCGAACCGGTCACTGCTGACGAGTTGCGTGACGCCATTCGCTATCTCGATGGCCAGCTTCGGGTGCGGCGCCAGAGTGCCAGCGCCGTGGCCGGCGAGATTCTCGAGGCGTGGATCATCGGCGAGGGACTGGAGGAACTCGACGACCCGGGCGAGCGTTATCGGACCGTCACGGCCGATGCCGTGCAGGCCGCCGCTGCCTCGGCCCTTGCGGCTGGAACGCATGCCGAGGGAGTGGTAAGAGGAAGACAGTCATAAGTCGTACGACTTATGACTTACGACTTACGACTTACGACCCATAACCGGCGATTCCCCCATGCCCAAATCCCCCGACCCCGACTGGCAGCATCTCTCCGACGCCGAATGGCGCGAGCGGCTGAGCCCCGAGCAGTACCGTGTCACCCGGCAGGAAGGCACCGAGCCCGCCTTCACCGGCAAGTACTGGGACAACCATACCGAAGGGATGTATCGCTGCGTGGCCTGCGGCCAGCCGCTCTTCTCGTCGGACGCCAAGTTCGAATCCGGCACCGGCTGGCCCAGCTTTACCCAGCCGGTGAATGCGGACGTCGTCGAGACCAAGGAAGACCGGAAACTTGGCATGGCCCGTACCGAGGTGCATTGCGCGCGGTGCGCGGCGCACCTGGGCCACGTCTTTCCTGATGGGCCCAAGCCCACCGGGCTCCGGTACTGCCTGAATTCCGCGTCGCTCGACTTTGACGCCTCCAGTGCGGAGCCGCCGGAGAAGTGAGCCTGGAACGTGCTCGTGCGCTCGTGCTCGAGCACGGCTGGAACGCCACATCCTACCAGATCATCAATCCCGGCATCCGCCACTGGTTCAGCGCTGCCGGTGATGCGGTCGTGGGCTACGTCGAGGCCGCCGGCGTGCGGGTGGTAGCGGGCGCACCCGTCGCCGAACGAGTTCGGCTCGGTGAAGTTGCCGCCGAGTTCGAAGCCGCCTCGCGGCGCAGCGGCCTTGGCGTCTGCTACTTCGGCGCCGAGCAGCGGCTGGAACAGCTCTACCGCAAGTCGCCCCGACATTCCATGGCGTTGCTCGGTGCCCAGCCGGCGTGGGATCCGCAGCACTGGGACGGCATCTGCCGGGCGCACGCGTCGCTCCGGGCCCAGTTCCACCGGGCACGCAACAAGGGTGTCACCGTGCAGGAATGGCCGGTGGCGCTCGCCGAGGAGCATCCGGCGTTGCGCCGCTGCCTGGATGAATGGCTCTCCACCCGCGGCCTCCCGCCGCTGCACTTCCTGGTCGAGCCGGAGACGCTGTCGCGCCTCGCCGGGCGACGGGTCTTCGTGGCGAGCCGGTCAGGGCAGGTAATTGCCTTTCTCATCGCATCCCCGGTCCCAGCGCGCCATGGGTGGCTGGTGGAGCAGTTCGTGCGGGGACACAACGCCGTGAACGGCACCACCGACCTGCTGGTGGACGCGGCGATGCGAACCTTTGCGGCGGAGGAGAGTCGCTTCGTGACGCTTGGCCTCGCGCCGTTGTCGCAGCACGTCCCGGCGGCGGACGTGCCGAAGGAGCCGCTCTGGCTCCGGTTTGTGCTGGGCTGGGTGCGGCTGCACGGGCGGCGCTTCTACAATTTTGCGGGACTCGACCGCTTCAAGGGTCGCTTGCGGCCAGTGCGCTGGGATCCGGTGTATGCCATCGCCGCCGAGCCGGACTTCCCGCCCCGAATGCTCTATGCCATCGCCGGGGCATTTTCCGGGGAATCGCCGCTGGTCATGCTGGCGCGGGCCCTGGGGCGCGCGGTGGTGTGGGAAGTTACTGGCCGGCCGTCGCGAGGCGGCGGGTGATGACGTCAAGCCCGCGCTGGACCGCGGCCGGGTCGCGCGCGGCGATACTTACGACGCACCGGCGCTCATTGGGCAGTGCGTGCAGGATGACGTGGGCGTCGGGGCAGAGCAGGGCGGCCACCCAGGTGTCGGCACCGGTGCGAATGGTGGGCGAACCAAGCGGCGTGATGCCCATGGCGCCTGCCGCGGCGACCAGGACGGCGCCCAGCGCATCGGCGTCACCGAGCCGCATCGGAGGCAAGTTGTCAAGGTCGCCGAAATGCTGGGCCCAGGTCACGCCGTGCACCCCGCCTTGAGGAAGATCTCCGCGCGCGGGTATCGTTGTCGCTCGGGAAGCGCGCAACCGGATATCATGAGCGGTGGTCCATGACCCGCGAGGGTGAGGTTGGCAGAAGCTAGTCCTGCCCGGAAGGGCGAGCAAGAGCGTCGCGTCACGACTGCCGACGTGCTGAGCGTCCTGCGTGTGCCCATGGCGCTCGCGTTCGTGCTCATTCCCGACCAGTTCATCCGGCTCGCCATCCTGGCGGCGGCGGCTGCGAGCGACCTGCTCGACGGTCCGCTGGCCCGGCGCTTCGGGTCCTCGCGCTTCGGGGTATTCATCGACCCGCTCGCCGACAAGCTCTTCATGGGCTGTGCCTTCGGGGTGGTGGCATTCTCGGGGCGGCTGGAGCCATTCGAGATCGTGGGTGTGCTCCTGCGGGACATTGCCGCGGCGGTGGCCTTCGTCACCACGATGGTGAGCGGACGGCCCTCCGCCATCCCGGCGCGGGCCGGTGGCAAGGCGGTGACGGTGGCGCAGGTGCTCACCCTGCTCGCGTTCCTGCTCGATTCCGAATTCCTGCGGCCAATGGCGTGGGCCACCACCGCTGTCGCGCTGTACGCCATCTGGGATTACCAGCGCGTGGCACCGCGGGCCCGCCAGCGGCTCGATCGCTAATCTTCACCTGGAACGTCCTGATGTCATTGACGCGTGATGCTGAGATAGTGTGGGAAGGCAAGCTCCTCTTTCGCGGCGGGGCGCCGGGCAAGCCGACCAGTCTCATTGACGGAAACTCGGATGAGGCGCCAAGCCCGGTGGTGACGCTGCTCCTGGCCGGGGCGGCCTGCGCCGCCAGTGATGTGGTGCTGATTCTCGAGAAGATGCGGGTGGGTCTCGAGTCCTTGAAGGTGCTGGCGCACGGCCTGCGCCGCGAGAAGGAACCCCGCCGCTTCGAGAAGATCCACTACATCTTCGAGCTGGCGGGCGAGGGGCTCGATATGCTCAAGGCCGAGCGGGCGGTCAATCTCTCGGTGGAGAAGTACTGCTCGGTGCTCGCGTCACTGGCGCCAGATATCGAAGTGACGCATGAAATCCGGCTCGTCTAGACGCCGGACACGGGACGCGCTGTGACTCGGCGGCTCGGCGGCTCGACGGCTCGGCAGGAGCGAGCGGGCTACCGCGCCAGAGGGCGCGTCAGTGAGCGGCAGCCCGAGTTAGCAAGTCCGCCAACCGAGCGAACTGCAGCGCCCGGCGGCGCGGTGGCCGCGAACGGCCATCACTCCTCAACTGTTTCCCGTCTGCTGCTGGGCGCTCAGCGCCTGGCGCTGAGCGTCTTGCTGCTTGCCGCACCGGCAACAGGCAGCGCCCAGACAGCGCGCGAATTTGGCGTCGAAGGCATGGCGCTGCTGCGCGATTCATCGCTCGTTGGCGGGGCGGTGTATGGGGGCCTGCGGGTGACGCATCGCATGCGCGTGGCGCTCACCGGTGCGCTGGGTGGCGGCGACGGCGGTCTCGGCGCGCGAGGCGAGCTAGCCGGGCATTTCCTGCTCAGCCCGGGGCTGAAACATGGGATGGGGCTGTACGGCGGCGGCGGACTGGCCCTCGAGCAGCAGGGCGACACGCGGGGCTACCTGGAACTGATCATCGGTGCGGAAACCAATCCCGGCGCGGCCAGCGGTTGGATTCTGGAAGCCGGTTTTGGCGGAGGCGTCCGCCTGGCGCTCGGCTGGCGAGCGCGATGGTTCCCGAAATGACGCGGCCGGGGCGGAAACCCCGGCCTTCGACGTTACGCGGCGGCGCTCAGGCGGAGCCGACGGGTTCGGCCCGTCGCACCGGCTGGCAGTACCGCTCGCCCAGCACCCGCAGCTGGCTCAATTCCTCGTCGGTCAGCTCCTCATACCGGTCCGTGAGATACCCCATGGTATCATCGAACCAGTCCTTCTGGTGCTCCGGCAGCGCATCGATGACGCCGCAACGGAGAATGTGGCTGAACAGCTCGTCCCGTGCCTGCTCGAATACGGAGGGGGACGCCGAGGGCATTGCACGTCGGTTCTTCTTCTTGCTCATGCACCATCCTTTTTGGAATCTGATTTGAGGCCGCAATATAGTGAGGTTGCACCATTTGGTGCAAACGAACGAAAATCGGCGTTTTCCGGTCGTCCGGGTTAGATTTGCTGCCCATCAGGCGGCAGAATCATGACCGAGCACGACGAAATCTATGGCAAGGACCGGGCCGAACGGCTGAAGGAGCTGCTGCGCGAAATCGCGCAGCGGATCATTGAACTCGATGCTAACAACGCGCTCCTCGGCGCTGTTCCCGAGCTGATCGGCCGGCTGGGTGAAATTCGGAGCGAGCTGTTTCATTATGAAGTTCGCCAGACCTACGACACGCCCGAAACCGCGGAAAACCGGCGGATCGTGGAAGATGCGCAGCGTGATCCCGATTTCCTGAACGACGACCCGGAGGATGACGAGCCATGGCGGCAGCGCCCAGCAGAATGAAGGGCTTTTATGTAACACTCGGGGTGGTGGCGGTGGCGGGGCTCGCCTTTCTCGGCTGGCAGCTGTCCAGGAAGCGGACCGTCAGCATCCCGGCCAATGTGGTGATCACGCCCGCCGATACGGCGGGTTTCCGGGGCTACCTCCTGGGATCCGACTCCGCCCCAGTGGAGATCACCGAATACGCCGACTACCAGTGTCCTTTCTGCGCCGATTTCGACATCGTCACCTTTCCTGACGTCAAGAGCCGGCTGATCGAGACCGGGCTGGTACGCTGGCGCTACCGCGACATGCCGCTCCAGATGCACCCCTTCGCCCGGCTGGCCGCGCACGCCGGGGCCTGTGCCGACGATCAGGGAAAGTTCTGGCCCATGCACACCCTCCTGTACCAGGGCCAGACCGACTGGGCACGTGGCGGCGCCGCCGGGCATTTCGAGAAATACGCGGAACTCGCCGGCCTGGACGTGAACAAGTACAACGAGTGCATGGCGTCGGCGCGCTACGCGGGGCGGATCGAGGCCAGCTACCAGGAGGCGGTGGCGCTGGGGGTGAACTCCACGCCCACCTTCCTCATTGCGGGGCGGCTCTACGAGCCCTTGAGCTATGACCAGTTCAAGCACGTCGTGGACTCGCTGATCGCCGTCAAGCGGGCGCAATGAAATACCGCATGGCCGCGGCCGTGCTGGCGCTCGCCGGGGTGATCCTGGCCGCCTATCTCTACCTCTTCAAGCTTGGCCTCATCGGCACGCTGGCCTGCGGCACCGGCAGCTGCGAAACCGTCCAGCTCTCCAGCTGGAGCCGGTTCCTGGGCGTCGAGGTGTCGCTCATCGGGCTGCTGGGATATGTGGCGCTGCTCATCGTGGCGCTCATCGCGACGAAGCCGGCGCTCGAACTGGCGCGCTGGCCCAGCCGCTGGCTGGTGATCATGGCCGGCATCGGCACCCTCTTCGCAGTCTACCTGACGGCGCTCGAGCTGTTCGTCATCCACGCTATCTGCCGCTGGTGCGTCGGGTCCGCGGTCATCATCACCCTCATTTTCATCATGTCTCTGCTTGACCTTCGGCGGCTGAGGGGCGTCAGCGGGTGAGCGGTTCCGCAAGCCACGAAAAGGAACACCCGACCGGGAAGGTGCTGGCGGGCCTGTCACTCGGCGCCATTGGCGTGGTGTATGGCGACATCGGCACCAGCCCGCTGTACGCCATCCAGCAGGCCTTCACCGGCCACCACAGCGTGGCCCCGACGCCCGCCAATATCCTGGGCGTGCTCTCGCTGGTCTTCTGGGCGCTCACCTTTGTCATCTCCTTCAAGTACATCGGCTTCGTCATGCGGGCCGACAACCGGGGCGAGGGCGGCGTCCTGGCGCTGCTGGCGCTGGTGCGGCCACGCGGCGGCCGCGCAGTGGGGCACTGGCTGCTGGTGGGTGTGGGGCTGTTCGGTGCGGCGCTGCTCTATGGCGACGGCATCATCACGCCGGCCATCACCGTGCTGAGTGCGGTCGAGGGGCTGAGCGAGTCGCCGGCGCTGGAGCATCTCGTCATCCCCATTGCCATCATCATCCTGACCGGGCTGTTCTGGATGCAGAAGCATGGGACCGCGCTGATCGGCAAGGTCTTCGGTCCCATCATGGTGACCTGGTTCGTCTGCATCGCCGCGCTGGGACTGCATGGCGTGCTGATGCATCCGGCAGTGCTCGCCGCGATCAACCCGTGGCACGCGATCGACCTCTTCATTCGCGACAAGGTGGCCGGCTTCCTGGTGCTGAGCGCCGTGGTGCTGGTGGTGACCGGTGGCGAGGCGCTGTACGCCGACATGGGGCATTTCGGCAAGCGTCCTATCCGGGTGGCGTGGTTTGCGGTCTGCCTGCCGGCGCTGCTGCTCAACTACTTCGGGCAGGCGGCGCTGCTGCTGGAGCAGCCGGCCGCCGCCGTGAATCCGTTCTACCAGCTGGTGCCCGGCTGGTTTCACTACCCGATGGTGGTGATCGCCACGATGGCCGCGATCGTGGCGTCGCAGGCGCTCATCTCGGGCGCCTTCTCGCTGACACGACAGGCGGTACAGCTGGGGTACAGTCCGCGCGTGACGATCATCCATACGTCCAGCAGCGAGATGGGGCAGATCTACATCCCCGAGATCAACACGGCGCTTGGCGTCGCCTGCATCCTGCTGGTGCTGGGCTTCCAGAATTCGACCAACCTGGCGGCGGCCTACGGCGTGGCGGTGAACGGGACGATGATCATCACCAGTCTCCTCTTCCACCGTGTGGCGCGGGATCACTGGCACTGGGGCTTCTGGCGAGCCGGCCTGATGACCGGGCTGTTCCTCGCGGTAGACCTGGCCTTCTTCGGAGCCAACCTGGTCAAGATTCCCGATGGTGGCTGGTTCCCGCTGATGGTGGCCGGCATCGCCTACATCCTGATGACCACCTGGAAGCGCGGTCGTGACAAGCTGGCCGACATCGTCCAGCAGAACAGCCTGCCGCTCTCGCTCTTCCTCCAGGATATCGAACGGCGGAAGCCGGTGAGGGTGCCCGGCATCGCGGTCTTCATGACCAGCGCCACGGGCGTGGCCCCGCCGGTGCTGCTGCACCACCTCAAGCACAACAAGGTGCTGCACGAGCGGGTGATCCTGATGTCGGTGATCACCGAGGAAGTGCCGGTGGTCTGGGACAAGGATCGGATCGAGAGCCGGGATCTCGGCTCCGGTTTCTACCAGGTGATCGTCCGGACCGGCTTCATGGAGACACCCAACGTGCCCGCCGTGCTGCGGCGGCTCGACGACGGCGACATCAAGGGCTCACCGGGACTGGTGAGCATCATGCAGACATCATTCTTCCTGGGGCGGGAAACACTGATTGCCACGCACTACAAGCGGGGCGCGAGCGGCCCCGCGGGCGAGCACTGGATGACCTACTGGCGGAAGAAGCTCTTCGTGGTGATGACCCGCAACGCCCGCTCCGCCACCGCCTTCTTTGGCCTGCCACCTAACCGGGTGGTGGAGCTGGGGGCGCAGATCCAGATCTAGATGGACAGTTGGACAGTTGGACAGATGGACAGATGGACAGTTCAGGCGGACTGTTCATCTGTCCATCTGTCCGTCTGTCCCCCTATTCCTCGTACTGCTCCTTCAGCCTTGCCACCACCGCCGGGTCGGCCAGGGTCGTCGTGTCGCCCAGGGCGCGGCCCTCGGCGATGTCCTTGAGCAGCCGGCGCATGATCTTGCCGCTCCGGGTCTTGGGCAGGTCGGCGGTGAAGATCACGTCGTCGGGCTTGGCGATGGCGCCGATCTTGGTGGCCACGTGGTCGCGCAGGTCATCCTTGAGCGAGGGACCAGCGGTACCACCCTCCTTCAGCGTCACGAAGGCGCAGAGCGCCTGGCCTTTGAGGTCGTGCGCGCGGCCCACCACGGCGGCTTCCGCCACCGACGGGTGGTCCACCAGTGCACTCTCGACTTCCATGGTCCCGATGCGGTGGCCCGCGACGTTGAGCACATCATCCACGCGGCCCAGCACCCACCAGTAGCCATCCTCGTCCAGCTTGGCGCCGTCGCCGGCGAAGTAGCGTCCCGGAAAGCGGCTCCAGTACGTCTGCACGTAGCGATCATCATCACCGTAAATGGTGCGCAGCATCCCGGGCCACGGCTGGGCCAAGGTCAGGAATCCGCCGCCCTGCTCGAGCACCGTGCCCTGGGCGTCCACCAGCTCGGCCTTGATGCCGGGGAAGGGGACGGTCGCCGATCCCGGCTTGGTGGTAGTGACACCGGGCAGCGGTGTGATCATTATTCCCCCCGTCTCCGTCTGCCACCAGGTATCCACGATCGGGCACCGGCCACCGCCGATGTTGGCGTGATACCACATCCACGCTTCGGGATTGATGGGCTCGCCCACTGATCCCAGGAGTCGAAGGGTCGAGAGGTCATGGCCCGCCGGATGGTCCGTGCCCCATTTCATGAATGCCCGGATGGCGGTGGGGGCGGTGTAGAACACGGTGACGCCGTAACGCTCCACCAGGCGCCAGAAGCGGTCGCGGCCCGGCCAGTCGGGAGCGCCTTCGTAGAGCAGCACGGTGGCGCCATTGGCGAGCGGACCATACACGACATACGAATGTCCGGTCACCCACCCGATGTCGGCAGTGCACCAGAAGA
>DASSTP010000269.1:0-4753 GCA_035707845.1 Gemmatimonadales bacterium | reverse complement strand
ACCCCCTAGCCCCTATTCCCGCCTCCCAGCTCCCTCGATCACCCGAACCGCCGCCCGATTGACGAACAGCAGCTCGCTGTGCTTCCCGCCGGGCACCGTGTCGCTTCCGAAGCGTCGCGCCCAGGAGAGCGGCGTGACGTCGCGGAACTCGCGGAGGCGATGGTCGCCATGACCGGTTCCGAGACGCATGCGGATTGATGTCCTGACATTGGGATCGGCACCGCGAGCCAGCAGCAGCTCGGCGAAGCGCGCGTCCTCCGGCCGCTGGGTCCATGCCTTCTTGTAGTTCATCCAGAACCCCGCCTGCGAGACCACGGCGTTGAAGAGCGGCGTGTGGCCTCCAAAGCCGTCGCCATCCAGCGCCGCGCGGGCATTCACGTCCGCGCCCCGGTCGAGCAACCATTCGGCCATGTCCAGCTCATCCCAGTACACCGCCAGGTGCAGCAGCGTGCCGCCGTCCACCGGCGTCCCCATGCACTCGTACGCCGGATGGCGACAGCCCACCTCCGGCGGGAAGATCTCCGTGATGGCAAACCGGCGCGCCAGCAGTCGGGGATCCTGCGCCAGAAACTTCTCCAGCAGGTCGAACCGGCCGCGATGAAACGCCATGATCGGCGTGTCGGGATAGACGTAGCCATGCTCCGCGTACAGCGCGAGGATGCGGCGCTTGGCCTCGGGGTTCCGGCTGTCGGAACCGATCACCGTTTCCACCGGCGCGTCCTGCCGCCCATCGTCAAACCGCACCCGCGCTCCCGTGGCAAACAGGAACTCGGTTCCGGGCACACTGAGCGTATAGGCCGGGCCACCGAATGCGTCATCCGGCGGCGTGGGCTTGCCCAGCAGGCCATGCAGCAGCGCCGCAGTGCTGACCCTGCTCTGCAGCACCGCGCGATCGAGGGCATATTCCAGGTCACGCGCGCCGAGGTCGTACAGCAACTGGATGATCCGGTCGCGGCCAACGTTGGCGGCGAAGCTCATGGGCGGGCCCCAGTGGCTCTCGCGAATGGTGGCGCTCTCATGCAGGAGCAGGGGATTCGCGCTGATCAGCCGGCGCACCTCGGCTTCGTCATCGTTCCAGATGGCGGCGATGAGCTCACAGGCCTGCACCAGCCGGGGCCAACTGGGCGCCTCATAGCTGCGGGCGAGCACGAGTTGCGCATCGGCAAGCTTTGCGTCGGCGGGAGGTGGTGGGTTGGGATGAAACTGCCGGAGATCGGCAAGCGCCTCGGCGTCACCGGCGTGCATGGCGCGCAACAGGTCCTTGGCCTGGTGCCTGAGGTGCTGGAGATTGGGTGCGAGCGGAAGGGAGCGGCCGGGCATGACGAGCCTCCTCGAGTGCCCCGGTCCGCTGGCGTGGGCGAAGGAGGTTCGCGTGATGGAACGCTTCGCGTGGCATTGCTCAGGTGGACTCGGTCCTTCCCGCGGACGGGAGGCGCCCTGCACGCCTGGAGAGACGATAGGGCGGGTGGTGTGCGCGGTCAAGACGGACGCGGGACGCGGGTCGCGGGTGACACGTCATTGCGAGGGTGCGTTGTAGGGGCGGCCTTCGCGTCCCACGACCCATGACCCGCGACCCATGACCCTCCCTCTCGACGACCTCTTCCGCCACCGGCAACTGGATGTTGACGGCCTCTCCATTCATGTGGCCGAGGCGGGGACGGCGGGGCGGCCGGCGGTATTCTTCCTGCACGGGTGGCCGGAAAGCTGGGTGGCGTTCCAGCGAGTGATGGTGACGCTGAGCAGCGACTTCCACGTTGTCGCCATGGACCTGCCGGGCGTCGGCGGATCGAGAACATCGCCGCCGTGGAGCGACAAGCGCACCCTCGCGACCTACGTGCGCGGCGTGATGGAGCAGCTGGCGCTGCAGGACGTGACCCTCGTGGGTCACGATGTCGGCGGCATGATCGTCTTCGCCTACCTTCGTGCAGCACTCGGCCGAGTGGCCCGGGCGGTCATCATGAACACGGCGATACCGGGGGTCGAGCCGTGGCCCGAGGTCAAGCGCAACCCGCACATCTGGCACTTTGCCTTTCACGCAGTGCCGACACTGCCGGAGACGCTGGTGGCGGGGCACCAGGCGGCGTATTTCGATTTCTTCTATGACAGACTGTCAGCCACGCCCCAGGGCGTGAGCGAAGAGCAGCGCGAGACGTACGTTGACGCGTACGCGCGGACATCCGCACTCCGTGCCGGCTTCGACTGGTACCGGGCGTTTGAGCAGGATGAGCACGACAACTCGGCGGCACCAGGACACACTGATGACACGCCCCTGCTCTACCTGCGAGGCGAACGGGATCCGGGGCTGGGACTGGAGCAGTATGTGAGCGGACTGAAGGCCGCCGGCATGACCGACGTGCGGGGTGGCGTGATACAGGGCAGCGGCCATTTTGCGCCCGACGAGCAGCCGGAACGCGTGGCGGAGGCGGTGCGGGAGTTTATGGGGGAGTAGGCGGCTCGGCGGCTGCGAAGCTCGCCCTGCTCGCCCCGCTCGCCCTGCTCGCCCTGCTCGCCCTGCCCGTCCTGCTCGCCCTGCCCTCACCCCTTCGCGCGCGTCAGCTTCTCCATCCTGCTCCGCGCCTCGGCCACGCGCGGCTGGAGTTCCGGGTCGGCATGCTGCCAGAGCTCCACGAAGCGCCCGTAGTACTCGATGGCGCGAGCGACATCGCCGGACGCCTCATTGAGCTCGCCCAGGCGATAGAGCGTGGGTGCGAGGTAATAGCGGTCAACGAACGCGCGGCCGGTGCCGGGCATCTCCACGTACTGGGCCAGGTACTTGCGTGCCGAATCGGGCTGCCGGGCGGCATCAAACGTGAAGCCGAGGAATAGCGGCACGCAGACGGTGCAGCTCTGCGTCGGGAGACCGTCGGCTTCGTTGTCACTCTCGCGGAATGCCGCCAGGGCGCTGTCGGTCCTGCCCTCCGCCAGGAAAATGGCCCCGCGTGTCCGCCGCAGGAGGACGGTCTGCAGCTGGCGGGTCTCGGGATCGAGTCGCGCCTCGTAGCGCCTCAGCACCTCGCGCGCCTTGGCTGGTTCACCCAGGCGGGCGTAGCCATAGGCCAGCCAGAGACTCTGGTCTGTCGCGATGGGAACGTTCCGGCCTGCCGCCACGCGTGCCGCAGCATCGAGCGTTGCCACGCCGAGCGGCACGTCGCCGCGCATCTCGCCGTCGATCGCTGACTGGTTCCAGGCAACGAAGACCGGATCCGCCGTATCACCCAGCACCCGTGCCCGGGTTGCGTTGAGCTGGGCGCTCAGGCGCTCGGCATCACGCAGCCGGCCCCGCAGCAGGTCAATGCCCACCAGCCCGTTCTGCGCATTCGTTGCGCGACGCGGGGGCGCCGTGTCCGCCTGCTCGCGCCAGATCCGCTCGGCGCCGTCGTAATCGCGCCGGCCCCAGAGTTCCTGCGCACGAGGTCCCATGGTGGGGAATGGCACCCCTGTAGCCGCCAGCTCCGCCATCACCGAATCGAAGCCCGCATGCTGACCGGTGATCGAGTACAGGGTCCCCAGGTTCATGAGAATCGTGCCGTTGCCGGGAGCGCTGGCAAGCGACAGCCGGTACATCTTCTCCGCGCCGGCGTAGTCGCGGACGGTGGCCAGCAGGATGGCAAGTGAATTGGCGGCGTCACTGTTGCTGGAATCCAGCTCGATTGCGCGGCGGAACGCGGGAATCGCCTGCCGCCGGTCGGGCACGACACTCGTGTAGTAGGCCCCTTCCACATTGTACCGCTCCCGCTCCGGCAGCCGGTCGCGCAGGCGGAAGGCGGTGCTCAGTGCCGACCGGGCCTCCGCAAAACGGGCCGGGCCACCGAGCGTCATGAGCGAATAGGCGAGCTGGACGTGCGCCATGGCGAAGGTGCTGTCCAGGCGGATCGCTTCGTGGAAGTCCCGGATCGCGCCCTCGTAATCGCCCACGACATCGTTGGCGCGGAGCCCGGCGGCATAGTAGCGGAGCGCGTCGAGTGAGCCGGTCGTCGCCCGGTCGAGCGTCGGCGCCGCCCGCACCGCTTTCAACGATTCGCCCATCTTCCCGCGCAGTGCCTTGGTGAGATGATCCACGGCGGGAATGAGCTCGCCCGCGTCCTTCGCGGATTCCCGGAACGACGCCAGTTCGTCCCCGCTCTCCGCCGCCACCAGGCGCACCGTGAGCACATACCCCGCGCCGGCGGGGACGACACTGCCAGCCACGACAGCCTTGGCGCCGGTGCGCTGGGCGATCTCGCGCGCAGTCGTGAAATCGACACGGGCCGTGTCGGGCCGCTGCATCTCCTGGAGCGCGCCCACCACGGCACTCGCCGGCATGACGTGCACCGCCTGGCTCTGCGAGAGATTGGTGCGCACCGCCTCGGCGATGGTCGAGCCGAGCGAGGAATCCGACTCCGGTGCATCGAACGCTGCCACCACCAGCTTGTCGCTGGCGGCGAGGCGACCCGACGCGAACAGCGACCCGGCGGGGCCAATGCCGAGCGCGCGCAGGAGCATGTAGCCCGCGACGAGAAGCACAAAGGCGCTGATGGCGATGATGCCGCCGCGCATGGCGCGGTTCCAGGACACGTGCGGGCTCGCCTTGACCGCGAGCGTTGCCATGGTGCCCTGCGCCGAGGCGAGGGACGGCGTGCCGCCCGGGGTGAAGGTCGGGGTCGCCATCGCCATGCGGCGGGCGACAAACTGGGTGTAGCCGGTGAAGAGCACCACCGGCAGCCCGAGTCCCATCACGGCGAGCGCGCCGGGATAGACCCAGTCGGGCAGGCCG
>DASSTP010000268.1:0-14977 GCA_035707845.1 Gemmatimonadales bacterium | reverse complement strand
GCCAGGGTAAACGACAGCCCCTGCACCGCCCACCGCTCCTGTCCCGCATAGCGGAAGCTCACGTTCTCGAAGACAAAGCCGCGGCGAATCGGGGCCGGCACCGGCCGCGGCTGGACAGGGATCCCCATCCTGGGCTTGATCTCGAAGAATCCGAACAGGTCATCCAGGTAGAGACTCTGCTCATATACCTGCGCGAGCGACAGCAACAGCCCCTGGAGCAGGTCGCGGCTCTGGCGGAAGCTGGCGGCCAGGAAGGTGAGCGTGCCGATGGTGATGATGCCGGCGGGCGAGCGATATTGGATGACCGCGAGATAGATGATGACGGCGTAGGCGGCGTAGTAGCCGAGGGTGCCCAGGGCGTTGAGCGCCACCGACACCGAGCTGCGCTTGATGGAGAGCCGGCGGTTGGCCTCGTAGAATTCGCGTGACAGCTTGTCGTAGCGGCCCACGAAGAATTCCGAGAGCCCGAACAGCTTGAGCTCCTTGGCCGAGATATCGCTCGCGCCAATGTAGCGGAGGTAGTCGAGCTGCCGTCGCTGCGGGGTCCAGGAATAGAGCAGCGAGTAACCCAGCGAGGCGTAGTGGGTTTCGCCCAGGAAGGACGGGAGCACGGCCACCAGCAGCAGCAGGAGCAGCCAGGGCACGTAGATCGCCACCGCCGTCATGATGGAGGCGAGGGTGATGACGCCCTGGACGGCGCCCAGCAGCAGCGTGACCAGCGCGAGGCGGCCCACGGTCTGCCGCCGGGCCCGTTCCAGCCGGTCGTAGATGTCGGCATCTTCGAGCTGCTCCAGGTCCAGTTGCGCGGCATGACGCATGAGCCGGACGCTCGTCTCATTGGCAAAGAGATCGCCCAGGAGACTCTCGAGCAGCGCGCTGGTGCGGCTGGCGACGGTCGCGAGGAGTGCCAGGCCGAATTCGCCGGCAAGGAGCAGCGCCAGGTAGCGCCAGTCGGCGGGGACGCCGGCGGCGCGGCCCTCGACCGCCGCCACCACGCCATCCACGATCAGCTTGCCGATCCACAGCAGGCCGATCGGGATGACGCCACCCATGAGGCGGAGCACTATCACGCCGACGGCATAGCGTGGTGCGGTCTGCCACACCAGCTTGAGGAGTCGGGGCACGTGGCGCATGGCCTGGAAGCGGCCGCGCCAGGTCTCGGGGCGGTTGCCGGGCTGCATCCGGCCGGCGCGTCCCAGCGGAATCGTCATGAAAGAATCCTAACGCCTACCCGGGAGTCGGCATGTCGGGAACCTTGCAGGACCTGGCCACCAACCTGCTCCAGTTCGGCACCGGTACCGGCCACGTCTCACTGGTGGAAAAGATTGTCCGGCCCCTTGCCGTCTATGTCCTGCTCGTCCTGGCGCTCAAGCTCATGGGCCGGCGGGTGCTGGCACAGATGAACGCGTTCGACCTGGTGGTGCTGCTGCTCATCTCCAACACGGTGCAGAACGCGATCATCGGCAATGACACCTCGCTCTCGGGCGGTCTGATCGGCGGGCTGGCGCTGCTCGCCATCAACGCGCTGGTGATCCGCGCACTCTGGCGGCGCGCTGACGCTCCGCTCCGGGGCGAGGGCAGCGGCGTCCTGCTCTGGCGCGCCGGCCACCCGGAAATGAAGAACCTCGATCGGTTCCGCATCACCATCCCGGAACTGCTGGTCACGGCCCACGAGCGCGGGTTCGATTCACTCTCCGAAGTGGAGGCGGTGACGCTCGCGCCCAACGGCATCCTGACATTCAGCAGCCGGCAGGGACGCTCCGACACGGGCCGTCACCGTGAAATCATGGAACAGCTGGCCTCGCTGCAGCGGGACGTGGCCGAGCTGCTGGGGCGCAACCCCGGGGCGGCCGGCTCGGCATCGCACTAAGTTGCAGGGATGAGCCAACCCCGGACCGCTCTTGTCACCGGTGCCACCGAAGGGATCGGCCGCGCCATCGCGCTGGCGCTCGCGGGCGCGGGCTACCGCGTCGGCGTCTGCGCCCGCACCGGGAGCAAGGTGAAGGCCGTCGTGGAGGAACTCCGCGCGCTGGGCGCCGAGTCAACGGGCCGCCGAGCCGACGTATCTGATCCCGCGGACGTCCAGGAGCTTGTGAGCCAGGTGGAACGTGACCTGGGCCCGGTAGACGTCCTGGTCAACAACGCCGGCATCATGCGCTTCCGTCCCATCGCCGAGCTCACCCTTGACGATTGGGACGCGACCATGGCCATCAACGTGCGTGGCCTCTTCATCATGACGCAGGCGGTGCTGCCCGGCATGCGCCAGCGGCGGCGCGGCGCCATCGTCAACATCGCCAGTCTCGCCGGCAAGAATGGGTTTGTCGGTGGCGCCGCCTACACCGCCTCCAAGCACGCCGTGCTGGGCTTTGCCAAGTCGCTCATGCTCGAGGTACGCAAGGACGACATCCGGGTCATCACCATCTGCCCCGGCAGCGTGGATACTCGGCTCCTGCAGCAGGAGCCGGCGATGTACGGCACGGACCGGAAGATCATGGCGCCGGAGGACGTGGCGGATGTCGTGCTGGCATCCCTCGCGCTGCCGGCGCGCGCGCTGGTGAGCGAACTCGACCTCCGGCCCACCAATCCGTGAGCGGACCGGCACCGGACATCTCCATCACGCATTGCCTCTGCCGGCGCACCAGCTTCGCCGAGCTCCTGCCGCGGGCGCGCGCGGGCCGGTGGACGCTGGAGCGGCTGGTGGCGGAAACCGGCTGTGGTGGGCAATGTGGACTCTGCCGGCCCTATCTTCGGCGAATGCTGGACACCGGGCAGACCATTTTCCATGAGCTCCTGACCGAATGCCCATGAGCGACCGCACGCTCATCGACTGGCTGCGAACGCTCCGCCCGCTGCTGACGCTCACCGTCGCACTCTGGCTGGCGGCGCTGCTGGCGGCGTTCAACGCGCGCGATGGATTCACGCTGCTGTTCGTCATCGCCGCCGTGGCGGTGACCATCACTGCGCTGCGCCGGGGACAGCGCCTCGCCGAGCGGCAGCATCATGCCCTCCGCGCGGCACTGGCGTCGTCGGACGCGCGGAATCGCGAACTCGAGCGGCTGCGACAGATCGGCGAGACCCTGCTCTCCAACCGCAGTCTCGGCGACCTGCAGCAGGAAGTGGCGTTCGCCGCGGCAGACCTGCTCGAAGCCGAGAGCGGGGCGGTCACGATCGTGGTGGAGGAGGGGCGGTTTCTGAGAATGGTGGCGGCCGGCGGCCAGCTCGCCGCGGCGCGCGGGATGCTGCTGCCGGTGGATGGATCGCTGCTCGGCTGGGTGGTCACCCACGACCAGCCGCTCCTGGCCAACGACGTGGACCACGATGCGCGGAGTTACAAGGACGCGCCGGTGTCGGCGGACCTCCGCACCGCGGCGATTGCGCCGCTCCGGGCCTCGGGCGTGGTGCTCGGCACGGTGGCCGCCTATAACCGGCGGGACGGCAAGGCGTTTACCGAGCACGACCTCCAGTTGCTGCAGGTGCTGGGCGACCAGGTGATGGTGGCGCTCGACCGCACCGCCGGCCTCGAGGCAAGCCGGCAGAATGAGGCGGCGCTGGTGCTCAAGAACCGCGCACTGGTGCGCGCCACCCGGCTCAAGAGCGAGTTCCTCGCCAACATGAGCCACGAGCTGCGCACGCCGCTCAACGCCATCATCGGCTTCAGCGACCTGCTGCGCTCGGGCCAGGTGGGCGAGGTGAACGAGGTGCAGGCCGATTTCCTCGAGTCGGTCCTCCGCAACGGCCGCCACCTGCTGGGACTCATCAATAGCGTGCTCGATCTCTCCAAGATCGAGGCGGGCCGCATGACACTGGACGTCGGCCCCATGGACATTCGCCAGGCCATCCAGGGCGCCGTCGCCGACACCGCCAGCCTGCGGGCGGCCAAGCGCCAGAGCTGCACGGTGGAGCTCGATCCGGACCGGGATTACGGGATCCAGGCCGACAGCGTGCGCGTGCGGCAGGTGCTCTTCAACCTGCTCTCCAACGCCTCGAAGTTCACGCCCGACGAAGGCGAAATCGCCGTGCAGGCGGTGCGAACCCGCGCGCCGCTGCCGGTGCCGGCGGACCGATCCGGTGACGAGCAGCCGTACATGTCACGCGAGGTGGTGTGGGTGTCGGTGCTCGACAATGGCATCGGCATCCGACCCGAAGACCGGGACAAGCTGTTCCAGGAGTTCAGCCAGGTGGACAGCGCGCTCAACCGGCAGCAGCAGGGCACCGGGCTGGGGCTGGCGCTCTGCCGCAGTTTCGTCGAGATGCACGGCGGCACGATCGGGGTGGATTCGATTCCAGGCCGCGGCAGCACCTTCTGGTTCCTGCTGCCGGTGGAAGGGCCGGTCCGGAGGCCGGAATCTGAGGTGTAGGGCGTAAGCCGCAAGGCTTGGGACGTACGACTTATGGCTTGCGACATCCCAGCGCCCTATGCCCCACGCCTTGCGCCTTCTATCATTCCCCTGTGACTCGCACCTGCATCTCCCGGCTCAGCGCGCTGATTCTCAGCCTCCTCATCATGGGAGGCGGAAGCGGGCTGCCGGTCGTGGATGCGGCGCTGCATCACCTGCACGGCAGCATGCAGGTGCAGGGCACCCAGCTCTCGGATCCCGGTGGCTTGACCCACGCGGAGCGGTGCACGCTCGGTGCACCACTCCCGACGCTGGCGCGCTCCGCCGACGTCCATGCTGCCAACCTGGCAACGCTGCTGCCGCGTTCAGCCCCCAGGCTGCCCGAGCCCACGGCTCCGGCCGCCGCGTCTCCTTCATCCCAGCTCCACGCCCGCGCACCACCGCTCTCTCTCGCCTGACCAGAATCTGAACTTGCGCCGGCGCCGGGCCCTCGACGGGACCTGGTGCGGCGTGCAGCCGTCACGCTCAGAGAGAGTGTCCCATGCATTCAATCCTGCTTGCGCTCGCGCTTGCCGCAGGCGTGTCATCCTCCCTGCCACCTGCGGCCACCATCCAGGGGACCGTGATGGGGCGCGACTCGCTCCCACTGGCCGGCGCCCGCGTATCGCTGGTGGAGACTGGCCGCATCACCACCACCGACAGCAAGGGGCAGTACCAGTTCGTGGGCGTGGCTCGCGGCTCGTACGGCCTGTCGCTCGCCATGGTCGGCTATGCGCCGAAGGTATTCCGCCTCCGCGTCGAGGACAGCGACCTCACGTTCGACGTGACACTGCAGCCATCGCTGGTCGAGCTGCCCGACGTACAGGTGACGGCCTCACCGCTCGCCACCACGGCGCTCAATTCGCCGCAGCCCACCGCGGTCCTGGGTTCGGCCGACCTTGCGATCACCGGCGCGCCCACGCTGGGCGAGACGGCGAGCAGCCTGCCCGGTGTTCGCAGCGTGAGTACCGGGGCCGGCATCGGCAAGCCGGTCATTCGCGGGCTCACCTCCAACCGGGTGCTTGTGCTCGCCGATGGCCAGCGCATGGAGACGGCACAGTGGGGCGATGAGCACGGGCCCAACATCGAGACCGCCGATGCCGCGCGCATCGAAGTCATTCGGGGACCGGCAAGTGTGCTCTATGGATCGGACGCCCTGGGCGGTGTGATCAACGTGGTGGCGCGTCCCCTGCCCGACGCCCTCGGAAAGCCGTCCTTCCTTGCCGGGCGTGGCGAAGCCACATATGCGACCAACAACCAGATGCCGGCGGGCACGCTGGCCCTGGAAGGCGCCACTGGGGGCTTCGGCTTTCGAGTGTCCGGCACCGCCCGTGACGGCGGCAATGTGCAAACGCCGGACGGGCCGCTGGACAACAGCGGCATGGGCACCATCGGCGGTGAAGGATCAATCGGACTTCGGGGTGGCTGGGGCTCAACCAGCCTCACGTACGCGCATCGGGACGAGCGCCTCGAGATCCATGAAGATCCCGCCGACGAGCCGGGTGCCACGCCCTTCCAGCGGATCGGCGAGGACCGCGTGCACCTCCAGGCCATGCTGCCAGTGGGCGAGTCTCATGTGGACGTCAGTGCCGGCTACGAACGCAACAACCGCCGCGAGTTCGAAGAAGACGGTGCGACCGACGTAGCCTTGGGACTGCGGACCGAGAGCTGGACTGGCGACATCCGCCTGCATCATCCCGCCGTCGGGCCGTTCTCCGGCATCCTCGGCGCCAGCGGCGAGCGAAGCAGCCTTGGCACTTATGGCCATGAAGTGCTCGTGCCGGCCAACCGGGTGGTTTCTGGTGGAGTGTATCTCTCGGAACAGGCATCGCTCGCCGGCTGGGAGCTGAGTTTCGGCATCCGTGGCGACCTTCGTCGCCTCGATGTCGATGACGATGCCCGCCTGGGCGTTGCTGCCCAGACCCGCAATTACGGTGCAGCCAGCGAAAGCGTGGGTGCCTTGCTCCACACCTCGGCGCAGACCGCCCTCGTCCTCAATATGGGCCGCGGCTTTCGCGCGCCAAGCGCGTTCGAACTCTTTGCCAACGGCGTGCATGAAGGCACAGTACGATTTGAGCGGGGTGACTCGACGTTGGCCAATGAGCAGTCCTTCAACACCGACCTGTCATTCCGGGTAGCTTCCAATCGAGTGAGCGCGGAAGTCGGTGGCTTCCTCAATCTGGTTGACAACTACATCTATCCCGCGCCCACTAATGCGACCGACCCGGAGAGCGGCTTCCCGGTCTATGCATACACGCAGGGCAATGCCCGGCTCGCGGGCTTCGAGGCCGTAGCCGAGTATCACCCCGCGCCCTGGCTGCATTTCCGCACCACGGCCGACTACGTGCATGGCCAGAACACTGACCTGGGTCAGCCGCTGCCGTTCGTGCCGCCTCTGCGCGCCACCTATGCGGTGCAGTTCGAGGGCAACGACATCGGGCCGGTGAGCGGCCCATATTTCTCGATCCAGGGCGAGACCAACCTGAAGCAGACGCGGTTGGCGCCGGATGACGTCGCACCCGACGGCAAGACACTGCTGCACCTGTGTGGCGGCTTCAGCGGGACGCTGGGAGGCCGCGTGGTGACAGTGGACGTGCAGCTGCGGAACCTGCTCGACACGCCATATACCAGCTTCCTCAGCCGGTACAAGACCTACGCACTCGATCCAGGCCGGAATATGATCGTTCGTGTCAGTTCGGCGTTCTGAAACAACGCGGCCCGGGCAAGGATGCCCGGGCCGCGTCGCGATACCGCCGAAATCAGAGTCCCCCACCACCGCCGCCCGGAGGCGGCGGCTCCACGTACGTGATGGTCAGCTTATAGGGTCCAGAATCAACATGACCCTGACTGACATGATAGAGACTGAACCAGAAATCCACCGGCTCCCCGGGCTCCAGCCCCGACAGCATACCCTGCAACGGCGTTGATGCGTCCGGTTCGAACGCGAATGGCAGCGACAGCACCTGGGTCGATGAGCTGGTGGAGACCCGCAGCACAAAATCCTGGGTCGGCAGGTTGGATTCCCTGGCGCCATTGGCCCTGAAGAACGTACTGCGGACGCAGAAGAGGCCCGTCGAGACGGTTGCCTTTGCCCCACCGAAACCATTGGTGGCGTCGGTCGCTGAGTAGTCGGTCCCCGGGCTTGTACAAGTCGGGCTCAGCGTGAGCGTCATCTTCGTGATGTCGGGCTCGAACGTGCTGTTGTCGGTGCCGGTGTTGCAGCCTGCCAGCAGGATTACGCCAAGCATCGCCGCAGAGAACCGAAGGTCGTGAGTCATGAGTCGCAGGTCGAGGGTCGAGGGTCGAGGGTCGAGGGGCCAACGGGTGACCGTCGACCGCTGTCCAACTGTCCAACTGTCCAACTGTCCAACTGTCCAACTGTCCAACTAATCTAACTCTCCCCAAGGTGACGCGCCGGGCATCCCGCCTTGCACCCGCTACCGGTCGCCCCCCAGCCGAGGGGAGCGCTTCCAGCCGGGCACGATCGGGGGCGCCACCGCCTCCCGGCGGAGCACTTCCAGCCAGGGCGCGAGGCTGTCGGCGACCTGCCGGGCCCAGTCCTCGTCGCCGCCGCCAAACATTCCTTCCTGTGCCACGCTGAAAATCAGCGCACCGATGATCCGGCCCTGGAAGCGCAGCGCCGAGATGAGTGACGTGCGCTCGGGCTCGTCGGTGATCAGCACTCCCGCCTCAGCCCGCAGTACCCGGCCGAGCGGCGTCTCGCCGGGCGCGGTCTGGGGCAGGTCGGCGAGCGCCCGCCGCTCACCTGGCCGGAACAGGGCCACGCGTGACTCATCGCCCAGGCGAAGCGCGATGGTCATTTCATCGAAGTCGAGCACGCCAGCGGCTTCGCTCTGCGCCCGGCGCAACGCTTCCGCCGGATCCCTGACGGAGGCGAGCGCCTCCAGCATGCGCGAAAGCCGGCTTGGTGCGCTGCGCTGCGCTGCCGCGTGACTCCGCAGTACCTGGAGGTGGCCAGCCAGCACAAATGCATCCACCCGGATGGCGACGGCGGGCGCAATGCAGGACAGCAGCGAAAGATCATCGTCGCTGTAGCGATGGTCCGCCGAGGAGCCGAGCAGCAGCGCACCCACCATGCGGCCGGCCATCTCGAGCCGGACCCCGGCCACGGAGCGCATGGCCGGGCTGCCCGCCACCGGCGGCACGGCGACCGGATCGCCCGGCACACCCTCGAAGAGAATCGAGGAAGCATCGGCGAAGAGACCGGCGAGATCCACCTGTGCGCGCGAGACCACCAGGTCGGGATCGCCCCAGAGCGGGCCGCCAGGATGCTCGCCCAGGCGGTACCATTGCTCATTGGAGGTGCCTGGCACCAGCAGCTCGCAACGCTCGTGGGGAATCGCCAACGCGAGCGCCTCGCTCACTTGCAGGGCGAGTTCCCGTGGATTGGCGGCGTCGGCCGCACGTTCGGTCACATGGGCAATGAGTTCCAGCGTATCGCGCGCGGTGCGTTCTGCCCTCGGCGCCTCATTCGCACGCCAGCGCCGGGCCAGGCGGCCCAGCGTTGCCGCCAGCGCATCGGCGGCGAGCTGCGCGGCGGCGCGCTCGCGCGGGCCATGCACGTCGGGAGCGAGCGCCGCAAACATGAGCAGGCCCACATCGAGGCCGGCATCAGTCGCGACGACGCAGGTCGTGGAGCGATATCCGGCATCGCGTACGATATCTTCCAGCAAGGCCAGTTGCTCCGGCCCGATGCTGGGCGGTTCCGGCACTGTCAGGCGATCGGCGGCAAGCGCCTCCGGACCAAGCAGCACCGCGCCGCCGCCAGCGGGATAGAGCCAGAAGCCGAACAGATCGTGCGGGATTTCACTGGCGAGCGAGACCGAAAGCGCTTCATGCCAGGTGGCGCGGGTAACCTCGTCCGCGGGGTCCTCGCCGGGCCTGAGCAGGGGCACGAGCGGCCCCTCCCCGAGAAACTGAATCGGGACGCGATGCTCGGACGGCGTTTCGTCGGCGGACATGGGTGTCCGCCCAAGCGCAGGAGCCGTGCCCCGGACAGGAACCGGAGTGCGCGCCGTAAATCATTACGTGACAACACGCTACGGCAGCCTCCGTGGCCGCCGGAAGCGCAAACCTCGGTATTTCGCAACAACTCACCCGCGTACGGCCAACGGCCGGCGCGTCCGGAGGAGGCAGGAATTGGATACAGTCAAGCTGAAAATCGACGGGATGTCATGTGGGCACTGCCTGCGTACCGTGAGCGATACGTTGCGCAATGCACCAGGCGTGGTGCAGGTCGGGACGGTTGAAATGGGCCGTGCGGAGGTGACCATCGATGGGGCAGTGACCTCGCCAGCCAAGGTGGCCGAGGCTGTCAGCGAGGCGGGGTATGAGGCGGAGGTAGTCGGCTAGCCGTCCAGCCGTCGCATACTGCACCTCCCCCACCGCTTCCCCGGTATGCACCTTGCTCCCTAGCTTTCCGAGCGACGTAACCATGTGATTCTGGCAGCGAGGTGAAGGCGTAGTGGCAGGAAGAATTTTCGGTGCGGCGGCAGCCGCACTGCTGTGCGTGGCGATTCCAGCATCCAGGACCGCGGCCGGTATTGAGCCGGCAGCTGTGGCTGTACGCGCCAGCGCCGATTCGGGTGTGTCCGCCCTTTCCAATGAGCTGGTGAGCGCCGCGAGCGCCGCCGGCCTCAGCACCAGCGTGCTCGCGCTTGCCGTCGAGGCGCATGACCGGGTCGTTGCCGCGGGCCGCAGTGCCAGCCCGCTGCTTACCGTCATCGACTACAGCAAGCTCTCACGCGAGAAGCGGCTCTGGGTGCTGGACCTCGATCGTGATTCGGTCCTGGCGCACACGCTCGTGGCACACGGCCGGAACAGCGGCGGTGACCGGGCCACTCACTTCTCCAACGACCCCGGCAGCAACCAGACGAGTCTCGGCACCTTTGTCACCGGCCGCACCTATGTCGGTGCCCATGGCCTGTCGCTCCGGCTCATCGGGCTCGATGAGGGCGTCAACGACAATGCCTTGGCCCGCGCCATCGTGATTCACGGCGCCGACTACGTCAATCCCGGCATCGTCAACGCCCTTGGCCGCTTGGGCCGCAGTCTCGGCTGCCCGGCGCTCTCGCCAGCCATGGCACCGCGGATCATCGACCTGATCAAGGGCGGGACGGTGGTTTTCGCATACGGCGGATGAGATGGACAGTTGGACAGATGGACAGTTGGTTGCGGCACCCATCTGTTCATCCGTCCATCCGTCCATCTGTTCATCCGTCCATCTGTCCAACTGTCCAACTGTCCATCTACCCCAGCAATTCCGCCAGCCCCGCCGTCCGCAGCAGCCGAGCATAGCGTGAGTCGCGCGCCAGTCCGTGATGATCATAGGGAAAATCGGTAAGCACGCGGCGGAGCCGGCCCGGCCGGTTGTAGTAGCTTCGTTCCACCCAGTCCATGGCCCGGGTCCATTCGCCCAGTTCCGCGTGCAGGATGATCAGGCGGTCGGCCAGCTGACGGCTGGTGCGCACTTCGGCGAACGGGTCTTCGCGCTTGGCCCGCTCTTCCAGCGCCGTGATGTCGCGGCGCAGGTCGCGCTCCCGTGCTTCCAGCCAGCCGAGCTCGGCGGCTTCCTGCATCAGCAGGGCGGCGCGCTCGTGTTCACCGCGCACGCCGAGCAGCATGCGGCGCGCGTCGAGCGCCTCGTCGTGCCGGCCGGCGCGGTGGCAGCTCATTTCCAGCCGCTCGAGCGCGGCCTCGTACCCCGGCGCGAGGCGGAGCGCCTCGCGCAGGGGCGTGATGGATTCGTCATAGCGGCCGAGCGCCATCAGGATGTCACCAAGTCCCACGCGCTGAAATGCGGCGCGTGGGGCCAGGTCAGCGGCGATCCGCATCTGCTCGAGCGCCTCGGTCAGCCGGCCGGCGATCTTGAGCCAGACAGCATAGAAGCGCCGGCCGAAGGAGTCGCCCGGCGCCAGTTCAACGCCCCGGCGCAGTTCGCGTCCCGCCTCCTCGAAATCGTCTTCCCAGTAGAGAAAATGGATGCCCAGCGTGCTGTGGACCTCGCCGAGGTTGTCGTCGAGGGCGAGCGCGCCGAAGAGCAGTTCCTTGACGCGCCGGAACCCTTCTTCCCGGTCAACGAAGCCGCGCGCGGCCTGGGTCATCAACACGCCGGCGAGCTGTGCCATCGCCTCGGAGCTCGAGGGCATGAGGTCGCAGGCCTTCTCGAGATAGACCCGGGCCATTTCGAGGCGAGGTCGGGTGGCCTCACCACCCTGCGTGGCATTGGTGCTGAGTTCGCGTCCCTTGGCAATGAGCTGGGCGACTTCCTCCGGCAGTTCACGCCGGGGCTTGAGCGCCGGCGACACTGCCCGCGCAATCGTGCTGATATGCTCCGCCGAATTGTGCAGCTCACGCAGCGCATCGAGCACTGCGGCGGCACTCGCCGGCCGCGCGTCCGGCGACTTGGCCATGAGATGGCGGCAGAGGCCGTCCAGCCGCTCATCTACCTCGGGCCGGATCGTGCGCACCGACGGAATGGGCGCCAGCACGTGGGCAGCCAGCAGTGCCGCGGTGTTGTGCGCGGTATAGGGCGGCTTTCCCGTGAGCAGCTCGAATGCGACGCAACCCATGCTGTAGAGGTCGGCCCGGCCATCAGGCCGCTCACCCGAGGCCTGCTCGGGGCTCATGTAGGACGAGGTGCCGAGCACCAGGCCCGCCTGCGTCAGCGCTCCGGTCGTGATCTCGGTGTTGAGGGCGATGCCGAAGTCGGCCAGGATGGCTCGGCCGCCATACCAGAAGACGTTCTCCGGCTTGAGGTCGCGATGCACCACCCCCATGCCGTGCGAATACGCGAGTGCCTCGGAGAGGTCGGAGAGGACGTGAATGACGTCGGCCGGCGGCAGCGGCCCGCTGTTCGTCAGCCGCTCGCGCAGCGTACCGCCATCCAGGAACGGCATGACGTAGAAGAGCGAGCCGTCGCTTTCACCGGAGTCGAAGAGGGGAACGATGTTGGGATGGACCAGTCGGGCGGTGAGGTGGATCTCCCGGTGAAACCGGTCCGACCCGATGGCCGATGAGGCCTCGGCCGAGAGCAGCTTGATGGCCACGGGGCGGTCCAGCAGCTCATCATGGGCCAGGTACACTGTGCCCATTCCTCCGCGGCCGAGCTCGCGCTCGATGTCGAAGCGATCGGAGAGCACGTGGATGCCTCAAGGCTGGGGACGGTCGGGACCCGGAATAGCACTGTGAAGGTACGGGACGGGGACACGATGGCAAGGCGAGCAGGGCGGGCAGGGCGAGCAGGGCGAGCAGGGCGAGCAGGACGAGCAGGACGAGCAGGACGAGCAGGACGAGCAGGACGAGCAGGACGAGTAAGCGACTGGGGGTCGACGGTCAACCGTTGACCGTTGACTGTTGACCGTTGACTATCCTCCCATGTCCCGCCACCTGCCCCGCCCGCTCGCCCTGCTCGCCTTGCTCGCCTTGTTCGTCTTGTTCGCCCTGCTCGCCCTGCCGCTCCAGGCCCAGGTGCCCGACTCCACCGCTCGCGACAGCGCCGTCCCGACCTTGCCTGACATCACGGTTGTCACCCGGGCGCCTGCGCCGCTCACGCAGCTGCCCCGTGCGGTGGGGGTACTGGACTCGGTGGCCTTGCGGCGGGGCCGAGTGGGGACCGGGCTGGCGGAGACGCTGAATGAACTGCCCGGTGTTTTCGCTGCTGATCGCGGCACCTTTGCGCTCGACCAGCGCATCTCGATTCGCGGTGCCGGCAGCCGGGCAGCGTTCGGCACCCGCGGCGTCACGGTACTGCTCGATGGTATTCCCCAGACGCTGCCGGACGGACAGAGCCAGCTCACCAACGTGGACCTGACCGCCGTGGACCGGGTCGAGGTGCTGCGCGGCTCCTCATCGGCCCTCTATGGGAATGGCGCCGGCGGGGTCGTGAGTCTCACATCCGCCCGCGCGGCGGATGCGCCGCTGGCCGGTCGGGCGCGGATCGTCGGTGGCGCATTTGGCCTGCTTACGTGGAACGGCTGGGGCAGCGCCCGGCGCGGTCCGCTGAGCGGGACTGCGTCACTCTCCCGCACCACACTCGATGGATTCCGGGAGCACAGCGCCGCCGATCTCCGGCAGTTGAGCCTGAGCGGCGCCTACGATGGTGTGGCCACTCGGCTGGTCCTCCACTTCAGCGCGGCTGATGATCCCCGGGCCGACAATCCCGGCGCGCTCACGCCCGCCGAATACGCAGCCCGTCCCGATGCCGCCGCGCCCAACAACCTCCTGCGCGACGCAGGCAAGGACGTCACGCAGCAGCAGCTCTCGGTGCAGCTCTTTCACGACGACACGCATGGCAACAACATCGAGCTCTCGGCATTCGGCCTGCGGCGCAACCTGCGCAACCCGCTCGCCAGCAACACCCTGGTCACCATCGGGCGACGGGTGGGCGGCGTGCGG
This sequence comes from Gemmatimonadales bacterium, assembly GCA_035707845.1. Lineage (GTDB taxonomy): Bacteria > Gemmatimonadota > Gemmatimonadetes > Gemmatimonadales > GWC2-71-9 > CAMLHP01. Next base: position 1,184 of record DASSTP010000268.1, on the reverse strand, counting down.
GCGCTTGCGACTCATCATCCCCGCGCGTCCACGCTGCCCGTCATTTCGCTGGGCGCCGACGCCCAGTGGCTGCGCGATGACCGCCGCAATGAGTCGCCGAATGCCGGCGCACCAAGCGATACCACGGTGAACCAGCTCGAGTACGCCACCGAGATCGGGCCGTTTGCCCGGGCAACCTGGACCCCCCGTCCGGCCTGGCTCTTCGAAGCCGGGCTGCGCTATGACGTCGTGAGGTTCCGGGTGCGCGATCAACTGCTGGCCGACGGCCGGGACGATTCCGGCCGCCGCAGCATGAGCGCCTGGAGCGGGAGCGGCGGGGCGAGTCGAGTCGTGGCGCCATGGCTGATACCGTACGCCAATGTCGCCACCTCGTACGAGACGCCCACGACCACGGAACTCGCGGTGCAGCAGTCGGGTGCCGGTGGATTCAACCAGGACCTCGGTCCCCAGCGAACTACCACGTTGGAGCTTGGCGCGCGCGGAGCGACGGCGCGGCTCCAGTGGTCGCTCGCGATCTACCAGGCGAAGATCCACGATGCCATTGTCCCGTTCGAGGAGAGTGACGGCCGCTCCTTCTTTGCCAACGCGGGACGCCTCCGAAACCGGGGGCTCGAAGCGTCGGCATTGGTGCGCGTGCTGCCGCACTGGACAGCGCAGGCGGCGTGGACCTGGGCCGACTACCGCTTCACCGACTACACGCTGGTCGCGGGGACCGACACCACCAGGTTGGACGGCCGCCGGCTCGCCGGCTTGCCGAGATCGGCCCTGCACCTCGGGATTCGTGGCTCGCTGGGCAATGCATGGATCGCGCTGGACCAGAGCGTGATGAGCAGCGTGTGGGCGGACGACGATAACACCATTCCGGTCGAGGGCTGGCAGGTGACCGACCTCCGCGCCGGAGGATCGCTCACCGTTGGCACCACGCAGCTCTCCCCCTTCATCGGCATCAACAATCTCTGGAACGCCCGTTATGTCGGTTCGGTGACCATCAACGGCAGCGGCGGCCGGGTCCTGGAGCCGTCGGCTGGGAGGAATGTGTATGTGGGGCTGGGCGCTGTGCGCTGAGAGCTGTGAGCTGTGAGCTGTGAGCTGAGGGCTGTGAGCTGAGGGCTGTGAACTGTGAGCTGTGAGCGACGTTCATTAGCTTCCTAAGCCCTAAGCCCTAAGCCCTAAGCCCTAAGCCC
>DASSTP010000267.1:0-3356 GCA_035707845.1 Gemmatimonadales bacterium | reverse complement strand
TCGGTGGCCGCGGCGGCGGGTCAGCCAGGGCGGCGCAGGGGACGGTGGGGAGTGGGGAGGAGTTGGGGAGGGTGGTGGAGAGGCTGGAGGCTGAAGGCTGAAGGCGCCAAAGGCCACCCGACTCCTCATCCTTGTCTGAGCGCAGCGAAGGATCTACTCACCCGTCTCTGGAAACCAGTCGCGCGCGCCTCTGTCGTTGTCTCGAAGTACACCAGCTTGTGGGTGCGGTACCTTCGAGAGAATCCGGCAAACTGACCGGTGCGATGCTGATAGAGCCTGCGGATCAGGTCGCGAGTGACGCCAACGTACAAGGTCCCGGAATGACTGGCCAGGATATAGACGTGGAAGGTCGCCATCCGACAGGTTACGCAGGGGGTATCAACGCGCAGCCAGCGGCGCCTGACATCGTTCGAGTGCGGCCCGGCTAGATCCTTCGCTGCGCTCAGGCTGAGGAGTTAGGGCTCCCCCGCGTCCTGCCCGTCCTGCCCGCCCTGCTCGCCTTGCTCGCCTTGCTCGCCCTGCCATCCTGCCTAGCTTTCACCATGGTCCGAACAGCAGCACTTGCCCTCGTCGTCCTTGCCCTCGCCTGCCGCCCCCACCAGGACGGTACCGCCTCGCTCCCCAGCTCGGCCCGGCCGGTGGTGGAACGGGGCGACGAGCCGCCGGTGGCAGTCAATCCGGTCTCCCCGGTGATCTACCCGGTGGCCCTGGCCCAGCAGGGGATCGAGGGCACGGTGCTCCTCCGGCTCTTTGCCGACTCCACCGGCAAGCTGGTGTCTGATTCGACCCGCATCGCCGAGTCGAGCGGATATCCGGCGCTGGACACGGCGGCGCTCGATGCCGCCCCCAAGCTCCAGTTTGCCCCGGCCCTCCTCAAGGGTGCCCCGGTGGCCGGCGCCTTCATCCAGCCGGTGCACTTCCGCAACCCCGGCAGCCAGGAAATTCCATGACCCCGCCGCACGCCCGTCCATACGACTCTGTCCTCGACACCATCGGCTGGACGCCGCTGATCCGGCTCTCGCGCATCGGCGCGGGTGCGCGCACGCCGATCTACGGCAAGGCCGAGTACGTGAATCCAGGCGGGTCCGTGAAGGACCGGATCGGGCTCGCCATCATCGAGGCGGCGGAGCGCGCCGGCGAGTTGAAGCCGGGCGGCACGATCGTGGAGGGCACCAGCGGCAACACCGGCGTGGGACTCGCGATTGCCGCCGCGCTCAAGGGCTATCGCTGCATCTTCACCATGCCGGACAAGATGTCGCAGGAAAAAGTCCGGCTGCTCAAGGCCTATGGTGCGGACGTGGTGGTGACACCCACGGCCGTCCCGCCCGATCATCCCGACAACTACGTGATGAAGGCCAAGCAGATCGTCCACGACACGCCGGGCGCCATCCTCGCCAACCAGTTCTACAACCAGCAGAATCCCGAGTCGCACTATCGCACCACCGGTCCAGAGATCTGGGAGCAGACCCAGGGCAGGATCACGCACTTCGTGGCTGGCGCGGGTACCGGCGGCACCGTGAGCGGCGCGGGCAAGTATCTCAAGGAAAAGAACCCGAAGATCCGGGTGATCGCGGGTGATCCGGTGGGTTCGCTGTACACCGGCTACTCGAAGAACGGTGTCATGGGCGTGGGGCATCCGTACAAGGTGGAAGGGATCGGCGGCGACAAGATTCCCACCACCATCTGGTTCGACCAGGTGGACGAGTGGCGCCAGCTGCCCGACAAGACGGCGATGACCATGGCGCGCCGCATCGCACGGGAGGAAGGGATCCTGGTGGGCGGCTCCGCCGGCCTCAACGTGGCGCTCGCGCTCGATGTGGCGCAGGAAGTGAATGACCCCGACGCCTGTATCGTCACCATTCTCTGCGACACCGGCGAGCGCTACCTCTCCAAGGTCTTCAACGACGACTGGATGGAAGAGAACCAGATGCTGGATCGCGCCCCGGTGACCGTGGGCGACGTGATCTCGGCTCGTCGCGATGGCGCGCCGGCGCTGGTCCAGGTGGCGCCCAGCGCCGCGGTGCGGCAGGCGCTCAACCTGATGTCGTCGTATGGCGTGAGCCAGATCCCGGTCATGGAAGACGACACCTGCGTGGGCGGACTGATCGAGAATTCACTCATGACGCGTGCACTGTCCCAGCCCGCGCTGCTTGACCGTCCAGTCAAGGAAGTGATGGACAGCCCGTTCCCCGAAGTGGATCCCGATTTTCCGGTGGATCGCCTGGCCGCTGCACTCACCCGCGAAAGCCCGGCGGTGCTGGTGGCCCGGAACGGCAAGCCGGTCGGTATCGTGAGCCGCTATGATCTGTTGCAGCGGATGATTGGGAAATAGGGCATGGGACGTGGGGCGTGGGGCGTGGGACCTCATGCCCCATGCCCCAAGCCTCATGCCCCAAGCCTCATGCCCCATGCCCCATGCCCATGCCCTAAACCCACACTCTCCCATGCACATAACCGTACTCACCGGCGGCACCTCCTCTGAACGCGACGTGGCGCTTGCCTCGGCCGCCCAGATCGTCGCGGCGCTCCGCTCCCGCGGGCATGACGTGTCCGTGGTGGACACGGCGCTGGGTTACGTCCCCAGGGAGGATGAAGGGACGCTGCTTGGGAGCGCCGTCGGCGCCGAGCCGCCGTCCATCGAGCGTCTCACCGCTCTCGAGCGCGGGCTGCTGCTGTCAGGACTCTCCGGCCTCCGTGCCGTACGCGATGCCGACGTCCTCTTTCTTGCCCTGCACGGTGGCCACGGCGAGGACGGCACGTTGCAAACCCTCCTCGAGATGGTGGGTGTCCCATATACGGGAAGTGGCCGGCTGGGCAGCGCCATGGCCATGGACAAGGACATCTCCAAGCGGCTCTTCCACCAGGCCGGCGTCCCGACCGCCGACTGGTGCATGGCTCCCGTCCCCGTGGGCAGGGCGGAGGAGAAGTTCGGCTGGCCGCTGGTCGTGAAGCCGTCCAAGCAAGGGTCCACGGTGGGACTCACCGTGGTTCAGCGCGCCGAGGACTTTGACTCGGCTGTGGCGTTGGCGCGGCAGTATGATGATGAGGTCATGGTCGAACGGTTCGTGCCGGGACGGGAACTCACCGTCGGCATCCTCGAGGGTAAGTCGCTGGCTGTGGGGGAGATCGTCCCCCGGCACGATATTTTCGACTACGAGTGCAAGTATACCCCCGGGATGTCCACCGAGACCTTCCCGGCGGACCTGCCGGACTCAGTGGCCCGGGAATGCGGCCGGCTTGGTGTCCTGGCTCACGAAGCGCTCAAGCTGGGTGGATACTCCCGGGTCGATTTTCGCTTGACACCCGAGGGCCGGCTCTTCTGTTTAGAGGTAAATACGCTGCCGGGCATGACGGCC
>DASSTP010000266.1:0-10499 GCA_035707845.1 Gemmatimonadales bacterium | reverse complement strand
GGTCGTGGCGATGGGCCGGCCCATGTAGCGCGCCAGCGCCGCTTCCACTGCGGTGGTGAGTCTTGCCGCCGACAGCGCTGTGGCGAATACCGCATTCCCGCTCTGCACGTACGTGCTGACGTCGGCGCAGCCGATCTTCTCAAGCATGGCGCGCAGCTCGGCCATCGGCAGGGTGTTCTTGGTGCCGATGTTCACGCCGCGGAGGAGGAGGGCGTAGGAGGGCATGGTTTCCGGCTCCGGGTGAGACTGGTGCTGGGTCGCAGGTCGCAGGTCGCAGGTCGCGAGTCGTGGGGAGTGTGCGTTATGTTCGGCCCGCCCATCCCGCCCATCCCGCCCATCCCGCCCATCCCGCCCATCCCGCCCATCACTCCAATGCCCTCCACATATACCAGCTCGCCACGCTGCGGAATGGCCGCCAGCGTTCGCCATGCGCCAGGAGCTTCTTGGGTTTGGGCAGGGTCCTGAGTCCGTACGTGACCGCGAAGCCCTTCTGCACGCCGAGGTCGCCGCAGGGCAGCACGTCGGGCCGGCCTAGGCGGAACATGAGCAGCATCTCCACTGTCCAGACCCCGATGCCGCGTACGGCAGTGAGTCGTTCGATCAGTTCTTCATCCGGCATCCGCCGAGCGACCGCCAGCCCGGGCACGGTACCGTCCAGAACCTTGGCCGAAAGATCCCGAAGCGCCAGCACCTTGTTGCGCGAGAGTCCTGCCGAGCGGAGCGTCGCATCGTCGGTATCCAGCACCGCCTGCGGAACAGGGAAGCGCTTGGGACGATAGATCTTCACGAACCGTCCGAAGATGGTGGACGCTGCCTTGCCCGACAGCTGCTGGTACACGATCGATTCGGCCAGCGCGTGATAGATGCTCTGGGTCTTGACCGGCGTGAGCGCAAAGGGAATGGACCGCCGCATCAGCCTGGCCAGCACCGGGTCCTGACGGGCCAGGTGGCGGCATGCCTCGCGCGGATCGTATTCAAGGTCGCCATTGCCGCGCCGGCGGCTGCGATCGCCTGGGGCGATGGTGGTCATTCGTGCTCCGATTGATGTGATAGGTCGCAGGTCACAAGTCGCAGGTCGCAGGTCGCAGGTCGCAGGTCGCAGGTCGCAGGTCGCAGCTCGCGGGTCGCGGGACTCAACTCGCTGGTCACGCGACCTGCGACTTGCGACCTGCGACCATATCTTCCCCGCATGACTCCCGAACAATTCCGTGCTCACGCCCACCAGCTCGTGGACTGGATGGCCGACTACCTGCGCGATGTCGGCTCAAGACCCGTAACGCCCGATGTCACGCCGGGCCAGGTTCGTGCGTTGTTGCCGGCCACGCCGCCGGACGAGGGCGAGGCCTTCTCCCGCATCTTCGAAGACTTCCAGCGAGAGATCGTACCCGGGATGACCCATTGGAACCATCCCGGCTGGTTCGCCTATTTCCCCGCCAACAGCAGCCCGCCCAGCATCCTCGCCGAGATGCTCACGGCCACGCTCGGCGCGCAATGCATGTCGTGGAGCACGTCGCCCGCGGCGACCGAGCTGGAGCAGGTGACGATGGACTGGCTGCGCCAGCTGTGCGGCCTACCCGACAGCTTCACCGGCGTCATCCAGGACACTGCGTCCACCGCCACGCTGGTCGCCATCATCTCGGCGCGGGAGCGTGCACGCACGCGAAGCGATGCGCCACTCGCCGTCTATGCCTCGGGCGAAGCCCACTCATCGGTGGCCAAGGCGGTGCGGCTGGCGGGCCTTGGTGATCACGCGCTTCGCGTCGTTCCCGTGGACGGCTCCTGCGCGATGCGGCCCGATGCACTCCGCCAGATGATTGACGCCGACCGGGCCGCCGGGCTGCATCCCGCGTGTGTCGTGGCAACGGTGGGAACGACATCGTCCACGGCGGTCGATCCGCTCACGCCAATCGGCGCCATCGCGCGGGAGCACGATCTCTGGCTTCACGTCGACGCCGCCTACGCCGGCAGCGCCGCGCTGCTGCCCGAGTGCCGTCACCATTTCGCGGGGATCGAGGCGGCCGACAGCTACGTGTTCAATCCCCACAAGTGGCTGCTCACCAACTTCGACTGCACCGCCTACTACGTGCGCGACGTACCGGCACTGCTCCAGGCGTGCAGCATCTCGCCGGAATACCTGCGCACGGCGCATGATGCCGACGTGGCCAACTTCCGCGACTGGGGCATCCAGCTGGGCCGCCGGTTCCGCGCGCTCAAGCTCTGGTTTGTGCTCCGCTCCTACGGGGCGGAGGGCATTCGCGCCATGCTGCGCCAGCATATCGAGTTCGCTCGGCAGTTTCGCTCGTGGGTGGAGAGCGAGCCGGACTTCGAGGTCATGGCGCCTTCACCCTTTGCGCTGGTCTGCTTCCGCCATCATCCCGCCGGGATGGACAGGGCCGAGCTCGATCGGCACAACGAGGCGCTGCTGGCGCGCGTCAACGCGAGCCGTGAGGTGTACCTCACCCATACGCGCCTCAGCGGCCGCTACACCATCCGCATGGCCATCGGGCAATGGCAGACCACCGAGGCGCACGTGGCGAGGGCGTGGGAGCTGGTACGAGGAGCTGCGAGCTGCGAGCTGTGAACTGTGAGCTGTGAGTTGCGTGATGATAATGCTCTCAGCTCGTAGCTCGTAGCTCATAGCTCATAGCTCATAGCTCATAGCTCATAGCTCATAGCTCATAGCTCATAGCTCACAGCTCGTAGCTCACAGCTCGTAGCTCACAGCTCGACACTCACCCCGAGCATCGGCGCCAAGAATCTCCCCGTCGGCGACTCCGCCGTCTCCGCCACCTGCTCCGGCGGCCCCTGGACCACCACACGTCCGCCTTCCTTGCCGGCGCCAGGGCCCATCTCGATGACCCAGTCGGCCCGCTTGATGACATCGAGGTGATGCTCGATGACCACTACCGTATGCCCCGCGTCCACCAGCCGGTCGAGCACCTGCAGCAGCACCCGCACGTCGTCGAGGTGCAGGCCGGTGGTCGGTTCATCCATGAGGTAGAGCTTGCGGCCGCCGCGCTTGCTCGCGCTGATGAGCTCGCGCGCAATCTTGAGCCGCTGCGCCTCACCGCCCGACAGCGTGGTGGCGGGCTGGCCCAGCCGGAGATAGCCAAGGCCTACCTGCTGCAGCTGCCAGAGGGCGGCGCCCAGCCTGGGCTGGTGACGGAAGCGGTTGATGGCCTCCGACACGGTCCATTGCAGCACGTCGTGGATGGAATGCCCCTGGATCTTCACGTCGAGCACTTCGCGCTTGTAGCGGGTGGCGTTGCAGACTTCGCACGGCACATAGACGTCGGCCAGGAACACCATCTCCACCTGGACGTGCCCGGCGCCCTCACACGCATCACAGCGGCCGCCGGCGAGGTTGAACGAGAAGGTGGATGCCGTATAGCCCCGTTGCCGAGCCAGCGGCTGCGCCGCGAAGAGTTCGCGGATCTCGTCGAACGCCTTGATGTAGGTGACCGGATTGGACCTCGGTGTGCGGCCAATGGGCGACTGATCGATCAGCAGCACGTCACTCAGCAGTTCCCAGCCGCTGAGTTCCCGCACCTCGCCGATTTCCTCGCCCAGGTGCTGCTTGGCCGACGAGCCGCCATGCAGCCGCTTTTCCAGTTGGCGGTACAGGATATCGTGCACCAGTGTGCTCTTGCCGGAACCAGACACGCCGGTGACCGCCGTCAGCGTGCCGAGGGGAATGTCCACGTCCACGCCGTCCAAGGTATGGAGTGATGCGCCTCGCAGTTTGAGCCATGCCGGTCCCACGACGCGCCGGACGCTGGGCACGGCGATCCGCTTGCGGCCGGTGAGGTATTCGCCGGTGAGCGACGCATCAGCGTCGGTGAGCGCGCCGGCATGAACCATTGCTCCCCCGTGCTCGCCCGCGCCCGGTCCCAGCTCCAGCATGTAATCGGCCTGCTCGATGACCGCGGGATCGTGCTCCACCACCAGCACCGTATTGCCCAGATCGCGCAGGCGATGCAGCACGGCCAGGAGCCGCTCGGTATCGCGCGGGTGCAGGCCAATGCTTGGCTCGTCCAGCACGTAGAGCGTGTCCACCAGGCGGGCCCCCAGGGCGTTGGCCAGCGCAATGCGCTGGGCTTCGCCGCCCGAGAGCGTGCGCGCCTGGCGATCGAGCGTGAGATAGCCCAGGCCGACATCGCGCAGGAAGGAGAGACGGGCAGCGACCTGCTCCAGCACCAGTTCTGCGATGGTGCGGTCGCGGGGGCCAAGGTCCAGGCCATCGAGCCAGGCCGCCAGTTCGTCCATGGACAGCGCGGCGACTTCGCCGATGTGACGCCCGGCAATCTTCACGGCGCGGGCGTCGTCGTTCAGCCGGGTGCCGCCGCAGGCGGGGCAGGTCTCGGCCAGCTGGTATTGCCGGAGGAAGACGCGGATGTACTGCTTGTAGCGCTTCTCCTCGAGCCCGACCAGAAAGGGGAAGATGCCGAGGTACTTGCCCTTCCGGCCGTGCAGGAGTTCCTGCCGCACGCTCGCCTTGAGCTTGCGCCACGGCGTGTCGGGGTTGGCGCCGAGCTCGCGCGTGCGGTCGACCACGAGCCGGCGGCGCGCCTCGTAGCGCGGCTTGGTCCAGGGATCGATGGCACCGTCGCGCACGCTGCGATCAGGGTCCGGCACGATCAGCCGCTCGTCATACTCGAGCGTGGCGCCGAAACCGTTGCAGGTGGCGCAGGCACCGCGCGGGTTGTTGAAGGAGAAGAGTGATGGCGTGATGGTCGCCGCCGGCGTATCGCAGTTGCTGCAGGCCAGGAATTCGGTGAAGCGGAGCCGCCGGCCGTCGTCGAGCACCGCGATGGCGATCCCCTCGCCCTCGCTGAAGGCGCTCGAGACCGCCTCGTGCAGCCGTCCCGCGGACGCGTCCGACGCGATGAGCCGGTCCACCACCACGAGCAGCCCCTCATCGCCAGCGAGATCGGTGCCGGGCGGCAATTCCTCGAGATGCTGCTGTTCTCCCTGGTGCAGCACCCGGACGAAACCCATGGCGCGGAGATTCTCGACGATCGCGTCGTGGCTGTGCCGAGCGGAGGCGGGGAGCGGGAAGGTGACGAGCACCCGGCTGGCGCCCGAGGCCAGCACTTCGCTTACCGCGATCTCGGGTGTCTCGCGCCGGACCGGCGCACCGCAGCGGCGGCAGAACGGCTGTCCGATGCGGGCCCAGAGGAGCCGCAGAAAATCGTAGATCTCGGTGGCGGTGCCGACGGTGGAGCGGCTGGAGACCGCCGGATTCCGCTGCTCGATGGCGACCGCCGGCGCCAGCCCCTCGATCCGGTCCACATCCGGCTTGGGCATCCGCTCGAGAAACTGCTTGGCGTAGGTGGAGAGCGACTCGATGTAGCGCCGCTGGCCCTCGGCATAGATGGTGTCGAAGGCCAGCGAGGACTTGCCGGATCCCGAGGGTCCGGTGACCACCACGAGCGACCGGTGGGGCAGCTCGACGGAGATCCCCTTGAGGTTGTGCTGGCGGGCATTCACGACACGAATCGATGACACGAGGGAAGAATAGTGACGGGCCATGTTTCGGGAAAGTTTCGGGTAGCGCCGCTCCTGTCCGACCCCCCGTTCCGCCGTTAAACTTCCCCCCTTCATGGCCAAACTTCTGACACCGAAGGTCCTGGTCCGCGGCTTCCAGATTTTCGTGGCCGCGTCGCTGATCGGCTTCGGGCTCACGCTCTGGTACGGCAACAACCTGGGCGCGTTTGCGGAGGGGCTCCGCAACGTGCACTGGATCTGGCTGCTGGCGGGGCTCGGGCTGGCCTCGATGGACTGGATCGGCGGGGGGCTGCGGCTGTGGGTGGTGGCCCGGCAGCTGATGCCCCGGCCATCACTCAAGGGAATGGTGCTGGCCGGCGGGATGAGCGCGTGGGCAGCCTACATCACGCCGCTCCAGTCAGGCGCCTTTCCCATGATGATGTACACCATGCGGCGCTACGGCATTCCCCTGCCGGTGGCCGCCACGTGTGCCCTCATGGGGTTCGTGGGGACGGTGGGATTCTTTGCCATCGCGGGCCCGCTGGCGCTCCTCGCCGGCGCCGGCAAGGCGCTGGGTACCCAGGGCGACGTGCTCGGCCTCTCGCTCTATGATCTCTTCCTCGGCAGTCTCACCATCTTTGCCGGACTGGGTGCGCTGCTGGTGCTGGTGATGATCTTCCCCCGCCTGGTGCGCAACCTGCTCGACCGGCTGGCCGCCTGGCTGGGGCGGCGGAGCACCAGGTTTGCCAGCAAGGTCGACGGGGTGCGGCGGGGGCTGGACGAGTCGCACGGGCACCTGGTCAAGCTCAACAGCCCCAAGGGCTGGCTCTCGGTCTTTCTCTGCATTGTCCTCTCGGGTCCCTCCCATGCCAACAAGCTGCTGGCCGGCTATGTGACCCTTCGCGCGCTGGGGATTCATACTAATTTCGTGGATGTACTGCTGCTGCAGACGTTCATCGCCTTCCTGCTCTACTTCGCCCCGACTCCAGGTGCGTCCGGCATCGCCGAAGTCATGTCCGCCGCGGTGATGTCGGTGTACGTCCCCAAGCCACTCACGCCGCTCTACACCCTGTTGTGGCGGCTCATCCTGAGCTGGTACACCGTCGGCTTCGGGTTCGTGGTGTTTGCGCGCTGGGTGCAGAAGGGCCTCCGCGCCATCGGCGTCTCACCCCAGGCCGACGATGGCCCCGGCAAGCCCCAGCCCGCGGCCCCATGAGCGACATCGAAGAGCCACTGGGCCAGGCCTACGATGCCCGGCTGCTGCGGCGCCTGCTGGGGTACCTGCGTCCGCACCTGAAGCTCGCATCCGCCGCGCTGGTCCTGCTGCTGCTGAGCGCCGGACTCGCGCTGGTCGGGCCAAGGCTCACGCAGCATGCGCTCGACGTCGCGATCCCCCGCCGCGACGTGGGACTGCTCGGCAACCTCGCCATCCTGTACATCGTCGCGCTGGCGCTCGATTTCCTGGCCGATTACGGCCAGACGCTGCTCACCACGCTCATCGGCCAGCGGGTGATGCTGGACCTGCGCACCCGGATCTTTGGCCACCTCCAGCGGCTCTCGATCAGCTTCTTTGATCGCAACCCGGTGGGCCGGCTGATGACCCGGGTGACGAGTGACGTGGAAACGCTCAACGAGCTCTTTTCCTCAGGCCTCGTCACCGTCTTCGGGGACATCTTCACGCTGGCTGCCATCATGGGCATGATGCTGCTCATGAACTGGCGCCTGGCGCTGGTGGCCTTCAGCGTCATCCCGCTGGTCTGGCTCACGGCGACCATCTTCCGGAAGCATGTCCGCGAGGCGTTTCGTGACATCCGGGTGCGGCTCGCGCGGCTCAATGCCTACCTGCAGGAACAGCTTTCGGGGATGCGGATCGTCCAGCTCTTCCGCCGGGAGCAGGCGGGCTACGACGAATTCGACCGGCTCAACCGGTCGCAGCTTGACGCGCATCTTCGCTCCATCACGGTCTACGCCATCTTCTTTCCCGTGGTGGAGTTCCTGTCGTCCCTGGCGCTGGCACTGCTGCTCTGGTATGGCGGCCTCCGTACCCTGGGCGGCACGCTGACGGTGGGCGTGCTGGCCGCCTTCATCCAGCTGAGCCGCCGCTTCTTCCAGCCGCTGCAGGACATTTCCGAGAAGGTCAACCTGCTGCAGAGCGCCATGGCCTCGAGTGAGCGGATCTTCCAGCTGCTGGACGAGCCGGTGCAGGTGCGCGAGGCCGAGGCGCCGGCCACCCTCCCCACACCGGTGCGCGGTGAAGTTCGCTTCGAGGATGTGTGGTTCCGCTATTCAGAGACCGGGCCGTGGGTGCTCAGGGGCGTCTCCTTCGTGGCGGCACCGGGCCGCACGGTGGCCATCATCGGCCATACCGGTGCCGGCAAGACCACGATCATCAGCCTGCTGCTGCGCTTCTACGAGCCGGTGCGCGGCCGGATTACGATCGACGGCATGGACATCCGGACGCTCTCGACCCACGAACTCCGGGGGCTGATCGGTTTCGTGCAGCAGGATCTTTTCCTCTTCACCGGGGATATCCTGCACAACCTGGTGCTGGATGCGCCCATACCGGCAGCGCAGGCGGAGGCGGCGGCCGCCCGGGTCGGGGCCGACCGGTTTGTGCGGCGGCTCCCGGCCGGGTACGGCCACCAGCTGGCCGAGCGGGGACGGAACCTGAGCGTCGGCGAGCGCCAGCTGTTGAGTTTTGCCCGCGCGCTGGCACGGGACCCGCGCATTCTGGTGCTGGACGAGGCGACCAGCTCGGTGGACGCAGAGGCGGAGGCCCAGATTCAGGAGGCAATCGTCGAACTGATGCGCGGCCGCACCGCCCTTGTCGTGGCGCACCGGCTCAGCACCATCCTGCATGCCGATGAGATCCTGGTGTTCCATCACGGGGAGATCCGGGAACGGGGCACCCATCGGACACTCCTGGCCCAGGAAGGCCTCTACCAGCGGCTCTACCTGCTGCAGGCCGGCAGCGGCGAGGTCCGGCGCAGTGCGTGACGTCCTGCTTGCGCGGCCAATTCACGGCGAAGTACGTTTGGGGCGTTCATTACCACGCGGATGGGCGGCTCTCGCATGATCCAGCTCGATGTCGGCGGGCGGCGCTACAGCGTTGCTGCCGGTGAGATGACCATTGGTTCCGACGACAAGGCGTCGATCCCGGTGTTCGGCCAGCGCGTCTCGGGGCAGCACGCGGTCATCCAGGGCTGGCCCGACGGTTCGGCGGCGGTTCGCGCCGTGAACGGGTCGGAGGTGCTGGTCAACGGCATCCCGCTCGGTGCCGAGCCGACACCGCTGCTGCATGGCGACAAGCTCGTGATCGGGCAACAGGAGATACTGGTCGTGGATGAATCGCAGTTGGGCAGCACGCGCCTCGCGCGGGCAATCCAGGTACCGCCGGTGCCGGATGACGGGGCGCGGGTGGTCTGCCTCACCGATGGCCGGGAATACCGGATCGGTGGGGGGCCGCTGGTGTTCGGTCGCGAGGCGGGGGCCGATGTCGTGGCTCCCGGCGACGATGTCTCCCGGCGGCACGCCGAGCTGCACCGCGATGCTGCCGGGTTCCTGCTGCTGGATGCCAGCGTCAATGGCACGCTGGTCAACGGCGAGCGGGTGACGGGCGAGCGCCGGCTCAGCTCGGGCGACGTCATCCGCATTGGCAGCGAGGAGTTCCGCTTCCATGCGGGGCAGGCCCCGCCGGCCGGCGCCCACCAGCGGCTCAGTGATACCATGTTCGGCGTGGCCGCGTTCCGGCCGCCGCCGGTGCCGGAGCCCGGGCCTGCGCCGCTCGTCTCGGTGCTGTTCCGCTCCGGCCCCCGCAAGGGCGACCGGCTCACGCTCTCGGTCCCAATGATCAACGTCGGCCGGGCGGACTACAATGATCTGGTGCTGGCGGATCCCAGCGTGAGTACCATGCACGCCAAGATCCAGCGGCGGGGCGGGGTATGGATCCTGGCCGACCTCGGTTCCACCAATGGGACCTTCATGGAGGGCGAGCCGGTGACCAGCGAAGTCGCGCTGGCGCCGGGAGCGACCCTCCGGTTCGGCGAGGTCTCGGTGCTGTTCGAGCCGCTGGACAACGAGGTGCCGGCGGAGCAGGACGGGACCCGGGCCATGCCGCGCGTGGAGATGCCGCCGGCCATGGTGGCGGCGCCGGAGCGCGTGCCCGAGGTCCCGGTTCGGCGGCCCATCGTGCGCCGGGCACCCCCGACCCCCGAACCGCGTCGCCGCGGCTCCTGGTTTACGCTGGCCGTGCTGGTGGCGGTGGCGGCCGGGCTCGCGGCGTACCTGCTGCTCTCGCGTTAGCGGAGGCACGTGCACTTCTCCTGCGCCGCCCGCACCGATGTTGGTGTCGTCCGTTCGGGCAACGAAGACAACTTCCTCATGCTCGCCGACCGCGGGATCTTCATCGTGGCCGACGGCATGGGGGGGCACGCCGCCGGCGAGGTGGCGAGCGAGATGGCCGTGCATATCGTCGCCGACGAGCTGGGCCAGTACCGGGGACTGAACGACGAGGAGCTGGCCACCCGGATGCACAATGCCATCCGCAAGGCCAATGAGGCCATTTTTTCCCGGACGCTCTCGGAGCACGACAAGCGGGGGATGGGCACCACCCTCACCGCGCTGGTCCTCCTGCCCGATCGCTACCTCATTGGCCAGGTGGGCGACAGCCGGGCATACCTGCTTCGCAGCGACCGGCTCCGGCAGATCACCAAGGACCACAGCTACGTGCAGGAGCAGGTGGACGCCGGGCTCCTGACGCCGGAGCAGGCGCGGGTGCACCCCTACAGCAACGTGATCACCCGCTGCGTCGGGGCCGGCATGGAAGTGACGCCGGACATCTACTTCGGCGCGCTGGAATCGGAAGACCTGCTGCTGCTTGCGTCAGACGGGCTGACCGGCATGCTGGAGGACGAGCAACTGCGCCGCCTGCTCAAGTCGGACGGCGGCCCCCAGCGCGCGGTGGACCAGATGATCACGGAAGCCAACCGGCGGGGCGGGCTCGACAACATCAC
>DASSTP010000265.1:0-5994 GCA_035707845.1 Gemmatimonadales bacterium | reverse complement strand
GCCCGGCCGCTGCCGGGCGGTTCGCGTATGGGGCATACAGTAGGGGCAAAGCCATGGCTTTGCCCCTACTGTATGCCCCATACGCGAACCGCCCGGCAGCGGCCGGGCGGTCTGGTGCAGCGAACGCAGCGACGGGTCAGGCCGTCTTGCGCTTCGATTTCACCGCGGCCGTCTTGACGCGCTTCACCGCACGCTTCCGCGGCTTGGTGGGCTGGAACAGGTACTCCGGCTCCGCCGGATCGGCCTGGGGTTGCTTGTAGACATAGCGGTCGCCCCGGAAATTCCTGAGCACCACCTCTTCATCATTCATGCTGACCACGTACTCCGGCAGCAGCGGGATCTTGCCGCCGCCTCCGGGCGCGTCGATCACGAAGTGCGGGTTGGCGAGCCCGCTGGTCCAGCCGCGCAGCGCCTCCATGATCCGGATGCCGGTCTGCACGGTGGTGCGGAAGTGCTCCGCGCCCGCCACCTGGTCGGCCATGTAGATGTAGTAGGGCCGCACCCGCGCCAGCATGAGCTTGTGCATCAGCTTCATCATGACGGCGGGATCATCATTCACGCCCTTGAGCAGCACCGTCTGGCAGCCGAGCGGGATGCCGGCATCGGCCAGCATGCCGAGGCCCTTGACCGCCGCCGGGGTGAGCTCGTCGGGATGGTTGAAGTGCGTATTGATCCAGAGCGGGTGGTGCTTGTGCAGCACCTCGCACAGCTCCGGGGTGATCCGCTCCGGCAGGTGGCACGGGATACGGCTGCCGATCCGGATGATTTCCAGGTGCGGAATGGCCCTGAGCCGGGTGAGGATCAGGTCAAGCCGGCGATCGGACAACAGCAGCGGATCGCCGCCCGACATGATGACGTCGCGGATTTCGGTGTGCTCCTCCAGGTACTTGAAGGCGCTCTCGAACTGCGACATGGGAATCTTCTCGGGGTCGCCCACCTTGCGCCGCCGGGTGCAGAACCGGCAATAGCTGGCGCAGACCGGCGAAACCAGGAAGAGCGCGCGGTCGGGATAGCGATGCGTGATGTTGGGCACCGGGCTGTCGGCGTCCTCGTTGAGCGAGTCCACCACGCCGTCCACAACATCCAGCTCCTCGACCGACGGCACGAACTGGCGCCAGATGGGGTCATCCGGCTCCTTGATCAGGTCGGCCATGGCCGGCGAGATCCGGAACTCGAAGTTCTCGGCGGCGATGCGGAGCCGGTCCAGCTCCGGGAAGTTCTCCGGGCCGAATCGCTCGGCCAGCTGCTCGAGACTGTGGATCGAGTTCTTGCGAAGTAGCTCCTGCCAAGTCTCCATGATGCTACCCGTCCTCCTGTGAGTCGGCGCTCGATGTCATGCTCTTCACATACACGACGAGATCGTCGTGCGGGGCATAAAAGTCCGGGATCATGGCGGCGCGACGGTACCCGCGGGCCTCGTAAAAGGCGCGGGTCGGTTCGTAGTCGGGGCGCCCGGCCGTCTCCACGACGATGAGCCGGGCGGAGCCCGCGAGCCGCCGTTCCATTTCCGCCACGAGCCGGCTGCCGATCCCGCCACCATGCTGCGCGGGATCCACCGCCAGCCAGTACATGTCGTACGTCCCCACCGTGCAGGGGGTCGGCCCCCAGCACGCCCAACCGGCCGCGCGCCCATCGCGCTCGGCCACGATGGCGGTGTACGAGGCATCGCCTCCCACCGCCGCATCGAACACCTCGAGGGCCACCGGTACTTCATCCGGACGGAAGAGCACGATGTCCCGCATGAACGCTTCGACCCGCGCACGGTCACCCGCAGCGGCGGGTCGCAGGGTCACGCTGGCGGTCGCCACGCCGCCTCGGCCGCGGACTTGCCGGCCGTGAGTGCGCTGGCCGCCCGCGAGTTCTGCGAGCGCGTCAGCGCTTCGTCCGCAATCCGCATGACCAGTTCGCCGTAGTCCCACCCATGCGCCCGCGCCATCCGCGCGAGCCCCGCATCGCTGCTGAGGTCGGGGCAGGGATTTACCTCGATGACCCAGGGCTGGCCCTGGTCGTCGAGGCGGAGATCCACCCGGCCGTAGCCTTCGCCACCCGACATCAGCATCCATGCCTGGCGGGCCACCTTGCCGATCCGCCGCGCCAGGTCGGCGGGGATGGCGGCGGGGCAGACCGGCTCGGTGCCGATGTACTCCGGATGCTCCTCATCCCACTTGGCGGCGTAGGTCACGATGGGCCAGCTGCCATCGGGCATGCGGGCAAAGTCGATTTCCGAGATGGGCAGCATCTCGCCGCCCACGAATCCGACATTGAACTCACGGCCCGCTACATAGGCCTGGACCATGACGTCGTCGAAATGCTCGAGAATTTCGGAGGTGCGCTGCCGCAGCGCCTTTCGCGTGGTGCAGACGGCGCCGCTGTCGATGCCGACGCTGGCATCCTCGGCGGCGGGCTTCACGATGGCGGGCAGCGGCGCGTCGGCCGGGATGCGGTTGCCCTCGGCCAGGAAGAAGCGCGGCACCGGCACGCCGGCCGACTGCAGCAGGGTGTTGGCCACGTGCTTCCGGTGGCAGACGGTGATGGGCCAGGAGCGCGGGCCGGTGAAGGGCGTGTCGGTGAGCTCGAGTGCCGCCACCACGCAGTCTTCATAGCGCGCGCGGCCGCCCACGCCCTCGCACAGGTTCACGATGAGGTCGGCCCGGCGCGCCCGCGACAGCCAGCGGAAGTCGCCCAGCCGGATGGCCAGCGACTCCACCTCGTGGCCGCGAAGGCGCAGCACGTCCCGCACCTCGCTGACGTTGTTGCGCACCGCGGCCACGTCGCGGGCCGTCCAGTCGTCGCTGCCGGCGTCGTAGATGACGACGACCTTCACGCCGCCGCCCCGGTGAGGAGCGAGCGTCCGCTGATGCGGCGCCACGCGATGTCGGCCACGGTGCGGATCAAGTCGTCGTACTCCATCCCGGCGACACGCGCCGCCTTGGGGAAGCAGGAGTTGTCCCGCGGGTCCGGCAGGATGCCGGGCAGCGGGTTCAGTTCCACGACCATCGGCCGGCCGGCGGCGTCGCAGCGCACGTCGATGCGGCACCAGTCCCGGCAATCGAGCGCGTGGTAGGCCGAGAGCGCGGCGCTTCGCACCTGGTCCGCCAGGACTTCGGGGATGCTGGCCGGGCACTCGTAGATGTCGAGCGGCTGGTCCAGCGTATCCCAGAGCCACTTGGCTTCGTAGCCGTAGATCGGCGGCGCGCCCGGCGGCAAGGTGTCGAATCGCATGCCGACGATGGGCAAGCAGCGTGCCTCGGCACCGTTGCCGATGACCGGCACGGTGAACTCGAGGCCGGGCAGCCACGCTTCCACCAGGACGGGCTGGTGGTAGGTGGCGAGGAGCTCGTCCACCCGCTCGACCAGTTCCGCCCGGTGGTGGCAGAGACTCTTCACCGTCACGCCCTTGCCCGATCCCTCGAAGGCCGGCTTGGCGAAGAGCGGGAAGGGCAGCGCGCAGTTGCGGGCGTCGGCGCGGGAGCGCGCCAGCAGGAACGGCGCGGTGGGCACGCCGTGCTGGACCATCACTTCCTTGGCGCGCCCCTTGTGGAGGCAGAGCGCCAGGGTCAGAGCGTCGGAAGCGTGGTGCGGGATGCCGTAGAACTCGCAGATGGCCGGGACGTGGCTCTCACGGTTGGGACCGTAGAGACCTTCGGCGATGTTGAAGACGAAGTCGGGGCGCGCGGCCGCGAGCCGGGACGGGAACGACTCGGTGGCCTCGAGCCGAATGACCTGGCCGACCGAGGCGAGCGCATGCTCCACCGCGTCGATGGTGCCGGGCTCATCCCATTCGGCGTAGAGATCGGGCTGCGAGAGGTCGGAACGAAGACGGCGGTTGCTGGCGACGCCGTGGGTGTCGGACTTGGAAGGGGACTCGGAGGCGGCCCCGGCTGCGTCAGCCGGAGAATCAGGTTTGAGGTTATAGGCAAGTCCGATACGAACTGCCAAAGGCGTCTCCTGCAGTGAAGGCCGTCGCGACTATCCGGCCACGAGCGAGTTGCAGCTACGCCAACGCAGATAAAGTAAGAAATAGATTCTCGGCGCACAATAGAAAAGCGGCAACGAAAATGCGCCGCGCGGCAGGTGACCTGCCTCACGGCGCTGGTTTCCGGAAAAAATCGGTGCGAGTGGCGGCGTCAAACCTTGTGGAAGCCGACGCGACCGGCGTCGGCGCCGTCGTCGGCGCGATAGATCTCGAAGTCGCCGAAGAGGTGCGGCGCTTCCGCCTGCAGCACCTTGAGGATCTCCACCGCCAAGCGGCGAATCTCCTGCTCGGCGCCCTCGCCCAGGCGGAGTTCGAGCATGGTGCGCCAGGCGCGGACGTTGGCGCTCACCACGATCTTCACCTCGGTGGCGTTGGGCAGGACGCTCCGCGCCGCCTCGCGCGCCATCTTCCGCCGGTGGACCTTGCTCTCCACCCACTCGTACCGGTTCATCAGGTGCTCCACCGCCGTCACGTAGGCCGCCTGTGCCTCGGTCACCTGCGCCTCCCATTCCCGCTCCAGCCGGGCGTCGCCCTGGATGGCGGGCGGCATGACGAAGGCGGCGTGGGACTCGTCTACGTAGCGCTGAGAGAGCTGGGAGTTATGGGTGACAATCCCGTTGGCCACGAAGTTGTGGTGGGGGCCTTCCATCTCGATGTCGTAGGTCTCCTGCTCACCGGCGCAGGTGACAGAGACGATCCGGCGGCAGGTCACCGCCTCGGCGCAAACTGCAAGGGCAGAGTGTGATTCGCTGGCCCACGGCGAGTTGGACTCGGCCTGCCTGTCGCCCTCGACGATCAGCCAGGCACCTTTCCCGGTGATCTCTTCCAGCCGCTCCCAGCCGTTGGGCGTCAGGAACCGGTGGTCCTTGCTGCAGGTGATCGTCTTGCCGTCCTCGAGCTGCACCTTGAAGACCGGCTTGACGCCCGACCGGGCCACCGCCTTGACGCGCCCCGTGGTGAACTCTCCCGTTCCTTCGTCCAGGGACCGCAGTCGCAGGAGCTTGAGCCGGGACCTGCCGTGCGGAGTCTTCGACATGTCGAAGATTTCGCGGATGGTCCGACGCCGTACTCCATCGCGCTTTCCACCCCAACGGTGCTCACTGTAAATCTCGGTATCGCCGGCGAGACAGTACCCAAATCCGGCCCTGTGTCGCACCAGCTCATGGCTGCAGCTCCGCGAGATCCCCTCCAGCAGCAGCACATACTGCGCGTGCTCGAAGACCGACCCGTGCCCCTGCTTCAGGATGTTCTGGAGATACTCCGCCGTGGTCCGGTTGGCCGGGTTGTGCTGGCTCATGTAGCAGAGCCGCCCGGCAAACTCGGCCAGCCGCTCGCCGTCACTCGACTCGCCCTGCCAGGTGACGGGAAGATGTGCCGGCTCCAGGAACTGGGGCCGGCCGATGAGGGTGACGCGGGGAGAGCGATGGATTTCCATGGAGTTGAGAGTTGAGAGTTGAGAGCGTAGGGCATGGGGTATGGGGCATGGGGCTTGAGAAGTCGCATGTGGTGGGTCGTAAGTCGCAGCTCGCGCGCTTCAATCCCACGCCCCACGCCTCATGCCCCACGCCCTATACCAGCTCAAGTCTCGACACCGCATACCCCGCATTCCGTTCGATGTCGCGCAATGCCAGGGCGATGTCGGCTGGAATCGGGGCGGCGAGACGGCCCACCTTGAGGTGATCCACCGGCGGCGACGAGCCCAGCTTGATGCCGGGGTTCAAGATACCATGGGGGTCAAAGGCGCGCTTCACCATGGCGAAGAGCGCCATGATTTCCTCGCCGAACACCTCGGGCAGGAGCGGCGCGCGGAGCCGGCCGTCGCCGTGCTCGCCGCTCGGCGTGCCGCCAAGCCGCACGACGACGTCGGTGACGTCGGCGAGCAGCCCGGAGACGCGAGACTCCCAGCCCTCCTGGGTGACATCAGGCAGCAGGTTGCAGTGGAGGTGTCCGTCGCCGGCATGGCCAAACAGCACGACTTCGAGCGCATGACGCTCCGCCGCCTCGCGCACCGCGCGGAC
>DASSTP010000264.1:0-3119 GCA_035707845.1 Gemmatimonadales bacterium | reverse complement strand
CAGCACCGATCCCGCACAGGTCATCCGCCTGTACTATGACGCCATCAACCGGCGCGACTTCCGCACGGCGTTCCTGCTCTGGGGTGACAGCGGCCGCGCGAGCGGGAAGACGCTGCAGCAGTTCGAGGCGGGGTTTGCCAGGTCGGACTCGTCACGCGTCACGATAGGGAGTGTGGGCAGAGTCGAGGGGGCAGCGGGATCACGCTATGTGGAAGTCCCGGTGACCATTCATGCCTGGAGGCGGGATGGCTCGGCGCAGGAATTCACAGGGAGTTACGTAGTTCGGCGGGCCGTGGTGGATGGGGCGACTGAAGCGCAGCGACGCTGGCACCTCGACCGCGCCGACATTCACGAGCAACGCAACCCCAGCGGGGCCAACTGATGCGGCCGAAATCGCGCTTTACCCGGTTTGCCCATGACACGGCGCGCATCAGCGGGCACGTGGGAACCTTCATCACCGCGACCGTTGTCATCCTCGTGTGGGCCGTGACCGGGCCGCTCTTTCATTTCAGCGACACCTGGCAGCTGGTGATCAACACCGGCACGACGATCGTCACCTTCCTGATGGTGTTCCTGATCCAGAACACCCAGAACCGCGATTCCCAGGCGGTGCAGATCAAGCTCGACGAGCTGATCCGCGCCATCGAAAGCGCCAACAATTCACTGCTGGACCTCGAGGACCTGGAGCAGGGCGACCTCGACCTGATCCGTGGTGATTATGAAAACCTGGCCGAAGCCGCGCGGAGGCGGCTCAAGGCCAGGGACGCCACCGAGGCGGCGCGCGACCCGGAGGACCTCAATTGCGAGCCGGGCGAGCAGGAGGATCAGGCGAAGAAGCGGCAGGACTTCGAGGAAGAGGAAGCAGCGGGGCGGGAGAGCTGAGAGCTGCGAGCTGCGGGCTGCGGGCTGAGCTAGCCGAAGTTACCGCTCGCAGCTCGTAGCTCGTAGCTCGTAGCTCGTAGCTCGTAGCTCTCAGCTCTTAGCTCCTTTGAACACCCTCATCAGATAGTACACCGACGGCGCCAGCACCAGCGCGCCAACACCGAGCGCCACCAGCAGCGGCCGGAGCACCGAGTCGGGCGCGGCGGCAGACCGGATGGTGTGCTCAGGAACCACCAGCCAGGGGAACTGCGCCGTGGCCCAGCCGGCGAGGATGAGCGATACCTGAGCCGCGGCAAGCACCCGCGCCAGGCGATAGCGCCGAGCCCAGAGGGCCGCGAAGGCGCCAATGGCGGCGAGCGCCGTGGCGAGCTGCAGCGGCACGGCCCAGTGTCCCCGCAACAGATGCTCCCAGATCATCGGCGCGCCACGCCGGGCAAGCAGGAGCGCCAGCCCCGCGGTGACAAAGACAGCGACGCCGGCCCAGATGGCGCGGAGCCGGAAATCCTCCGCAAGCTCCGCCTCCCGTGCCTCGACCGTCAGGAACACCGCGGCGAGAAACGCGAACAGCGCCAGCGCCAGCAGCCCCACCGCAAACGGGAATGGTGCGAGCCAGGGCGCGATGAAGCTTCCGCCCGCCTCGGGCGCCCTGATATTGCCCGATACCACCGCTCCCACCGACACGCCGAGCAGGATCGGCGTCACAGTGCTCGCAACCGAGAAAATCAGGCTCCAGCGCCGCTGGACCTGGTCATGCTGGTCGTCGTAGTGGCGGAACGTGAACGCGGTGCCGCGCAGCACCACGCCGATCAGCATCAGCGTGAGCGGGATATGCAGCGCGGTGCCGATGGCGGCGAACGCCGGCGGGAACGCGGTAAAGAGGATCACCAGTACCAGGATGAGCCAGACATGGTTGGCTTCCCAGACCGGCGCAATCGCGTCGGCAATCAGCCGGCGCTGCGCCCGGGCGCGCGGCCCTGTAGCCAGGAGGTCCCACACGCCGCCACCGTAGTCGGCGCCACCCAGCAGGGCGTAGAGGATGAGTGCCCCTGCCATGAGGCCGGCAATCACCTCAGGCATGCAGCATTCCCCGCGGACTCGCAATCACCTGGCGCCAGATGAGCCACACGGTCATGGCGCCGAGCAGGAGGTAGAGCACGGTAAAGGTGACGAAGGGAACGATGAGCCCGGGCATCGGGGTCACCGCATCCTCAGTGCGCATGATGCCATAGATGATCCACGGCTGGCGGCCCACTTCGGTGACGATCCATCCCGCCTCGATCGCAACGAAGCCGAGCGGCGCCGACAGCCCGACGACCAGGAGGAAGCGGCGCGAGGCGAGCCAGCCAAGCGGGTGCCTCCAGCGGCGCCAGGCGGACCAGAGGCCCACCAGTGCCATGATGGTGCCGCACGCCACCATCAACTGGAACGCCAGGTGCGTGATGGCAACCGGCGGCCACTCCTCGCGGGGAAAATCGTTGAGGCCGCGCACCACGGCATCGGGATCATTGAAGGCGAGCAGGCTCAGCCCCCGGGGAATTTCCAGCGCCCAGCGCGTGACACCGGCATCCTCGTCGGGCCATCCGCCGATGTGGAGCGGCGCGCCAGGACGGGTCTCGAAGTGGCTCTCGAATGCGGCGAGCTTCACCGGCTGGTTGCGGGCCACCGCCTTGGCCATGATGTCGCCGGAGAGCGGCTGGAGCACGGCGGTCACGGCACCGACGGCCAGTGCGATGCCGCATGCCTTCCGGTGGAAACCGTTGTCCGGGTCTCGCCGCAGCAGCAGCGCGTGAATGCCGGCCACGGCAAAGCCGGTGGCGGCGTAGGCGGCAAGCGTCATGTGCAGCGTCTGCGGGAAGGCGTGCGGATTGGCCATCGCCGCGAACGGCCGGATATCGGTCGGCACCCCGTTCACCACCGTAAATCCGGCCGGCGTATTCATCCATGCATTGGCAATCACCACGAAGATGCCCGAGAGCATACCACTCACCGCCACCGCGATGCCGCTCAGCAGGTGCGCGCGCGGCGGGACCCGCTCCCAGCCGTAGAGATAAACGCCGAGGAAGACGGCTTCAGTGAAGAAGGCAAAGCCCTCGAGCGAGAAGGGCATGCCGATGATGGCGCCCGCGTAGCCCATGAAGCGGGGCCAGAGGAGGCCCAGCTCGAAGGAGAGCACGGTGCCGGAGACGGCGCCCACCGCAAAGAGAATTGCCGTGCCGCGCCCCCAGCGCCTGGCCAGA
>DASSTP010000263.1:0-20530 GCA_035707845.1 Gemmatimonadales bacterium | reverse complement strand
CACGGGAAAGCCCATCTTGCTGCGCGAGAGAATTTCGCCCGGCAGCCTGTCCTTCATGGCCTGGCGCAGGATCCACTTGGTGGTGCGACCCCGGAGCTTGAGCCGCTCAGGCAGCCGCGCCGTGAACTCGACCAGCGGGTGATCCAGGAACGGGACACGGCTCTCGATGGAGGCCGCCATGCTCATCTGGTCCTGCTTCATCAGCAGCTCATGCAGGTAGGTCTTGGTGTCCGCGTACAGCAGCTGGTTGAGCAGGGTGCTCGCATCGCCATGGGCAATGGCCGCGTGCGCCGCCGCGTACGGATCGAGGCCGCCGAGCTCGGCCTGCAATGCTGGCGACAGCATGGCGCGCTGCCGGGCCCGCCCGAAGACGGCAAAGTTGTCGAAATAGAGCGTATCGAGATCGGCATGCAGCGCGAGGCCGGTGCGCATGAGCCGCTGGCGCAGCCGTGATGTGCGCGGCAGCGTGTCCAGCCCGGCGCGCACCGCGCGCTGCAGCACATCCGGCGCGAGTGACTGCCAGCGGCGGCTCACCGCCAGGTTCATGACCGTGGTGTGGTAGCGGCCGTAGCCGGCCAGCGTTTCGTCGCTTCCCTCCCCCGTCAGCACCACCTTCACATGCCGCGCCGCCAGGCGGGAGACGAAGTTGAGCGCGATGCTCGACGGGTGCGCCAGCGGCTCATCCTCATGCCAGATGAGCGATGGCAGCGCACCCCAGAACTCATCCGGGCTCACGACGATTTCATGATGATCCGTGCGATAGCGCTCGGCCACGAGCCGGGCGTAGTGCAGCTCGTTGGCCTCCCGTTCGCGGAATGCGACGGAGAAGGTCTTGATGGGATCCTGCACCAGCGTGGCCATCGTGGCGGTGATGGCCGCCGAATCGATGCCGCCGGAGAGGAACATGCCCAGGGGCACGTCGGCCATGAGCCGGAGCCGGACAGCCTCTCGGAAGCGTTCGGCATACTCGGCCACGAGCTCGGCGTCGGAGCGTGTCTCTGTCGGGGCCGCGAAGGAGAGGTCCCAGTAGGGGCGGATCTCGATGCGCCCTGCTTTCCACGTCAGGGTATGTCCCGGCAGCAGCCGCCTGACCCCCGTGAAGAGGGTGTCCTCGCCGGACGGCGCGTGATTGGCCAGGTAGTCGGGAAAGGCCCGGCGGTTGAGCTCGGCGCCGACAGCGCCGGCCGCGAGCAATGACTTGATCTCGGAGGCAAAGTACAGCGCGCCGTCATCGGTGTGCACGTAATAGAGCGGCTTGACGCCGAGGCGGTCGCGGGCAATGAACAGCTCACGGGTCCGCGCGTCCCAGATGGCAAAGGCAAACATCCCGCGCAGGTGCTCGGGCGTGCGCGCCCCGTGCCGGAGGTACAAGTGGAGCACGGTTTCGGTGTCGCAGTGGGTGGCGTACTGCACGCCCTCGGCCTGCAGCGCCGGCATCAGCTCGGGGTGGTTGTACACCTCGCCGTTGTAGACGATCTGCACCGCGCCACCGGCCGCCGCCATCGGCTGCGCGCCATGGGCGACATCCACGATGCTCAGCCGGCGATGGCCGAGCGCGATGCCATGATCAAGGAATTCCCCGGCGCCGTCAGGTCCGCGATGCAGCAGCTGGTCGCGCATGCGCACCAGCAGCTCGCGGTCGAGCCGGCGGGACGAGCCATCAGGCAGGGCAATGCCACATATACCGCACATGAGCTTGTGTCAGTCTCCGAATGAGTCGAGGGGCTGGCCGTCGAGCCGCCAGCCCGCGGGGCCGGCCGCAATTTCGGTCGACCGGCCCTCCTGTTCCAGCGTCACCACCGTGCCGGTGACGTCGCGCGCCCAGGTAAACTGGCTGGGCCCAGCGCGCAGGACCGTTACCAGTTCCCTGCCACGTGTCACCTGCACCGTCAACGCCTGCACCGGCACGCGAGCGCCGTACACCGGCGAATGCCAGGACTCGGTGACGGCAAGCGCGCACTGCTCGGCGAGAACGTCGAGCCGCATTCGGTTGGCGCTGGCGTCGCGAAACATGGCCGTCTCGCGACGGGTGGCCACAATGATGCCGGGCGCGCTATGGAAATGGGCCTCGAATGGTGCGTCAGTGCCATCCACGCGGTCACGCACGATCCAGCATTTCCAGTCGCGGAGCCACAACAGCTCGCGGTGATGCGTCACGCCCGGGGCGAGCGCCGCGAAGCCATCCTGCCGGGCCGACACAAAATCGAACCGCGCCGCACTCTGCCATCGCTCGAAACGGGCCTCGCTCCGGTGGCGCCAGCGGAACGGCCCTGCCGGCACCGCTGCACTGTGGCCGGCGATCGTGAGCGTCGAGTGCGCGGCGCCGGCACGAAAGGCATCCCGCGCAGCGGGATCAGCCACGTAAGTGAAAGTGCCGGCATCCTGCAGCACCGGCACCCCGGCCACCGCAAGTTCGAGGGCCAGTGCGTCGCTATGCGCATGGCCGCCGGCCAGTCCGCCGTGAGGGCCGGCCTCCATGAGGAGCCAGTCGCCCTGCTCATTCCGCATCACGGCGTAGCCGCCGTCCGGAAAGATGGCAAACGGCGGCGGCGGAGCCGTGCCCAGTGCCTGGAACCTGGCGCAGGCGCCCGGCCCCACCAGCCAGGCGAGCTCGGACGGCGCGCGGCTGCCGGGCAGGCAATATTCGCGCCTTTGGAGCAGCACGGCACCCAGCCCCAAGGTATCGTGGAAATCATTCGGCTGTCGTGACTTGAGCCACACCAGCCGGCCACCGTCCTCATCGCCGATCAGGGGCCAGGTCCCGTCCGGCCGCACCATGGCGACGATATGGTCGAGCAGGTGGCCAAGGGTGACGTCGAGCCAGCGCGGTCGCTCCATGCCCTGCGCCTCCAGCAGCAGCGCCAGGTGCAGGTAGAAGTCGGTGGTGTACCGGTGGTAATACGTGGCCTGCTCGAAGTAGACGCCGTCAGGCAAGACCTGGCGCCGCACTTCCTCCTCCAGGATGCTCAGCCCCGTCTGGCGCCAGCGTTCACTGCGGCGGAACACCGGCAGTGCGCGGCCGAGATAGACCAGAGCCAGCGCCTCGCCGGTGAGATGGGTGTTGGGGCTGAACCACGTGGAGAGGTGTGACTCGAGGTGGCGCGCGTGGACGTGAAGCATGCCGGCGCAGCGCTGGATCAGCGGCGCTGGCAGGGCATCACCGGCCAGGGCCAGCGTCCAGATCCAGGAAATGGACCGGAAACCCACTTCAAGGCTGCTGGCCCAGTTCATTCCCCGCTTGGGAGGATTGCCGTCCATCCACCCTTCGAGATGGGCAGCAATGGCGACCGAAAACTTCTGGTCACCGGTGAGCAGCCACGCCTGCGCCAGCGTCACGAGGTACTGCTGGCGGCTCAGCTCCCAGACGACCTTGTGATCCCCCACCACCGACGCGTCGAGGTAGGGGATGCGGCTCCAGTGCAGGTCCGGGGCGCGGCGTCCCAGCACCGGATCGAGCTGCCAGTCGGGGGGCGAACCGAAATCGAGCGCTTCGTAGCCGAGCAGGTCCATCCGGCCCGCCAGGATCCGCTCGGCGCGCGCCACGATTGCGGCCGCGTCGTCAGGCCACTGCGCGGCCACCGCGGCTGCGCCATCGGCTGGCACGGCCAGTCCCGGCACCACCGACCGGCACCCGAGGATCACGTCACCGGCAAGACTCGATGTCGACGCATCAATGCTCGGCTCCAGCAATTTCCCGAAGCGCCGTTCGTCTGGCTCCCGGGATGACGGAGCCAACCCGACGCGCTCCCTCAAGATCAGCGCCTGGCGCGCCACGCGATCGCGAAGTTCAGGCAGTGAGCGGCCTCGGAGGCGGCCGATCATGTGGCACCCGACGGGAGACGCGAAGGCTGGGCGTCGAGTGCTTCCCGGCGCACAAGCAGGGGCAGCAGCTCGGCTGCGAGCCGGCGGGCGTTGGTGGGCAGGTCATAGGACCGGACCACCTGCTGGCGCGCCGCGTCGGTCATGGCCCGCGCCGCTGCGGGATCGGACAGCACGCGCGCAATGGCGTCCGCCGCTTCCTCAGCATCGCCGGCGGCCACGAGGTAGCCCATCACGCCGTCATCGATCAGCTCCGGAACACCAGTCACCCGGCTGGCCACGCAGGGCACGCCCAGCGCCATCGCCTCCATGAGGACGACCGGAATTCCCTCGGCGAAGCTGGTGAGTGCAAAGACTGACGCGCGCTCAAAACGCGCCCGGGTTTCGTGCGCGTTGAGCGCGCCGGTGAATTCCACCCGGTCGGATATTCCGAGGCGCGCCGCCAGCTGCTCAAGCCGGCTCCGCTCCGGTCCCTGCCCGACAATCGTCAGGCTGAGGTCGATACCACGACGCACCAGTTGATGCACGGCCTCGATCAGCACGGCGTGGCCCTTGATCGGGGAGAGCCGGCCCACCGTGAGCACGCTGGCGCGCGATTCGGCTGGTGGCCGGCTGCGAGGCACGTAGGTCGAGGTATCGACACCCAGCTGGACGACGCGGACCTTGGACCAGTCGTCGGGCTTCGCAACCCGCAGCACCTGGGAACGCCCGAACTTGCTGATGGTCACGATCAACGAGGCGTGCCGCACTTTTTCCGCCAGGCCGAAGCGCGGCGTCTCGAATTCTGCGGGCCCGTGAATGGTGATCGAGAAGGGACATCCGGTGGCGGCGTGGGCCAGCAGCCCCACCGTCGAGGCGAAATGCACATGGAAGTGTGCGGCACCGCTGCGGCTGAGATGATCGGCGACGATCACCGCCTCGGCCCAGTACATGAGGTGCCGGGCGAGCGCGCCGAGGTCGGGGCCACCGAGTCGGCAGGCAAGTGCCAGCGAGCGCGCGAGCTTCCCGGGTGCGAATAGCAGGCGCCGGAGGAACGCCGCGACGAACCCGCTCGCACCCTGCCGCTTCACGTACCAGGTGGACGCCCGCTCAGCCCGCTCGTCGGCGGTGACCCGCTCGAGCGGGCGTCCATCGCTGCTGACGGAGATGGTCGAGACGTCCACACCGGCTTCGCGCAGGGCCTGCACTTCACGCAGGATGAAGGTGTGGTTGAATGCCGGATATTCGCTGATGAGATAGGTGACAGCCGGCACTCATTGCCTCCAGACATTCCAGCGGCCGGTGAGGCCATTCATCGTGGCGACGGCCACGGCTGCCTGCATGGTCCAGAGCCATCGCAGGTAGGTCATCAGCCGCCGCCGAAGCCCGAGCAGTTCAGCCAGCAGGATGCCAGGGAGGGCAATCCCCGCTGCGACCGCAAGGGTCCACCAGCCCCATGCCGTGATCGCGAGCCCGGCGACGCCGACGAGCAGCGCCAGTCCCAGCCACGGCGTCAGCAGCCGCAGCAGCTTGTGCAGCACGAACGAGAGCCAGACCGGATTGCGCCCGGGCAGCAGCACCGCGGGCAGCCATGCGCAGAGCTGGAAGTTGCCGGTGAGGGTTCGCACCTTGCGCTGGAATTCCTGCTCCACTGCCGTGCGCCTCGAGTCATGGGCGCGCGCCGATGCCTCGAACCCGACACGGTGGCCGCCAAGGATCAGCCGCATGGGGATGTAGAGATCGTCCAGGATCAGCCCAGCCGGCAGCGGTGCCCAGAGGTCGCGCCGCATGGCGTAGATGGATCCGCTCACCCCGATGGAGGAATGGATCCGGGCTTCATCGCGCCGCAGTCGCCGCTCGAAGCGCCAGTACTGTTCCACCAGCGAACGGTGCCCGGCCTCGGGCAGCTCGAGCTGGCCCGACACCGCGCCGAACGACCGGTCTCCCAGGGCGCGGACCAGGGCCGGGATCGAATCCGGCTCGAAGCGCTGGTGGGTATCGCTGAACACCAGGATCTCGCCGGACGCAGCCCGCACGCCGGCGTTGAGCGCGGCCGCCTTGCCGCCCGGGGCATCGCCCTGAACGATGGTGGCGCGTGGCTCCCGGCAGTCGATATCCTTCGGGTCGGGAGCGCCGGCGTGGTCGAGGGCCACGACCACGTCGAGCAGCGCGTCGGGGTAGTCCGCCGCCAGGGCGTCGCGCACCCGGGCGCAGACCAGCTCGCCGTCCTCCCGTGTGGCGATTACCACCGTCACCGTCGGGAGTGGCGCGGGCGGGGCCGGAGGCTGGACTCGCCGAACCGATGCAAGTGCATGCACCACAAGTGGATACACTCCCCATGTGAGCAGCAGCAAGGCGCCGGCGGTGAGGGTGAGTGCCAGCATCAGGCAAGGTCCTGCGTGAGGTTCGGCAGCGATCCCAGACCCGGTCTCCCTGTTGAAGTCGGAGGCCTGCTCGGCCCAAAGGTAGCCGTCCCGCCACCCCGGTGCCTCCCGGCCGCGCTGAGGCGAGCGCCGCGTGCCGGGCGGGCAAGTTGCAAGCCATCACGGAGAGGAACGGAGTGCCCCAAGTCAGTGTCGTGATCCCGGCCTACAACTCCGCGGCATTCATCGGCGAGGCCCTCGCATCGGTCCGGGCGCAGACGGTCCAGCCTGCCGAGATCCTGGTGGTGGACGACGGCTCATCCGATGCGACGCGGGAGATTGCCCGCGAGGCGGGGGCGATCGTCGTCCAGGTGGAGCAGAATGGCGGCCCGGCGACGGCACGGAATCTCGGGATCCGGAAGGCCCGGGGCGAACTGATTGCCTTTCTCGACGCGGACGACATCTGGGCACCGGAGCAGCTCGAAGTCTGCTGCGGGCTGCTCGAGCGCCACCCCGAGGCAGCGGTGGCCTTTTCGCTGGTGACCCAGTTCGGTGCGATTGACCACGCGCAGCCGCCCCTGCTGCCCGAGGGCGTGCCGGTTTCGGCGGCGGATGTCCTCTGGGAACAGAACCCACTCATCCAGAGTGCCGCCGTGGCCCGGCGGGATGCCCTGGTGGCAATTGGCGGCTATCGCGACGGAATGCGGCATGCCGAAGATTACGACCTGTGGCTTCGGCTGGCGCAGCGTCATCCTTTCGTCTGCACGCACCGGCGGCTGGTACGCTACCGGGTGCATGCGGCCCAGCACTCGCTGCGGCTCGACCAGATGTTCCGCTCGGCCTGGCAGCTGCGACATGACCTGTGGCAGGCGGTCGGGCCCGAGCTGAGCGGGGAAAGCAGGGCACGCGGCCTGTCAGCCCTGCACCGCGCCTATGAGATGGACCTGGCGACGGCCTGGCACCAGCGCTCCGGCACGCCCCTCCGCGCGATCCTGGCCCTCCATCCGCTGGTGCCGGAGGGCGAGGCAATCCACCGGCGATGGGCCCGGCGGGCCCTGCTGGTGCGGCCGTTCTGGCGAGTGGCAGCGTGGATGTTCGACCGCATGCCGGGGGCATTTCGGCGCCTGCTGCGTCCAGCCAGCCAGGCTTCGTGACTTGCCTCACCGAAGCAACGCTCCGAGCCGGCTCGTTGCATCTCCCCCACGAATCTGTTGTATTTTCGCTGCGACAAGGCCAACTGTGCTGGCTTGGGCATGGCATGCGCGCCGCACCTGTAACTTTGGGCGCACGAAATTTGCTCTCCGGGGCGCGCGCCTACACACCCGGCAGGAGAATCCAATCGCGTGACTGATGCAGCTGGAGTGCTCGTACCCCGCCGCCAGGGCCCCCTGGGCGATCTTCGCGAGGTGGCCTCGGACCTCCGGTCATTCCGCGAGTTGATGTTCGAGTTTGCCCGGCGTGACATCCGGATCCGCTACAAGCAGGCGGTCATGGGCTTCGGCTGGGCCATCTTCATGCCCATCCTCATCGTGATTTCCGGTGTGCTGATCCGGGTCGCCATGGGACAGGCCGCCGGAGCCGGCGTCGGGCATGCCGATATCGCGGGCATCGCCCTGAAGGGCGTGGGCTGGGCATTCTTTGCCGGCGCCGTGACCTTTGGCACCACGGTACTGACCTCCAACCACAATCTCATCTCCAAAGTGTACTTCCCGCGCGAGGTGCTGCCGCTGGCCGCGATCCTGGCCCAGACCTTCGACACGGGCATCGGCCTGCTCGCGCTGCTCCTGCTGCTTCCATTTCTCGGCGTGACAGTGCACGTGACGCTGCTCTGGGTCCCGGTGCTCCTGGCGCTGCTCTGGCTGCTCACGGCCGCCGTGGTGGTCTTCCTGAGCTGCGCCAACCTGTTCTTCCGCGACGTGAAGTACATTGTGCAGGTGGTGCTCACCTTCGGCATCCTGTTCACGCCGGTTTTCTACGAGCCGGCCATGATGGGGCCCAGGGGGGCGCTGCTCATGTGGCTGAACCCGCTCACGCCCATCCTCGAGGGGCTGCGCCTGTCGGTGGTGCAGGGCCACAGCCTGCTGGAGCCGCTCACGACCGTGACCAGGCAAGGCGTTGAAGTGGCGGCGTGGCATCCGGCCTCCCTCCTGTACACGGCTGCGTGGGCCCTGCTCGGGCTCTTCATCGCGGTCGTGGTCTTCCATCGCTCGCAGCCGGCCTTTGCCGAAAATGTCTGATATCGAACCGGGAATTGAATTCGATCGCGTCTGGAAGAAGTTCCAGCGCGGCGAGCGGCACGACAGCCTGCGCGACCTCATTCCCGCCACGGTGCGGCGACTGACCGGCCGAGGGGTGCGCCGCACCGAACTGGGCCATGACCAGTTCTGGGCGGTGCGCGATGTGAGCTTTGAGGTGCGCTCGGGCGACGTGCTCGGCATTATTGGCCGCAACGGCGCGGGCAAGTCCACCATTCTCAAGACGCTCACCCGGATCCTTCCCCCGACGCTGGGCCGCGCCGAGGTACGGGGACGGGTGGGCGCGCTCATCGAAATTGCCGCGGGCTTTCACCAGGATCTCACCGGCCGGGAGAACGTCTTCCTGCAGGGCGCCATCATGGGGATGCCCAAGTCGCTCATCCGCGAACGGTTCGACGACATCGTGGACTTCGCCGGGATTGCGCCGTTCATTGACACGCCGGTCAAGCGCTATTCCAGCGGCATGAATGCCCGGCTCGGGTTTGCCATCGCGGCGCACCTGTCGCCCGACGTGCTCATCATCGACGAAGTGCTCGCGGTCGGCGACTTCGAGTTCCAGCAGCGCGCCTTTGGCCGGATGAAGGAGCTGGCCCGGAGCGGTATCCCCGTCGTGGTCGTGTCCCACCAGCTCGACCGGATCGCCGAGCTCTGCACCGAGGCCATCCTCATGGAGCGGGGCGAGGTCAAGTTTGCCGGACCCACCAGCGAGGCCATCGAGCGCTACCTGGCCGTGGAACAGGCACCCAGCAACCCCGACAGTCCCGTCGTGCTGGAAAGCATCCGCGTTGTCACCGCCGGCGAGGTTCGCTCCGGCGGCGTGGTGCGGATCGTGGTGGAGGGGCGGGTCAACGGCGAGCGCGCCACGGGCCGCGAGATCGTGACCGTGGCGCTGCGCAGTCTCGAGAACGGCCGGATGCTCTCCACCATCACCACCGACCATGGCGAGGTGCAGCTTCCGCGTGCCGGTGCGTTCGCGCTGGAGTTTGTGCTGGAGATGAATGTCCCCGCGGGACTCTACGGACTGGACTCGAGCGTGCGCCTCAAGGAGCGCCGGGGCGACATTGCCAGCGGGCCTGGCGCCCATCTCCAGGTGCTGGAAGGCCGCCCGTTCGAGGGGGTGGTGCAGACCAACGCGCAGGTGTCGCTGGCGTCGGCTCCGGAGGAGCGCACCGCCCCTGCCCTTCAACCCACACGCTCAGGAACGGCCTGAATGGCGTCATCTGCTTCCGCATGCCTGGTCACGGGCGGCGCGGGATTCATCGGTTCACACATTGTCCGGCAGCTCCTCGACGACGGTCGCCAGGTGACGGTCATCGACAACCTGAGCACCGGATCACGCGACAACCTGGCCGAGGTGATGGATCGCATCACCTTCATCGAGGGAGACATCAGGAGCAGCGACGAGTGCGACCGTGCCTGCCGGGGAGTGGACACGGTGTTTCACGTCGCGGCGCTGCCGAGCGTCCCCCGCTCGATCAAGGACCCGGTGGCGTGCAATGATCACAACGTCAACGGCACGCTCCAGGTGCTCGAGGCGGCGCGTCGCGCCGGCGCCCGGCGGGTGGTCTATTCCAGTTCGAGCTCGGTGTATGGCGACACCGCGGTGCTGCCCAAGGTCGAAACCATGGAGCCGCTCTGCCGGTCTCCCTATGCAACGGCCAAGCTCGCAGGCGAGCAGTACGTGCTGGCGTATGCGCGCGCGGGACTGCTCGAAGGTGTCGCACTCCGCTACTTCAATGTCTTCGGCCCGCGGCAGAGTCCCACCAGTGCATACGCCGCCGTCATCCCGGTGTTCCTGAATGCGGCGCAAACGGGCGAAACTGCGACAGTTTTTGGTGACGGGGATCAAACGCGCGATTTCACCTACGTGGCTAACGTAGTGGACGCGAACATGCTGGCCGCCTTCGGGCCGGCTGCGCGCGTGAACGGATGGGTGGCGAATGCCGGCGCTGGCAGCCGCATCTCGCTGAACCAGCTGCTGGACCTGGTGGAATCGATCACCGGACGCAGGGTGCAACGGACCTATGGTCCACCCCGTGCCGGCGACGTCCGCGACTCGCAGGCGAGCCTCGATCGTGCGGCCCAGGTGCTCGGCTACCGGCCATCGGTGAACGTGGAGGAGGGCCTCCGCCGGACGTGGGAGTGGTTCAGTAGCTAGGTGTTCCCCCTTGGCAGCACCGTAGTTGTCACACCCTCTCCTTAGCATATCCGGTTCACCCCAGCATCCGTCCGGCCCCATCCACCGCTTCAGTGAGCGGTGGGGGTTGCCACGTGGGGCGTCCCCAGCCAAGGAGTGTGCGTGAGCAGAAGACCCGTGGGCCAGCGCCGTACCGGCAATGCCTGGAAGTCGCGCTTCGTGCGTGCCAGCCTGCTGACCGATCCCCGCTATGTCCTCTGGCGCCTCCGCCGGCGATTGACCAGAGGCCGCAGCCAGCCAGCCCCGATGCCGCTGCCGATAGTGCAGCCGCGATCCCGGGCACGTGGGCGCGGCGACCTCGCGCAACTGGATGTGGACCTGGTCTATACCTGGGTGCACGGGCAGGATCCGGCCCATCGCGAGCTGCGCAACATGTGGGCGCGCCGCTACGGACTTGATCCGGTGGTCTTCAATCCTGACGTCAGGTATGTCGAGCATGACGAGCTGCGCTACTCGCTGCGCTCGGTGGAGCGATTCGCCCCGTGGGTGAGAAGGATTTACATCGTGACGCCGGGCCAGACGCCGAGCTGGCTCAATGCCACCCATCCGAAAATCACCATGGTGCACCAGGACACCATCATGGCCAATCCTGGCTGGGCACCGGTGTTCAATTCGCTCGCCATTGAAGCCCAGCTGCACCGCATTCCCGGACTGGCCGAGCACTTCATCTATTGCAATGATGACATGCTGTTCGGCCAACCCTGTCTCAAGACCGACTTCTTCGCCGCGCTCCCGAGATCATCTCCGCGTCGCGCCGGGATGCGGGTAATGCTGTCGGAACGGGATGATGACTGGATCGTGCCGTGGCAGAGCGTGCCGCAGGATCGCCTGGCCCGGCTCTGGATGGCGCAGTGGAACAACGTGAAGTTTGCCCTCGAAGTGCGCCGGCCATGGCGCAAGGTCCGGAAGCTCACCAATCACCAGGCCCAGAGCATGACCCGCACGGCGCTACGCCGCGCGTCAGTGCGGCTGCGGCGTGATTGGGAGCGCACCTGCAGCAGCAAGTTCCGGGGACCGGATGACCTGGAATTCCTGGCGGTGGCGCGCTACCTGAGCCTGGCCGACGGCTCGGCGGTGCGAGGCTTCCTGCCGCACGAGGTCTTCGGCAGCGAGCGGGAACTGATTGCGCACGATACGGCGTCACTGCCGGCGCTGTTCTGCATCAACGACGGCGCAGGCAGTGATGGGCGCCAGACGAGGGAGCTGGAGCGGCTGTTCCCGGAGCCCTCTAGCTTCGAGCAGCCGCGGGCGGCTCAGGACCTGGCAGCCGCAGCGCGATAGCTCTTCATTCGGCCGCGACAGGTGGCAAACTCTTCGAGGCGCGGCAGCCAGACGGACACGGGTGACCCAAGCCTGGCCAGCCAGTACCGCATTCTCGCCGAGGCATACTGGCGCCACAGCCAGCTGGGCACCCCTGCCAGCTCGAACCGTCCCCGCACCGGCTCATCACTCCTGAACTGGGTCATGCCCAGCCCCTCGAAGTAGCCCCGCAGGTACCGCACGGTCTGCCGTCCTCCGGGCAGGAGATGTTCGACCGTTGCATCCGGCACCCACCAGCCGCTGGCGCCAGCCTTGAGCATCCGGGCCATGAAGGCTATCTCCTCGCCGCCGACCATTCCCTTCTTGACCCTGCCCAGCACCGGATCGAACCGATGCTGGCGAGCCTGGGCGAGGTGAAAGGCCATGTTGGCGCCGTAGGGCAGCTTGGGAGGCACCGGCTCGAGCGGGAACTCGCTC
The DNA here is from genome assembly GCA_035707845.1 of Gemmatimonadales bacterium. GTDB lineage: Bacteria > Gemmatimonadota > Gemmatimonadetes > Gemmatimonadales > GWC2-71-9 > CAMLHP01. Next base: position 8,180 of record DASSTP010000263.1, on the reverse strand, counting down.
GGCCCCAGCTCGCGCACGGCGTAGGCACTGGCAACAAGCGGCAGCGCCTGCACCAGCCACGCCGGCGGCTTGCCCAGGAACCGCGCCCGGATGGGGCCGCCAAAGACGCCGGCCTCGGGATGCGCCCGGAATGCGGCACGGTACGCCTGCAGCCAGCCCGGGCCCACCAGCACGTCGTCGTCGATGAAGATGAGATGGCTCCCGGACGCCTCATCGAGCGCGCGATTCCGGGCGTGGGAAATCCCCTGCTGCGGTTCACGCATCATCCTGAGCGGCAGACGATCGAGATAGCGCGCCACCACGCCGGGGGTGTCGTCGGTCGAGGCGTTGTCCACCACGATGACTTCACAGTCGCCAGTGACCACGCCGGGCTCGCACAGCCGGTCGAGCGTCATGGTGAGCAGTGGCGCGCGGTTCCAGGTACAGATGGCGATCGTCAGCGGGTCGTTGGACGGCGGTGTATCGGGCATGCAGGGTCTCCGGGTGTATGGGCGTCGGGCGCCTGACGCTTGACGCCGGACGCTTGACGCCCTCGGCCCGACGCCCGACGCTCATTCAATAAATCCAACAATGCACCGGAGCAGTGACAGTCATCACGGGACAAAAAAAGGGCGGCCATTGGCCGCCCTTTGATGGTCATGCAGACTTCGCGTCGCTACGCTGTTACGCCTTCTTGTTGCGACGACGGACCAGCCCGGCGCCACCCATCCCGGCGAGGCCGGTGGCGAGCAGCGACATGGTGATCGGTTCCGGCACGGTGGTGGTGCCACCGCACTCGGCGCTCGGCGCGTCAATGGTGTTCACGCCACCGTTCGGGTCAATGAACAGCTTGGTGGAGCAGCCGTTCGGTCCCGCCTGCGAGTGCAGGGCGAACGTGGCGCCAGCCAGGTTCGGGTCACCATCAAACGTGAGGGTGAAGTGGTAGGTGTTGCCATCGTTGCCGATGCCCTTGACGGCCGGATTGCCATTGCCAGCCTGCCAGCCCGCATCAGCCTGGATGTCGTTCGGGCCGCCGTTAACGAAGGTCCAGTCGGTGAAACCGCCGTCCACGCCGGTGGCATTGACACTCGCCAGGTCCCGGAAGCCAAAGGCGGTGAAGAAGTCGCCGTTGGACGAGTTGTTGGCGATGTCCACCGTCAACGTGTTGGTGGTGCCGTCGAACCCGATGGTGACGGTGGCGCACGTCTCGAAATTGTCGCCCCCGCACACATCGTAGGTACCCGGGCCAATGGCCCACGCATTGCTGGCGACGGCGCCAAGCAGTGCGGCAGTGGCACCTATTCCGCGAATGACATGCTTCATACGCTACGGTCCTCTCAGGTGGAACGTGAAGGGTGACTCAATGGTGCGCCTACCGCTTAGCGCGTGCGTGACGTAATCCCTGCCAGCCGATCCAGAGAAACGCCACAGGATACAGGATGGCCTGCGCGACGGACTTGGCCACCGACTTCTTGAGGCCGAGCCGGGCGGCAGGTTCCTGCACCGACCTGAAGGCGAGCGGCAGATTGAGCGCCCACAGCACTGCCGCTGCCACGATGAACACTGCCAGGACGATCCCCACAATGGCCCAGATCCGCATCCCCAACTCCCAGCCCCTCGCCACCGCAGCTCCCAGCAGCAGCCCCAGGCCTAGCGTGGGCACCGGCAGACTGTTCAGCTGGGAACTGATCGTCCCGAACTCCCAATTCGGATTGCCGAACATCGGCGGATAAAATGCCAGGCCGAGATCGATCAATCCGACAATCAGCAGCACACCACCCACCCAGCCCAGCAACTTCCATCCGAAATCGGGTGCCGGTGGCCGCCAACTGCGCTTCCGGCCCTCCGAGTCCTCCCGCACCAATACGCGAGGTGAAGCCATTGGCCCTCAGCACAATTGTTCGGGTTGAACTATGCAGAAGTCAGGCCAGCACTTAGCCCGCTTCGGGGAATTCCCTATCTAATTTTCTGACAACAATTTATTCGACACTTTGCCGGGTCTCAAGCCTGAACGTCAGGCGATCTGCCCACAGCAGTTGTGGCGGCCGCTCACCAGCTACCTTTGAGCACCATGCCCATTCCGCAACGCCGCAGCGGCCTGATCCTGACCGGGATGGCGGTCGCGCTCATCGGCGGCCTGACGCTGGTCCCCCTGCCCCGGCAGCTCGCCCAGGCGGCGGCCACTCCGTGGTACTGCGTTATCTGCGGTGATCGAGGCATGGTGGACGTGCTCCTGAACGTAGCGCTCTTTGTGCCGCTGGGCGTGGCTCTCGGCGCGCTGGGGCTCAGGCCCCGTCGGGCCCTGCTCGCGGGGTTCCTGCTTGCCCTTGCTATCGAGTTGCTGCAGGCCACGTTAGTGCTTGGCAGGGACCCCAGTCTCAGCGACGTCCTGACCAACAGCTGCGGTACCTTCCTGGGGGCCTTCCTCGGGCTGGCGGCGCCTACCCTGTGGAGACCGTCCGTGGCGCGCGCCCAACAACTGGGCCTGGTAGCGTCGCTGGGCTGGCTGGCGATGGTCGGGCTCAGCGGCTGGCTCCTGACCGAGGACCCCGCCGACGGCCCTGCCCAGCTGCTCCAGGCACCTACCGAGCCGTTTCTGGACCAGTTTGCCGGCGTCATACAATCGGCCCGGGCGGACGAGGTCTCTGGATCACGATCACTCCATGCGACCGTAGTAACCGCCGGCCTTACCGGGCGGCTCGCCCCGGTGCTGGAACTCCGCGATGGCCAGCGCTTCCCTCTGGCGAGCCTCGGCCAGCTGGGACAGAAACCGGTCTTCTCCTGGCGCCTGCACGCCACCCGGACGCTGTTCCGGACACCCGCCGTCCGGGTCTATGGCGGGGTACTGCCTGATGGTGCCGTGCTCGCAACGCTGGACGGTGGCAAGACGGGACCCATGCTCTGGACCGCAGGCACCGTAAACGGCGAGCGTCACGCCGCCACGCTGGCGCTCACTCCTGGACTCGGCTGGATGCTGCTCCTGCCGCTCAACTACCCGTTTGACCTTTACAGCGAGTGGACATCGGCCCTGTGGGTGGCCGTGCCCCTGCTGCTGGTCGGATTCTGGGCCGGCCGGGCACGCATGCGATTGTTGCTGGTGATCGGCGCTGCGGTTGTCCTGCTGCTGGCAGGTCTGGAAGGAACAGCGGTGCTGTTTCACCTGGCCCGGGACGGGGCGCTGGCGTGGGGAGCGGGGCTGGCCGCGGTGGTGAGCGGATGGGCGTGGGGCATGGGGCGTGGGGCATGAGAAGTCGCACACCCCATGCCCCAAGCCCTATGCCTTCAGTTCCTCCACCAGGACCGACTCCCCACCGAGCGCCTTGAGGGCCGCTTCGCCGTAGAAGAGCCGGATGTACTTGGCCTGGGTGGCGGTGAGGCGCCGGACCGCCCATGACAAGTGCACGAAGTGCGGTTCCACCGGCGGGGTCAGCGGATGCATGCCGCACTCCGCCGGGAGCCGGTTGCCCTTCCTGGTGTTGCAGCTGCTGCACGCCGTGACGCAATTGCCCCAGTCATTGCCACCACCGCGCGAGAGCGGGACCACGTGATCGCGCGTCAGGCATTCGCGCGACCGGAGGTCATGCTGACTGCGATGGCAGTACATGCACCGGTACCCGTCCCGCGCGAACAGGAAGGTGTTGGTGACCTGGCGGCGGAATCGGCGGGGAACATGAATGAAGCGGACGAGGCGGATGATGGCGGGACGGGGATATTCCATCCGCGCACTTCGAACGACATCATCGTCGTCCGCCTCCACGATCTCCGCCTTGCCTTCAATGACCAGACGAAGAGCACGCCGCACCGGAACCATGGTCAGCGGCTCGAAGGATGCGTTGAGCGCGAGACAGCGCACGGCATTCTCCTCGTGTGGTTGAAGGACGTCCATTCGCGCGACGCTGTACGCTACTGTGACGTCCCGCCTTGGAGCAAGGGCTATTGAGGGTCGCGGGTCGCGGGTCGCGAGTCCCGGGACGAGGGACGAGGGTCGAGGGTCGAGGGATTCGGAACGCGCGCGGTCAGCGTATCACGCGTGGTCGCGCCGGAGGTATCGCGTGGCAGCCCGAACCCGAACGGACTCAGGATCCCCTGGGTGTGGATCGGGCAGTACTGCGTGGGCTCGGTGCCCGGGATGAACGACTCGATCTCGTGATCTTCCTTGGGGCAGAAGGCCGTGGCCAGGTACCCCGTGGTGTTGTCGATCTCGGCCACCGCCAGGTCGGCAGGACGAGCCCAGGCCTTGGGAATGGGCCGGCGAGAGTAGATCTCGTTCATGACCGCAGTCCAGGCCGGCGCCGCGAGCCGGCCGCCCTGGGCGTTGCTCATGATCTTGGTGGGCTGGTCGAAGCCCATCCAGACTCCGGTGACCAGGTCGGGCGTGAAGCCGATGAACCAGACGTCATTGTAGTCGTTGGTGGTGCCGGTCTTGCCGCCCGCCGGGAACCGGATCCTGGACCCGACCGATCCGGCGGCGGTGCCCTTCCGCACCACGTCGCGCAACACGTCCACCATGAGCCATGCCTGCTCCGGGCTCATCACCGGCACGAGGCGCGGCTTGGGCTCCCAGACGATGTTGCCGTTCCGGTCTTCCACCCGCTCGATGGCAAAGGGCTCGGCCCGCTCGCCCAGGTTGGCGAACGACGTATAGGCGCTGAACATCTCCAGCGGAATGACATCCGCCGAGCCGATGGCGATGGCCGGCACCGGCAGGATGCGTGACGTAATCCCGTAGCGCCGCGCCTCGCTGATGATCGCATCGGGCCCGATCTGGAGGCCCAGCTTGATGGCGGGGATGTTCCGCGACTGATAGAGATTCCAGCGCAACGTGTGCGCCCCAGTGTAGCCCAGCTCATAGTTCTGGGGCTCCCACAGGCCCTGGCCGGGAATCTCCATCCGGAAGGTGTCGTCCACGACCACTTCCGACAGGGGAATGCCGCTCCGGAGCGCGGCCGAATAGACGAACGGCTTGAAGGTGGAGCCCGGCTGCCGCAGCGCCTGGGTGGCGCGGTTGAACTTGCTGTCGTCGAAGTCGCGCCCGCCGATCATGGCGCGGATGGCGCCGGTCCGGGCGTCGAGGGTCACCAGCAGCCCCTGCAGGTACGGCGAATTGCCGACACTGTCGTTGTCCGAGGATTCGTCGGCCTTCCGGTTCTGGTATTCGGCGTAGGTCTCGTGCCGGAAGCTCGGCATCTTCTCGATGTCGCGGAGCTGGTCTTCCAGCGAGCGCTCCGCCGTCAGCTGCATGTCCAGGTCGAGCGTGGTGTAGATCCGGTATCCCTCGCGATACAGGTCGGAGCCGAAGCGGGTCTGCAGGATCTGGCGCACGTACTCGACGAAATAGTCGGCCACACCGGAGAAATCGGACCGCGCCGACAGTCGCAGCGGGTACGCCTTCCAGCGCTCCGCTTCGTCGGCCCCCAGCTTGTGGTTGTCGCGCATCAGCCCGATGACCAGGTTGCGGCGACGGACGCTGTTATCGGGGTGCTGGCGCGGGTTGTACCGTGAGGGCGCCTTGGGGATGGCGGCGAGCGTGGCCGCCTCGGCCACGTTCAGCTCGCGCACCGACTTCCCGAAATAGCGCTGGGACGCGGCCTCCACGCCGAAGGCGCGGTTGCCGAGGTTGATCTGGTTGAGGTAGAGCTCGAGAATCTTGTCCTTGGGGTATTTCTTCTCGATCTCCAGCGCCACCTTGGCCTCGCGCAGCTTGCGCTGCAGGCCGCCGAAGCCCGACCGGTTGCGGCGGTCGATGGCGTCAGGCCAGAGATTGCCGGCCAGCTGCATGGTGATGGTGGACGCTCCGCTCGCGATCCGCCGCTCGAGGATCATGTCCTTGACGGCGCCGAACACCCGGACCCAGTCTATGCCATGATGCTGGTAGAATCGCTTGTCCTCGGTGCTCACGAACGCCGCGACCACCGCCGGCGACATTTCCGCCAGCGGCACCACGGTGCGCCGCTCCAGCCCCAGGTCGGTCAGGAGACGGCCATCGGCGGCATAGACCTTGGCCGCCTGGTTGGGATCGTAGGAATCGAGGTTGGCAACCGAAGGGCACGAATTGCCCAGGCAGGCAGTGAACCAGAGCGCGAGCACCAGGGCCATGCCAAGGGCAAAGGCCGACGCCACGCCGACGACCAGCCAGCGGCGGGTACGCGGAGTCCACCATTGGCGCATCGAGGTTCCAGGGCGCCCGGGACGGGATCCAGACCGGAAAGGCATATTCTGCAAACTAGTTATGGGAACGCACGGCGGCCACGGGGCCTGCTTGCCGCCGTCCCGCCTTGCACCTACTGTTGGCGCCTATGACCATGTTCCTCGATCATCTCGCTGCTCGCGGTTTCGTCCAGGACGCGACACCAGGCGCCGCCGAGCGGCTGGCTGCGCGTCCCATCACGGGATACGTCGGCTTTGATCCGACCGCCGCCTCCCTGCATGTGGGCAACCTGGTGCCCGTGATGGGACTCGCCTGGCTGCAGCGGCTGGGTGGAACCCCGATTGCCCTGGTGGGCGGCGGCACGGCGCTGGTCGGTGACCCGAGTGGCAAGCGCTCGGAACGGCCCATGCTGTCCGAAGCGGAAATTCATAGCAACTCCGAGGCCATCGAGCGGCAGTTGCGGTCGTTCCTGCGATTCGAGGGACCGGCGAGTGCCAGCGTCGTCAACAACGCGGCCTGGCTTGGTGACCTGGCGCTCATGGAGTTCCTGCGTGAGACAGGGAAGCACTTCACCGTGAACTACATGCTGCAGAAGGAATCGGTGAAGAGCCGCATGGAATCGGGCATCTCGTTCACGGAGTTTGCCTACATGCTGGTACAGGCCCACGATTTCTGGCACCTGTACCGGACAGCCGGCGTGGAGCTCCAGATGGGTGGCAGCGACCAGTGGGGCAACATCACCGCCGGCATCGAGCTGATCTCCCGGAAGGAAGGCGCCGCGGCTCATGGTGTAGTGTTCCCGCTCCTCACGACGGCCTCGGGCGCCAAGTTCGGCAAGAGCGAGCAGGGCAACATCTGGCTCGACCCCGCACGCACCAGCCCCTACGAGTTCTTCCAGTTCTGGCTCAACGCCGACGACCGCGACGTGGCGCGCTGGCTCAGCTTCTTCACGTTCCTGCCGCTCGAGGAGATCGCCGAAGTCGTCAGGGAACATGAACTCGATCCTGCCAGGCGGGTGGCCCAGCGGCGGCTGGCGCAGGAAGTGACCACGCTGGTGCACGGTGCAGAAGAGGCCAACCGTGCCGCCCGCACGGGACTCGCCATCTTCGGCGGCGACGCTGCCAGCGCCAACTACGCGGAGCTGGTGGACACCATGCCCAACTGTGCGGCCGCGCTCGACGAGCTGGAGGCAGGGCTGCCGCTGGTGGATGTCCTCGTCCGCGCCGGCCTGGCGTCCTCCAAGGCAGACGCCCGGCGCGGGATCCAGGGGCGCGGCTTCTCGGTGAATGATGTCCAGGAGCAGGATGTTTCGCGGAAGCTGACGGTTGCAGATCTGCAGGATGGGGGGTACATCCTGCTCAAGAAGGGCAAGAAGAACTACGTGATGGTGGTGGCGAGCTGAGCGCTGTGCGCTGAGCGCGAGCCTGCCGGACGTACAGCCACTGCAGGGCACCCCCGACGGAGGCACGACCGCACCGGGGTGGTGTGGGGTGGTATCGGTCCTGCCGGAGTCGGGGGTGCCCTGCGGTGGCGCTATCCGGAGTAGCCAATGCGATCCCCTGAGTTCATGGTCTTCCTCGCCAGCCTGTCGGTGGCGGCGCCACTTGGAGCGCAGTCGCCGGCTGAACGGCTGGCGCTGGCGCATGGTACGCTCGACTCCACTGCTTCCGCTTCCTCGACCACCCAGCTGATCCAGCAGGGCCTGCAACTTCTCAACACCGGCAAGACGCAGGGCGATCGTGACGCGCTGCTCGAGGCGCTCCGCGACTTCGACCAGGCCCGCGTCCGCGAGCCCGCGTGGCCATGGCCGCGCTTCGGGCTGGCGCTTGCCAAGCTGGCGCTGGATGAAGATGGCGCGATCTCCCGGCCCATGCTCGGCGGCCAGCTCATGGGAGAGAGCTATCGGCAGGGATTCTGGCGCAGCCTGGAGGAGGCCTTTGCCCGGGACTCGATGTTCGAGCCCGGGCTTCGCTTTGCTGTTGCCCAGGCCGCGGAGCAGCGTGATCGGGTCCAGCCCGACGCCATCGCTCGCGCCGTGGTGCGCGCCGCCCGA
>DASSTP010000262.1:0-5747 GCA_035707845.1 Gemmatimonadales bacterium | reverse complement strand
GAGGACTCGCCATGGGGTGGACTCGCGTCGTCCGGTGCCGGCGTTACCGTCACTGGCGCCGCCCAGGTCCGGCCCGCGTCGGCGGAGCGCGCAAAGCGGACCCGCCAGGAGGAATCGACCCTGGCCACCCAGGCGGCGAGGACGTCGCCCGTGCCGGGATCGCGGACCAGCGACACATCGCCGGCCTGCATCGCGCCCGCCGGCGAAGAAGCCGGCTCGAGCACGATGTCGCTGCCACTACAGCCGGCGACCGGGAACATCACGGCGCACGCAAGCGCGAAGCGCAATCGCTTCATTGCGATCCCTCCCAACGCATTCCGACGTAAAACGCCCGGCGGTCGGACGGTTCATAGTACCGGCCAGCGGCGTTGTCGACCTGCACCGACATTGACCGCACCGTATTGGTGAGGTTCCGGACTTCGGCGAAGATGCTCCCGCCCACCGGCGACACTTCCCATTCTGCACGCGCACCGAGCATGAACCAGCCCTCGTTGGTAACCGTGTTGGCGCTGTTCACGAAGAAGCGCTGCGGGGCCCATTCGAGCGTGGGAGTGACAGTGATGCCGCCCGGAGCCGCCACGGTGAGTGACGCATTGATCAGGTGATTGGCCGCACCCGGAATGTCGTTGTCGGCGTAGTCGGGGTCATTGACGAACTGGTACCTGCCATAGGTGTACGCCAAGCGGCCGCTCAGGTTTCGCAGGCTCGCCTCGACCCCCAACTCGATACCGTAGTGCCGGCTCCTCGGTGCGTTGCGGTAGGTCGGTACCGTAAAGGTGGCTCCCGGGAATGGCGCCACATTCTCATTCAGGATTTCGTGCCGCAGCTCCACGTCATACAGTGAGAGATCCCAGCCCACGGCGCCGAGGCGTCCCCGGGTGCCGGCTTCGAACTGCCAGGCACTCTGCCCCAGCAGGTCAATGAAGCCCGGCTGGGTGAAACTGTTGAGCTCGAGCAGCAGCGGCGGCTCGAACATCCGGCTGGCGTTGGCAAAGAATTTCGTCTCGGTGGACGGCACCGCGGCGATCACTCCTACCTTGGGCGAGAAGGCCCGGAACACCCGGCGGTCGGTCTGGTCTCCATCGGCCAGGAAATGATCGGCGGCCTGGCGGACCGAATATTCGTAGCGTCCGCCGGCGATGAGCGAGAGCCCGCTCGCCACTTCGACGAGCTGCTCCGCATAGGCGGCCAGGTTAGTGACCTGGTCCAGCTGGTCCTTGGCCAGGGCGCCGTGACTGCCCTGCTCGTTCTGGAACTGGCGATCGTCCATGTGCATGTAGGACGGCTGCAGCCCCAGCGTAAGACGGGAGCGGCGGCCCAGCGGCAGGACGGTGTTCTCGTAGCGAATTTCCGCCCCGATGTCCCGGCTCTGCTGGTTGATCACCCGGAAGATGGGGTGGTCGATATCGCGATACTGGAAATAGGGGCTCACCTCGAGGCGCTGGCCGGTACCGAGCTGGGCCCGAAGCTGCGCGCCGATGTGATGCAGGTCGTACACCCGTCCGTAGTGGTTGTTCACGTTGTCGGGTGCGGCCTGGGTGGGCGACTCGGCGAACTCCGCACTGGTCAGCGCGCCCGGCAGCTGCTCGTTGACGTGCGCGTAGAAGTAGAACGCGCGCAGGTCGAGCGCAGGGGAGAGGAGATAGCCGCCGTGCAGGTTCACCCGCTCGCGCCGCTGCCCCGACCAGTCGCGGTAGCCGGAAAGCCCCGTGTGCGCATAGCTCGCGTAATAGTCCAGGCGACCGAGGACGCCGCCCGAGGCCACCTGGGACTTGAAGAAGCCGGCACTGCCGCCCTGGGCCACGAGCGTGAGCGGCCTCGAGGTATAGCCGGTACGCGTCACCACGTTGATGGCGCCGCCCATGGTAGAGCCGCCGAAGCGGAGCGCGTTGGCGCCCTTGTAGACCTCGATGGCATCGGCGGTGAGCAGCTCGATCGACTCGAAATCGGTGAAGCCGTCGGCATTGCGATAGGGCATGCCGTTGACCAGCAGGTTGATCCCGCGCGCATGGAAGTTGTTGCGGAGTCCGGAGCCGCGAATGGAGATCTGGCTCTCGTCCGCGGCGCCGAACCGGGGCTGGATGTACACGCCAGGCGTGAACTGGAGCGCGTCCTTGAGGTTGGCCGCGCGCGACTTCTCGATTGCTCCGGCCGTGATCAGCGCCACGCCGCCCGGCACCTCGGCCAGACGCGCCTGCCGCTCCTCTTCATCGCGCGGCGTGCCGATGACCGTGATGTCCGCCAGCTGCACCGGGGCCGCTCGGATCACGAAGTCGAGAGCCAGCGCATCGGTCGAAAACAGGCCCACTTCCTTGCTGGTGCTGTCGTAGCCGGTCCGGCGCACCACGATGGTCCGGACGCCGGCCGGGACGCCGGCCAGGCGATAGCGGCCGAGCGAATCGGTTCGCGTGGCAGGCGCGCCACTCGCGTCGAGCACGAGCGCACCGGCCACCGGCGCCTGCGTCGAATCCGCGGCGCGAACGACGCCGCTGAGAACGGCGCCCTGCTGCGCCTCGGCCGGGCGGCCAGCGGCAGCGGCGCCGGCAACAGCGAGTGCCACGGCGCACGGCCGCAGCACCCGCGTACTGAACGGGTTCATGCATCCCCCTGACCTGACATGAGGCTTCCGGCGGCGCCGGAAGCGATCTCTGCGTTGTCTTACGCCTGGATCAGCGGCGTCAGGGGCGGTGCGGTGGACGGAGGAAGGCGATCAAGCGGAAGCTGCGAGGCCGGACGGTCGGCGGTTTCGGCGACCGGCGCGGCATGGGGAGCCGCCAGGACGGCGAGCATGCGCCCGTCCCGGGGCGACGCCTGGACGGCGGCCGCAGCGCAGGAACCAATGCAGTGGCAGTAGGAATGCGCGTCAGACGGGGCGTCGTGCGCGTCGCCGGCGGCGTGATGCATGCCGGCGCCCTGCATCACCATGTGCGACGGGCAGGGATGGAACGCCTGCACCGCCATGCCGCCCAACCCGGGCGACATGAGCAGGAGAGCGAGCGCCACCGAGCGGGCGCGACGCAGCAGGCGGATCATGGGGGGAAGTTAGCGACGTTCGTGAGAGTAGGAAGAGGGTCGCAGGTCGCATGTCACAGGTCACGAAACTCGCGACGTGTGACTTGCGACCCTCCACGGACAGGGCGGGATTCGAACCCGCGAAACGGGGTAAACCGTTTACGCGCTTTCCAGGCGCGCCTCTTCAACCACTCGAGCACCTGTCCTTGTGAGCTGCGAGCTGCGAGCTGTGCGCGTGCCAAGATAATCGGTCGTGTGGGCAGTGCACAGTTCAGCAGCGGACTCATAGCTCATAGCTCGTAGCTCATAGCTCATAGCTCACAGCTCAGCCCGCCTGCCGAGCCCGCGCACGCCGCTGCGCCATGTCGAGGAGCGCGTCGGACTGGCCGCCGGGGCCGGCCACCAGTCCCGTCAGCCCGAAGCCCAGCCCCTTCATCGGATTCTGCCAGAGGATCGCGCCCGTGGCGGGATCGAGCGCAAACACGTTCCCGCGGGTGCTGGCGTACAGCAGCCGGGCGTCGCTCACCAGGTGCACGAATTCAGCGCCCTTCAATTTCGTGCGCCACCGCTCCTTTCCGGTGCCCTTGTCGAGCGCCACCACGTGACCGCGCACTCCCGCATACAGCAGGTCTGCAGGCATCGATGCCATCACTCTTCTCCCGAGTCTGGTGCAGTAGAGCGGGCGCGATCAGCCCGCCAGATCGCGAGGCCAAGTCCAACTAGCCCCACGGCCACGAACATCATCCCGGGGGCGGGGCGCGGGAAACCGTTGTCGGGCGGCGGGCAGGTACCCGTCTCCAGGCAGTAGGATCGTTGGCCAATGTCGTCCACACCGCGTGGCGCCCCCGGCACCACCGCCTGGAGCGCTGCGATCCAGAGAAGAACGGACGGAATCATGAAGAAGGGTTACTCATTCCTTCACGAATTTGCGAGCCGGACCAGTCCACATTCACCGGAATGACTGCAATGCCACCCCGTGCTGCCCCCTTCAGGCCCCTGCCAGAGCTGAATGCCGCGCCCACGCCGCCACCGTTCCGGCTGCTGGCGGCGCATTTCCTGCTCGTCATCGCCAGCCTGACGCTGGGCAGCGTGGCCGTCCTGGCCGTCGCGCCGCGGCTTGCGGTCGGCGATTTTCTCTCGCCCCACGTACTCGCCACGGTGCATCTCTTCACCCTGGGTGTCCTGCTCGCCGCCATTTCCGGCGTGATGCACCAGTTCTACCCGATGGCCCTGGGCTGGGCGCTTCGCAGCCGCCGCGTGGCCGCCGCCGGCGTCAGCCTGCTGATCCTCGGTGTCGCCGGCGTAGTCACGGGATTCTGGTTCTGGCGGCCCGCTGTCCTGGCCACTGGCTGGGTGCTCATCTTCGGCGCGGTGGGCTGCGTCTCGTGGAATCTCTTGCCGGCGCGGCGACGGGTGCCGAATGCGCGGCTCGTGGGCGGGTTCGTGAGCGCAGGCCATGTCGCCCTCGGGCTCGCGATGCTGCTCGCGGCCGGCCGGATCGGGGAATTCCTGCACTGGTGGACCATCGACCGACTCGGCACCATCGCCGCGCATTACCACCTTGCAGCACTCGGCTTCGGGACACTCACGGCGGTGGGCGTGGGATCACGGATGATTCCCATGTTCCTGGTGTCGCATGGCGCGCCGACCCGGCCGGTGCCCTGGATCGGCATCACGGTAGGACTGGGCCTCGCCTGCTTCATGGTGGGCGCCCCTCTGCACCTGCTGGTGCTCCAGTGGCTAGGCGCATCCTTCATGTTCGCGGGAGTACTGCTGCATCTCACGGTTGCGCGGTGGTATTTCAAGCGCCGCCTCAAGCGCGCGACCGACCCGGCGATGCGGTTCGTGCAGGTGGCATTCATCAACCTGGCGCTCGCGGCGCTCACGGGAGTCGCGCTGCTCCTCACACCCGGCTTTCACGCCGGACTCTGGGTGAGCTACGCGCTCCTCGGCATCCTCGGCTGGCTCATGATGCTCATCATGGGCATCCTGCAGAAACTGGTGCCGCACCTGGGCCGCATGCACCTGTTCGGCCGCGCCGGGAAGCCCATCCCCGACGTCAACCAGCTCATCCTCCCGCCGGTCGCAATCACGGCTCTCGTGACCGCAGAAACCGGCCTCGCGCTGCTGGCGTTCGCAAGCCTGACCGCCCGTCCTGTACTGGCCCAGACGGGCGCCGTGCTCTGGCTCGCCGGCGTGCTGCTGGTGGTGGGACAGTTTGGCCGGATCGTGTGGATGGCGAGGAGATGAGCGGCTCGGCGGCTCGAAGAATGTCGCAGGTCGCAAGTCACAGGTCGCACGTCCTGTGACCTGCGACCCATTACCCGCGACCCGCGACCTGCGACCTGCGACCCGCGACCCGCGACCTGAACCCACAAAAAAGGAAACGGAACCATGACCACCACCCGTGTCTCACTCAACCCGTCCCTCACCCTGCGCGAGCTTGTCGCGACCCGGCCGGAGACGCTCGCCGTGCTGGCCGAGTATGGGATGGATGCCTGCTGTGGCGGAGACCTGACCATCGAACGCGCCGCGAAGGCGCATGGGGTGGAACTGGAAATGTTGATGCGGAAGTTGGTGGAAGCGCTGTAAGTCGTACGTCGCAAGTCGTACGACTTATGACGTACGACCTGCGACTCTCCACGGACAGGGTGGGATTCGAACCCACGATACCGTTGCCGGTATACCGGTTTTCGAGACCGGCTCCTTCAGCCACTCGGACACCTGTCCAGCGG
>DASSTP010000261.1:0-15022 GCA_035707845.1 Gemmatimonadales bacterium | reverse complement strand
GCCGAGTGACTCCGGGCCAGCTCAAGCGCTCTACCGCAAGAGAGGCGTAACGTTATGAGACACCGTATTCCACTACTTTCCACTGGACTGGTTCTGGGCCTGCTGGCAATGGGAGCCGGCACGGCGCGTGCGCAAGATGTGACCAAGCCCAACGAGAAGGCGCTGCAGAAACAGTGTCTTTCTCTCGCCCAGCGTGACAGCGCTCGGGACAACAGCAACATGGCTGCACCGGCCCCGGCCGTGAGCGATTCAGTCCGCACCGTGTGCGACAGCGTGAACGCGGCCAACCCGGACTTCCAGAAGCAGATCGAGAAGCAGAACAAGGAGAAGTATCCTGACTCGGCCAAGCCCGAGAAGGATTCCACTGCGTCGGTCCAGGAAGCTTCCCCCGGGATGACGTCGGTGACGCCTGCTACCCCGGCGGCCCCGCCCGTGACCACGGGTGACAACACGGCACAGCCGGCAACTCCGTCCTCGGCGGCCACCTCGTCAGATCCGAACCGCCCGACGGACAGCACCACGACGGCTCCACCGCCGCCACCGAATCCCAACAGCTCGACACCGCAGTAACGCTCACGTCGAGTACAGTACCAGCCGCAAAAACGCCCCGGCCGCTCGCCGGGGCGTTTGTGTTAACGCCGTAGGGGCGCCAACACCGCGGCATTCAGTCGCGCAAACGCCTCATCCCCCTTCGCCCCGTCCATGAGCCGCTTCAGCCCGGCCACCGTTGCCTCGATGTCCCCGCCGTGCTGCTCGAAATACGATTCGAACCAGTCGAGATGAGACCGGTAGATCGTGGCACCGATGAGCCGTGCGTTGTTCACTGGCCGCTCGGGCACCGAGCCGATTGTGTACGTGCGCAGCGAGTCCCGGAGCAGGCCCTCAAGCTGCGCCTTGGCCCAGCGCCCCTCAGCCAGGCGGCCCGAGTCCAGCGCCGCCGAATCCGGGTGCGTGGCGTAGAAGCCGTCCAGCCGCGCCTTCAGCTCCGTGTAGAAACCCCCGAGCAGAATTTCGTCGTGCCAGCGATCGGCAGCGCGACGGGCATCCAGCGTATCGCCACGCTCCCGGAAGAACCGCTCCGCCGAGCGATACCCCACCAGCTGCGCAAAGCTCTCATTGAACGGCGTCGCGCTCGCGATGTACAGCGAATTGTGCGCGATTTCATGAAAGACCGTGGCGGCGAGCTCCATGGAGTCGGCGCTCAGGGCGGTCGAGAGGAGCGGATCCTCGAACCAGCCCAGGGTGGAAAAGGCGCCCGACGGACGGAGGTAGATGTCGTATCCGCGTCCCGCGAGCTGCGCCGCCTCGCGCTCTGCCGCTTCGGCCTCGAAGAAGCCCTTGTAGGGCATCCGGCCGACGATGGGCCATTTCCAGGTGTAGGGGCAGATGCAGTCGGGTGGCGCCGCCTGCAGGACCAGCAGCAGGGTGTCGCGCCCCACATCGGCGTACGTGGTGTACGTGTCGCCGGCGTCGAGGCCCAGCGAATCGGCGTAATCGCGGACCGCGAGCACGAGCCGCAGCGAGGCACGAAGGTCGGACGGCGTGGCAGAATCGGCCACGAGCCGCGCGATCGATTCGCGCGCCTGCAGGATCCTGGTCTCCTCGAGACCGGCCCGCGTGACATAGCGAACGTCGTCACTGGCGACGTAAGCGGTGCCCGCCCCGGCCACCAGCGCACCAACAATGATCAGGAAAATCATGCAGCCTCGCCGCCGCACCAGCTCAGCGCACCCGCGCGATGCCGATCCGCGGCGCGGCCGTACTGGCTCCGATGGCTCGGCGCAGGCTGTCGGTCAGTTGCAGCGTCACCGCCGCGGAGCTGGGCGGCTGGATGACCCGCAGGTGGAGGCCCGAGCCGGCCCGCAGGGTGCCCTTGCGGTCGTAGGCGCCGGTGGTGACGCTGTCAGGCCGCAGCGGGAACGCGAGCGGAAAATCGGTCGGATCCTGGCCATTGAGGTCAGCGAAGGTGGCGCGGAAGTTCCAGCTGGTGTAGCGCAACCGGGGCTCCTGGGTCACGAAGCCGGGCAGGTCATCCAGGTAATTGGCAAGCTGCCACTGGGGCACCAGCGTACTGAATGGCACACCGGTGACGGCGGCTACGTTGTCGCTCCCGACCTTGTTGGTGGCCACCAGCGTCCGGGTGAATGCGGCGCCGGTCACGTCGCTGCCGAACTGGTCCACCAGCCACCGCACGAACAGCCAGTTGGCGCCCCGCTCTTCCAGCAGCCCGCTGGACGAGCTGGGTTCCACCAGGAAGAATGATTCCGGATCGGAGAGATATCCGTAGGCGTTCTGGACGTCGCCCACCTGGAACTGGGTCAGGCAGTCCTGGTTGACGCAGTACTGGTCCGGAATGCCCCGGCCGCCGGTCTCCTCGGCAAAGTGCGACAGCCCCTCATTGAGCCACGTGTCCTCGCTCAGGCCGCCACGCAGCAGCACATGCTGGTTGTAACTGATCATGTGCTGGAACTCGTGGATGAACGTGGGCGCGAGATAGGACCGCGCAAAATCGTGGGAGATACTGCAGCCACCGTTGTTCGGATCGGGCACCAGCCCGTAGAACACCTCGCCGCCATTGGAGCCCGGGTTTCCCGGAAGCAGGTCGTTGCCGTAGAAGAAACCGAGAATGACGCTGCCGCTGGTGTTACAGTCGGGACTGAGCGCGTTCACCTGGTTGGTAAGGAGCACCACCACGACGCCGTTATTGTCGAGATCCGATTCGCGCCCGAAGGACGTGGTGTCGAGCGGATAGAGATAGTTGTCGAACAGGAATCCGGCGGAGTCGAGGTCGGCCTGGGTGTAGCCGCCGGCGGGGACGGTGTTGTCGAGGTAGATGGCGCCCTTGGGGCCCACATGCTTGGCCGTGGCGGTGACGTCCACGAACCCTGTGCAGTCGATGGTCTGGCACACCTTGAAGGTGCGCTGGCTGCCGAGCACGGGCGGCACCGCCACCACGCTGGCGCTGAGCCGGGCCCGGCTCAGCGCCAGCGCTCCCGGCTGCTGTGCCAGCATGCGCTCGCGACTCCGCAGCTCGGCGTCGAACGCCATGTTGGGCCGGAGCTCGCCCCGGCCAGTGCGCCGTTCGATCCGGGCAGCCGCCGGCAGTGCGCCGCGAGATGCGGTGATGCCGGCTGGCCCTCCGCGAACTTCATAGCTGGTGGACGTACCTGAGGCCGCTTCACGGCCGTTGGTTGCGGCGGCCATGTAGAGATATTCGGCGCCGGCACCGCCGGCGGCCGGAAACCGGAGACAGCCGCCGTTGGCCGAGGGATCGACCACGGCGGACTGGCCCGCGTTGAGATTGATATCCGTGACCGTGGAACAGGCGACATTACCGGGAGGCGGCGTGGTGTCATCGGGTGGATTGCCGGGCCCAACGGGCTCGCCACCGCATGCTGCGAGCGTGACTGCAGAGGCCAGCAGCAGGCCCAGCACCTTGTTTCCCACCATTTGCCTCCAGGCCACTGCCGAGCCGGGTTGGGATGATTAAGCGTAGGTATTACAACGCCTTTTGACAATCGAGAATCCGGCCGATAGCTTCCCGCAGTGAGACACAGAAATCACCGTGATGTTCCGTTCTGCAACGGCTGGTGGGCCCTCAGGCCGGCGCCGCGCCCTTCCCTGACCCGACCTCGCGTCTTCAGCAGGCCGAACTTTCAGCAAGAAGCGGGCGAGCCCAGGCACGGCGCCCGGTAGACGTCATGGCCTTCGTTCACCTGCACACCCACAGCGAGTATTCCCTGCTGGATGGCGCCAACCGGATTGGCGACCTGGTTGCGCACGTCCGGCGCCTGGGAATGGATTCGCTGGCAGTTACCGACCACGGCAACCTGCACGCGGCGTGGACCTTCTACGAGACCGCGCGGGCGCAGCAACTCCGGCCCATCCTGGGCTTCGAGGCATACCTCGCGTTCGGGCCGCGCCAGGAGCGGGACAAGCCCAGCTGGGCTCCAGCCAATTACAGCCACCTGGTACTACTGGCACGCAATCGCGAGGGGTACCGGAATCTCGTCCGCCTCTCCTCCATCGGTTACACGGAAGGGTTTTATCGCCGGCCGCGGATCGATCGCGAGGTACTGGAGCGCCATTCGGAGGGGCTGGTCTGTCTGGCGGCCTGCATGTCGGGTGAGGTGGCGCTGTACCTGCGCCAGCAGAAGTACGACGAAGCCCGCCGCACCGCGTCCTGGTTCTCGGGACTCTTTGGCCCGGACAACTTCTGGCTCGAGATCCAGAAGCACGGTATCCCCGAGGAAGACATCGTCACCGAGGGGATGCTGGCGCTCGGTCGGGACCTGGGGCTGGGCGTGGTGGCCACCAACGACGCCCATTATCTCCGCCGTGAGGACGCCGAGAGCCACGATGTCCTGCTGGCCATCGGCACCGGCGCCGACCTGGACGACCCCAAGCGATTCCGCTTTACCGGCACCGAGTCGTACGTCAAGAGCGAAGCCGAGATGCGCGCGCTCTTTCCCGGCCAGCTCGATGCGATCAGCGCCACGCAGGCGGTGGCAGACCGGTGCGAGTTCGACTTCGAGAAGCGCTACTACGTCCCCAGCTTCCCCAAGCCGGAGCAGTTCGACACCGACGAGGCGCTGCTGCGTCACCTCACCGGGCAGGGCGCCGAACGGCGCTACGGCTCGCCGCTGCCCGATGCCGTCCGCGAGCGGATGGAGTACGAACTTGGTGTCATCGAGACCGCGGGCTACGCCGGCTATTTCCTGATCGTCCAGGATTTCATTCATGCCGCCCGCGAGCGCGGTATTCCGGTCGGGCCCGGCCGCGGTTCCGCCGCCGGATCGCTGGTGGCCTACGCCCTTGGCATCACCAACGTCTGCCCGCTCACCTTCGACCTGCTGTTCGAGCGGTTCCTCAATCCGGAACGCGTCTCGATGCCGGACATCGATGTGGACTTCTGCTTCGAGCGCCGGGGTGAGGTGATCGAGTACGTGCGCGAGCGCTACGGCCGGGACAGCGTCGGCCAGATCGTGACGTTCGGCACCATGAAGGCGCGCGCGGCGGTCAAGGACGTGGCCCGGGTGCTGCGCATTCCCCCCGGTGAAGCGGACAAGCTCACCAAGCTGATCCCGTCGGGCCCCGCGTACAGTCTCACGATCCCGGAAGCAGTCAAGAAGGTGGACGAACTGCGCGAGCTGGTGCGCGGCAACCCGTCCTACCAGAGGCTCATGGACCTGAGCGCGCGCATCGAGGGTGTGAGCCGGCACATGTCGGTGCATGCCGCCGGCGTGGTGATCGCTCCCGGCCCGCTGGCCGAGTACGTGCCCGTGTGCACGGCGCCCACCAAGGGCGCCGGCGCGGCGGTGAATGGCGAGGACGCCATCATCACGCAGTACGAAATGGGGCCGCTCGAGAAGGTCGGCATGCTCAAGATGGACATGCTGGGCCTCAAGACGCTCACCGTGATCCATGACGCCGTCGCCATGGTCCGGGAGCGCCGCGGGATCGAGCTGGACATGGACACGCTGCCATTCGACGATCCGGCGGTGTATGCGCTGCTGCGAGACGGGCGCACGGCCGGGGTCTTCCAGTTCGAGTCGCCGCTCGCCACCGAGACGCTCCGCGCCATGAAGTGCGACCGGTTCGACGACCTGGTCGCCTCCAACGCGCTGCTCCGCCCGGGCCCCCTGGATGCCGGCATGCACACGGTGTTCATCCGCCGCAAGCTGGGCCAGGAACAGGTGAAGTATCCCCATCCGCTGCTGCGGGAGGTGCTCGAGCCCACCTTCGGCGTCATCACCTACCAGGAACAGGTGATGCGGATCGCCAACGTGCTGGCCGGCTTCTCGCTGGCGGAAGCAGACGTGCTGCGCAAGGCGGTGGGCAAGAAGGACCAGGCCATGGCCGATGCCGCCGTGGCCGAGTTCGTGGAGCGGGCGGTGGCGCTGGGGCACCCGCGCGCCATGGTGGAGGAACTGGGGCGGCAGATCGCCACCTTCGGCCGGTACGGCTTCAACAAGTCGCACAGCGTCGCCTACTCGGTGCTCTCGTATCACACCGCCTGGCTCAAGGCCCACTACCCTGCCGAGTTCATGGCGGCACTGCTCTCCTCGGAAATCGGCAACACCGACAAGGTGGTGCAGTACATCAACGAGGCGCGGAGCCTGGGCATCGAGATCCTGCCGCCCGATGTGAACGAATCGGGCTTCAAGTTCACCGTGGTGGGTGATGCGCGGGTCCGCTTCGGGCTCGGCGCCGTGCGGAACGTGGGCGAGGGCGCCATCCGCTCCATCATCGAGGCCCGCACGCGCGAGCCGTTCCGTTCCCTCGACGACTTCGCCGAGCGGATCGACACCCGGCTCTGCAATCGCCGCGTGCTGGAGTCACTGGTCGCGGCCGGCGCCTGCGACGGCCTGGGCGGGCACCGCAAGCAGCTGATCGAGGCGCTGGAGCGGGTGCTCGCCGAGGCGCAGCTGAAGCAGGCCGAACGGGAAGCGGGACAGTCATCCCTCTTCGGAGAGGCGCAGCCGGTGCGGACCCACGCCACCGTCCTGCCGGAGATTCCGGCGTGGACCGAGGCCGAGCGGCTGGCGCGCGAGAAGGAAGTGCTCGGCTTCTTCATCTCGGGCCACCCGCTCGAGCGCTTCCGCGGCGAGGTGGAATTGTTCGGCACCCGCAGCACCGCGACACTGCACGAGTGGAGCCAGCATCCGGTCACCATCGGCGCTGTCGTCACGGTGGTGAAGCGGCAGATCTCGAAGAAGACGGGCAAGGAATACGCGCGGCTGGTGCTGGAAGATTTTCACGGCACGGCGGAAGCGATCGTCTTTCCCGATGCGTGGGCCCGGCTCAACCAGGCCATCACGCCGGACGCCGCCATGCTGCTGACGGGCGGCTTCAGCGAACGGGATCGCGACGAGGAACGGGCGCCGTTCATCGTGGAATCGGCCCGGCCCCTGGCCGAGCTGCGGGACTCGGGCGCCATGGCGCTCTGCCTGCGCTGGCGCCTTCCGGCCTCGCCCGGGGCGCAGTCGGCCAAGGCCGCCACGGTGCTCTGCACGGCGCATCCCGGCCCCACGCCCCTGTATATTGAGTGGAGCGACGGGAATGGGGAGGAGGTCCGCCTCCGGGCCCGTCGCGTTCGCGTTCAGGCCGATGAAGACCTGGTGCGCGCGCTGCGCGACCTCCTGGGCCCCGACGCCGTCCACTACGTCAAGGCAGACTGACCCATGCCGCCATCGGTCTACACGCTGGACTTCGAGAAGCCGCTGCAGGAACTCGAACGCCAGATCGAGGAGTTGAAGCGCGTCGGCACCGAGCGCGATATCGGCGTCGAGGACGAGCTGCAGAGCCTCGAGCGGAAGCTGGACGACCGGCGCCGCGAGATCTACGACACGCTTACCCCCATCCAGCGGGTGCAGGTCGCCCGGCACCCGCGGCGGCCGTACACGCTGGATTACCTCAGCACCATCTTCACCGACTTCATCGAGCTGCACGGCGACCGCCAGTTCATGGATGACCCGGCGATCGTGGGCGGCTGGGCCCGGCTGGACGGCGACACGGTGATGGTGATCGGCCACCAGAAGGGCCGCGACGCCAAGGAAAACCTGAAGCGCAACTTCGGCATGCCGCACCCGGAAGGCTACCGAAAGGCGCTGCGCCAGATGCAGCTCGCCGCGAAATTCGGCGTGCCGGTCATCACCCTGATCGACACCATGGGCGCGTTCCCGGGCCTGGGTGCCGAGGAGCGCGGCCAGAGCGAGGCGCTGGCACGCAACATCCTCGAGATGAGCGCACTGCCCGTGCCCATCATTTCCGTGGTGATTGGTGAAGGCGGCTCGGGCGGCGCCCTGGCGCTCGGCGTCGCCGACCGGCTCCTCATGCTGGAGAATTCGGTCTATTCGGTCATCACGCCCGAGGGCTGCGCCGCCATCCTGTGGAAGGATGCCAGCCAGCGCGCCCGCGCGGCGGAAGCGCTCAAGCTGACCGCCGAAGACCTGCTCCGCCTCAATGTGGCCGACGAGATCATTCCGGAAGCGATGGGCGCGGCACACCTCGATCCGGATGCCACCGGCGAAGCGCTGCGTGCCGCGTTGATTCGCCAGCTGGCCGAGCTGCGGAAAATCCGTCCCGAGCGACTGATCCGGCGCCGGGCCGAGAAGTACGCCGCCATCGGCGCGTACAGCGAGCGCTGATGGACAGCCCGCTGACGGTCGAAGTCCGCTTCAAGGGCACGCGCAAGGCCTACTTCCATTCATCCGTCGCGCTCCACGTGGGTGATGCGGTGGTGGTGGACGCCGAGCGCGGGCGGGACTTCGGTCACGTCACCGCCGTGGGTGAGGTGGCCGAGCAGAAGTGCGGCGGCAGCTGCACCGGCTGCGCCGTGGGCCAGGCCATTGCCGGCGACCAGGCCACCACCATCCGCAACATCATTCGCCAGGCCACCCCGGAAGACCAGCGGACCCATCGCGAGGTGCGCGCCTCCGAGGAGGACGTGCGCCGGAAGGTGATGGAGCGGGTCCGCGCCCATGAACTGGTCATGAAGGTGAGTGACTGCGAGTGGCAGTGGGATCGTGCCAAGCTCACCATCTATTTCACCGCCGAGAAGCGGGTCGATTTTCGTGCGCTGGTGCGCGACCTTGCCAGCCTGTTCCGCACCCGCATCGAGCTTCGCCAGATTGGCGTGCGCGACGAAGCGGCCCGCCTTGGCGGCGTGGGTCGCTGCGGCCGGGAGTACTGCTGCTCCAGCTGGCTCAAGGAGCTGACCCCGGTGAACCTCGGGCTCGCCAAGGACCAGCACCTCTCGCTCAATCCTTCACAGATTTCCGGCGGATGCGGCCGGCTGCTCTGCTGCCTCAAGTACGAGCACGAGTTCTATGTGTCGAGCCGCAAGCGCTTCCCGCGTGAGGGAAAGGTCCTCCAGACGGCGCGCGGGGCCGAGAAGGTCGTGGCGGTGGACATCTTCCGGGAGCGAGTCTACCTGCGGAGCGACGGCAACGAGTCGCGCATCATCCCCCTGGTGCAGCTCAGGCAGGAGATGAGCGACGCGGAGAATGGCGGAGTGGCACTCGCTCCGGCGCCGGAGGACGCTGCCCGGGAAATGCCCGAGGGTGAGGCTGGCGCGGCACCGCTGGCCGCCGACGCGGCGGATGATTCACCCGAGCGGCGCCAGCGGCGCCGCCGGCGGCGCGACCGCCGGCAGGACGAGCCATGAGCCGTTTCTACCTCACCACGGCCATCGACTATGCCAACGGCGATCCCCACCTGGGGCACGCCTACGAGAAGATCGGCGCCGACGCCATCGCACGCTATCATCGGCTCGCGGGCGACGACGTCTGGTTCCTGATCGGCATGGACGAGCACGGCCAGAAGGTGGCGCAGACGGCTGCCGACCGGGGCGTGGCGCCGGAACAACTCACCGCCGACGTCGCCGAGCGATTCCAGGCCATGTGGGGCCGGCTGGCGATCAGCCACGATCAATTCATCCGCACCACCGCCGACGAGCACAAGGCGGGAGTGCGGGAGCTGATCGACCGGATCTTTGCGCGGAACCCGGACGATTTCTACGAGAGGTCGTATGCCGGCTGGTACTGCGTGGGCTGCGAATCCTTCAAGCAGGATGCGGAAATCGAGGACGGCAAGTGCGTGCTCCATCCCACCCGCACCCTCGAGTGGGTGGAGGAACGCAACTGGTTCTTCCGGCTCTCCCGCTACGCCGACTTCCTGATTGCGCTGCACCAGAACGATCCACAGTTTCTCCAGCCGGAATCGCGGCGGAATGAAATTCTCGCGTTCCTCCGGCAGGGCGTCGAGGACATCAGCGCCAGCCGGGCGCGCTTCAGCTGGGGCGTGCCCTTTCCCCGCCCTACCAGCGACGGTGAGCAGCAGACCACCTACGTGTGGTTCGATGCCCTCCCCAACTACTGGACGGCGACGCGCGTTCCGGGCTCCGGCGCCGAATGGCCGGCGCAGCTGCATGTGATCGGCAAGGACATTACCCGCTTCCACACCGTCATCTGGCCGGCCATGCTCGAGTCGGCCGGGCTGGAACTGCCGAGGCAGGTGTGGGCGCATGGCTTCGTGTATTTCCGGGGCGAGCGCTTCAGCAAGAGTGCCGGCACCCAGCTGGACCTGAACGAAGCCATCGATCGCTTTGGCGCCGACGCATTCCGCTATTTCCTGCTGCGGGAAATTCCCTGGGACGCGGACGGCAATTTCACCTGGGAGCGCTTCGAGGAGCGCTACTCGGCGGACCTGGCCGACGGCCTCGGCAACCTGGCCTCCCGCTCGCTGGCGATGCTGGCCAAGTACCGCGATGGCGTGGTGCCGGACGCTGCGCCGGCTGACGGGCTGGAAAGTGCCGGGCTCAAGGCGATCGCGGCGTATCGCGAGCGGATGGATGCGCTGGACATCCGGGGCGCGGCCGACGCCGTCTGGGGGCTGGTCGGCGATGCCAACCTGTTCATCCAGCAGTCGGTCCCCTGGGCGCTGGCCAAGGCCGGCGATGACGCCGCGCTGGACCGCATCCTGGCTGCGCTGGCCTCCTGCCTGGCCCGGCTGGCGGTGCTCACCAGCCCTTTCCTGCCGGCCAGTGCCCAGGCGCTCTGGGAGGCCAGCGGCATGGAGGGGCTGGTGACCAATGCGAGGCTGACAGAACTGCCCGGGCTGCGGATGGTGGGCAGGCGGACGAGCAGGCCGGAGGTGCTGTTTCCCAAGGGGTCGAAGGTGGCAGGTCGCAGGTCGCAGGTCGCAAGTCGCAAGTCATGCGACTTGAGACCTGTGACTTGCGACCACTTGCAGAGTGCCAGATCCCCTACCTGCAGCCCGCTGCATCACGCTCCTGCAACTACTTGGCACATAATTACTTGACAATCGGGCGCAGTTCTTGACAACTGGCCCGCTGAGGTTCAGTATTCTGCCGGGCTTTGCCGGCCGTTCAGGATCCCCCCCGAGGGAGTGGTCTGGCAGGGGATTCGTTCCCAGAGATGCGAGCTGTGAATGGCCAGAAAGCGCCGCTGGACACTTGTTCTGGTTCCTCATGATTCGGAGCCATCCCGGATCATCGAAATCTCATACTCGCTGCTCAAGCTTGCCGCTGCCGCCGTTGTCATCGTGGTGGCCGCTTCCCTGCTCTTCGGTTACGCCAATCTTTCCCATTCAATTGACCTTTCCCGGGCCGACCGGCTCGAGCGGGAAAATCGCGCGCTCGCGGCGGAGCTGGGCGACCTGCATGGCCGGCTGCACCACCTGAGTGACACGGTGGCCGCGCTCTCCCAGCGGGATGAGCAGATCCGGCTCCTGGCCAACCTCGAGCCCATCGCGCCGGAAGTGCGGGAGGCCGGCATCGGTGGCCCGGCCGAGCCCAAGCTCGGCGCACCGGCTCCGAGCAGCGTGCTCATCCGCCGGGCAGACGAGATCAAGGTCGATCTCAGCGCCATGATCCGGCGCGCCAACCTGCTGGCCACCTCGTTCAATGAAGCCGCCGACAGCCTGGCCTCGCACAAGGAACGGATCGAGGCGATGCCCTCCATCCTGCCCACCCAGGGCTGGCTCACCAGCAACTTCTCTTCCGCCCGCATGCACCCGGTCCTGGGCTTTGCCCGGCCCCACGAGGGGATCGACGTTGCCGCGCCCACTGGCACGCCCATCGAGGCGCCGGCGGCGGGCCGGGTGGTGGAAGTGGGCTGGGAATCAGGGTACGGGAATGTGGTGGTGCTGGACCATGGCTACGGCATCGAGACCAAGTTCGCCCACACCTCCAAGGTGCTGGTGCGGAAGGGGCAGCGGGTCAAGCGAGGCGACCGGATTGCCCTGGTGGGCAGCACCGGCCTCGCCACCGGGCCGCACCTGCACTACGAGGTGCACGTGAACGGCCGCCCCGTCAATCCGCTCAGGTATGTGCTGCCGGAGGTGGTGGCGGATTAGTTGGACAGATGGACAGATGGACAGTTGGACAGTTGGACAGATGGACAGATGGACAGAGGTTAGGGCCGAGACTCGAGGTGAGTTTCGGCCCTTTATCTCAACACCTAACCAGTTGTCCAACTGTCCATCTGTCCAACTGTCCGTCTTCTTCAGAACTTCACCTTCGGTGCTTCCGTCGCTCCCGGCTCGGCCTCGAAATATTCCCTCGGCTTGCTCATTCCGAAGATCTTGGCCGTCAGGTTGTAGGGAAACCGGCGAATGAAGGCGTTGTACTGGTTGACGGCATCATTGTAGTCGGTGCGCGCCACCGAGACGCGGTTCTCGGTGCCCTCGAGCTGCGACTGCAGGTCGCGGAAGTTCTGGCTCGACTGCAGCGTCGGGTAGGCCTCGGCGATCGCCAGCAGCCGGCTGAGGCCGCCCGAGAGCGCCGCGTTGGCCTGCGCCATTTCGGGGACATTGCCGCTCTGCACCGCGCCGCTCAGGCGGGCGCGTGCGTTGGCGATCGAGATGAAGACGGTATCTTCCTGCTTGGTGACGCCCTTGACCGTCTCGACCAGGTTGGGAATAAGGTCGGCGCGGCGCTGCAGCTGCGTCTGGATATTCCCCTGCGCCTGGTTGACCTGCTCATCCAGCGTCTGGATCTGGTTATAGCCGCACCCCGTGGTCGCCAGCGCCAGGGCCAGCAGGGCGGAGGACAGTCTGACGCGCGTCATTCACGACTCTCCAGTCTGAAGTTGGTCCACGTGGTGCGCGGCGCGCGCCACGGCAGTCACATAGCCCTCGAAGGTGGCGGCGCTGCAGCGCCAGTTGCCGGCATCGCGATTCCGCACGATGTCGAGCAGCGGCTCGGGCGGGAAGTCCGCCACCCGCGCCACTTCCTCCACGGCGCCGGCGGCGCCACGGTCCACCCCGCTGGCCTCCAGCGCCAGCAGGGCACGGAACAGCACCAGGATCGAGGAGAGCGAGCTGAGCGCCAGCGGCGTGAGGTCCTTCTCCTCGTCGCCGAAGGTGGCGTACGCCTGCCGCATCCGCATCAGCTTGCCGCGGAATTCGCCCTCCAGCGCCTGGCGCAGGTCTACCGCACTCACGCGCACCGGCGTGATCGGGTCGTCACCGCGAAGCAGCTCGTAGCCGAGCTGCATGTCGGTGATCTCGATGGGGAAGACATCGGTGGCGCGTCCCCATTCGTCGCGGGTGAAGAGCAGCGGCGGCTCATGGGAGGCCTCGCGCCAGCGGCGCAGCGCCGGGCCCAGCGCGCGCAACAGCGAAAAGCCCGCCGTCTCGGCGATGACCATCAGGTTGATGTCGCTTCGGCCCTTGACGTAATCGCCCCGTGCCGCGGAGCCGTACAGCACGGCGCTGTAGCCTGCCGGCAGCACCGCGTCCGCCGAGGCGAGGAAATCGTTGACCGTGGACGTGACCGCCTGGTGCATCAGAAGCGTCCTCCTGCGCCACCGCCGCCAAAACCGCCGCCACCACCGAAGCCACCGAAGCCACCACCACCGAATCCGCCTCCACCGCCACCCCAGCCACCGCCCCCGCCCCAGCCGCCGCCGATCCAGGGTCCACCCCAATATATCCCCCGCCGGCGCCGGCCTCCGCGCGAGAACATCGGAATGACAAACACGAAGAGGATGAAGAGCAGCAGCGGGAGATAGCGCACGATGGAGCCGGAGTCGCCGCCGCCACGGAGCTGGTCCGGGTTCCACGCCGTGAGGGTCGAGTCACTGACCCCGGACGCCCGGGCGATGAGCGAGACGAGTGCCTCGACGCCGGCCGCGAGCCCGGGGCCGTACTGCTCCTTTGCCAGAAAGGGCCCCATCACATCGTCCCGGATTCGCCGGGCCATCACATCGGTGACAATGCCCTCGAGGCCGTACCCCACCTCGATCCGGATATGGCCGGTGCCGGCCTGACCGTTCTGACGGGGCACCAGCAGGACGACGATGCCGCGATTCCGGGTTGTGTCGCCGATCTCCCCCTGGAAACCGACGCCCCACTTCCGGCCGACCGCAAGCGCCACCTCTTCTTCACCCCGGTCGCCGATGGTGGGAAGGGTGACGACGGCAATCTCACTGTGGGTGGTCCCGCGCAGCCGCTCGATCAGGTCGGTCATGTGCGCGCTGGAACCGGCATCGACCACACCGGCAAAATCACTGACGAACCCGGTGGGCCGGGCTGGCACATATTGGTCCACGCCCGACTGGGCGTAGGACATGGTGGCGAAAAGTTGTAGCAGCACCAGGGCCGCGATAGCTTTCGGTCGTGCTCCGCCCAACGCTCCTCCTTCTTGCGCTCGCGCTCCTCGGCTGCGAAGGCCCGAGGTTCGTCACGGTCAAGGTCGAAATTCCCGACCTGGACGGCAACCTGACCCCACTCAGGGGCGTAACAGTCACGGCGCTGCCGTTCGACCGTGACAGCCTGGTCCGGGTCATGGAACGGGAGCATGGCGGCGCCCGGCCCCACGTGGCCCGGCTCGATTCGCTCTACGGCGCCTTTCGCGGTCCGTTCCTGGCGTACTTCCGTGCCGACCAGCGGCGTACGGCGGTTCGAGACTCCGTGAGCCGCGGGCAGCTGCCGCAATCGGCGTTGGATGCTGCCGAGGCCGAAGTCGCCACGGCAAGGGACTCGCTGAACCAGGCGCGGGCGGCCGTGGGCGGCCCGATCGATTCGCTCCGCGCCGCCGTATCCCGCTGGGAAGATAGCACCTACCGGGGGTTCGACCGCCGGGCCAAGGCGCTGATGGACTCGACCGGCGGCAAGCCGGTCAGCGACACGACCAATGCCAGTGGTACGACCGAACTCACCCTGCGACCGCTCCCGGGCGGCTGGTGGGTCAGCGCCAGCTCCTGGGACCCCCTCGATCCGAACCGCATCTGGTACTGGAATGTGAGGGTGGAGGGCGACACGGTGCGGTTGGACGACAAGTCGGGGCAGCATCGGTCGCGGTAGGAGCTGAGAGCTGCGAGCTGCGAGCTGCGAGCTGCGAGCTGCGAGCTGCGAGCTGAGAGCTGAGCCCAGGACGCAAGCTGACTTTCTGGAGTCTTATCTACCCCGAACCGCGAGCTCTTAACTCTTCGCTCTCAGCTCTTAGCTCTCAGCTCTCAGCTCATGGCTCACAGCCCATGCCCCTCCGCCCTCT
>DASSTP010000260.1:0-15960 GCA_035707845.1 Gemmatimonadales bacterium | reverse complement strand
CCTGCACCCAGGGCTTGGTCTCCACCGTGGCGCGGGTCACCGTGACCTTCCCGATTTTCTGGTCTGGCGTCATGGCCAGCGCCACTTCCACGGGGCCGTGCACCGTGTTGGCCTGGGCGAACAGCACCACGCCCACGTCGGTGCCGTCGGCCTGCTTCCCAACGTAGAACTGGACGTCCGGATCGTCCGGCGTGAAGCTGACCGAACGGCGGATGGTTGCCAGGTCCTGCTTTCCGATGGTGACGCTGTGCAGGAAGAATCGGTCCGCGCCCTTGAGGCTCTGGCGGATGGCGTCGGCATGCTCCACCAGCTTCACGACCGGAGTTGGATGCGCCAGGGCCAGCAGGGGAAGGCCGAGCAATGCGGCAAGCATCGAACGTACTTTCATCAGGAACTCCTTCTGGACTGGCCCGCCGAGGGACGTGTCACGGCCCACAGCGTGCCGAGCAGGATGGCGAGATAGATGAGGGACATGCCCCAGCCCGAGGCGATGGTCAGCCAGGCAAAGCCGCCGATGCCGGCCTTCATGAGCCATTGGCCGGCGAAATCCAGCATCCCGAACCCGAAGGCGCCGATGATGGCGAGGTTGCGCCAGAGCGGCCGCCAGTCGAGTCCGAGGATGATGAGCGTCTCGAGTCCGGCAATCAGGGCAAAGATCATGATGTGGATGTGGCTGTCCTGGATGAGGAGCTGCGTGTCCACGGTGTGCTTCATCGCCGGGATGGAACTGAGGTCCAGCGGCTGGGTGCTGGACTGGCTCTCCATCGGCATGGCATTCTCGGCCATGCCCGGCGCAGGCACGTATGTGGCCTTGACGTCCGCGGGCGAGAGCCCTGCCCATGTCTTCACCATGAAGAACGCAAAGATGTAGGCATACCCCAGCATCAGGAGGAAGAGCACGGCACCCAGTTTCACCGACGAATCGCAGTCGCGCAGGCGATACAATCCCATGGTCATGTCCTCAGAACGTGGTGACCGCCGACGCGCGCAGCTCGGTGCCCCATTGGCTCACGCCATCCGATGTCTCGAAGACGGGCACGGTGGAATGATTGAGCCGGGCTTCCAGCCGGAGCTGCAGGCGGGGAATGCGGAAGGTGGTGTGCTCCACGTTGGCGAACATGCCGTCCCGCCCGACACCCATCGAGAAGAGCGGCGCCAGGGAGTAGGACGTCAGGGTCTGCGGCACGCCGGTACGGGCGCCATCGGTGTCCTTGAACACCTCGGCCCGTGCCGCCACTCCCACGTGGGTGGTGAACTGGTGCAGCAGGGTGAGCATTGCGCCTGACCAGGTGGCGTCGCTGCCATCATCCTGGATCTCGCGATCACCGCCCCAGTTGGCCTCGCCCGCCAGGATCCAGTCCCAGGACGGCTGCCAGGCGTAATCCGCATCCAGCAGGAAGCGATTGTGGGTGGCGCCAGGATCCCCCTCCGCACCATAGAGCCCGCTCACGCCGAGACTGAGGGTCGGTGCGGGCAGGAAACCGGCGCGGGCACCCACCGTCTTGCCGTGGTTGGATTCCCCCTCGTCGTCCCAGCCATTGAAGAGGAAGCCTGCCAGCCGCAGCTGCGGCGTGGCGCTCCATGCGCCCATCACGCCCACCAGCTTGACCGGCCGCGCGAACTCGAAGTTGTAGCTGGGGCTGGCGAGGAACTGGAGTGGTTCGTCGTCCCGCTCGAACCCGATCGGAAGGTCCAGCTTGCCGAGCATGATCGACACGGACGACGCGCCCGGAATGCTGGTCGAGAGGATCAGGTTGTCGATCTCGGTCTCGGTCTCGCCGTCGTCGCTGACGGCGGTCGTAAGCTGGCCGTAGGCGTAGGTGTAGTCGCCCAGCTCGCGAAAGAGGCCCACGGCCAGCTTGCCGGCGCCGAAGCTGTTCTCGCTGGTGCGAGCATCGTACTGGTACCCTGCCACGCCGAATCCGGTGACCGCGAGGCCCGCGCTGCTCCCGCCGCCGAGGGCATCGCCGTCATCCAGCGAGATGGGCACATCGCCTGGCTGCGTTCCGGTACTATCCTGCGCGCTGAGCGGCAGCGCGCCGCACAGCACCAGCGCGATCGCTGTCGCGACCGCGCCGGGCATGCCGGCTTTCACCATCATGATCCCTGCCTCCGTTGAGCTGACATCGTTGGCCGGCGCCACCAGTGGCGGCCGGCAGTTCACGTGCGGATGTC
Organism: Gemmatimonadales bacterium; assembly: GCA_035707845.1. Classification (GTDB taxonomy): domain Bacteria; phylum Gemmatimonadota; class Gemmatimonadetes; order Gemmatimonadales; family GWC2-71-9; genus CAMLHP01. The sequence goes on along the minus strand of DASSTP010000260.1, from coordinate 13,785 downwards.
AGCCGAGGCGGGGAGGTGGTGGATCGGGAATGAGCTGGGGAATGGACGGAAGCGACGGAAGCGCCGCCAGGGATGCGACGGGTTCCGCACGGGCCACGGGCAGCGGCGAAGCGCTGGGCGGCAGCATGACCGTGGCGGCCAGCGTGCTCACCACCGAGCCCAGCGGGGCCGGCAGGTGGTGGCAGGGCGGCGCATTCGGGGTTGGAGCCGTGGGCGCGTCACCCGCCATGTGGGCCATGTGGCCCTCGGCGGCGCAGGTCAGCAGGCACGGCAAAGCCGGCATGACCGCCACGATGGCTGCCAGCAGGCAGCAGCAGGCCGTGACACGGATCCGGGGCATGGAAGAAAGGTAGCAGCGCTCAGCGTTCAGCGCTCAGCGCCCGACGCTAGACGCCCGACGCCCGACGCTGTATCCTCAGGCAACCGTCCCCTGGCGGTCGGATGGACACGCACGGCATCCTGCTGGACGCGAGGCTTGCGGATCGCTACACGATCGAGCGACAGATCGGTCGTGGAGGGATGGCCACGGTCTACCTCGCCACCGACCTCCGCCACAATCGTTCCATTGCCATCAAGGTGCTCTCGCCGGAACTGGCCGCTTCCATAGGCGCCGGCCGTTTCCTGCGCGAAATCGCCATCGCCGCGCGCCTGACGCATCCGCATATCCTCCCGTTGTTTGATTCGGGTGAGGTGGTCACGAGTCGCGGGTCGCAGGTCACGAGCCTGGAGACCCGCGACCCGCGACCCGCGACTCTCCTCTACTACACCATGCCGTACATCGCCGGCGATTCCCTGCGCGACCGGCTGCGCCGAGAGGGTCAGTTGCCGGTGGGGGAGGCGGTCAGGATCGCGCACCGCCTGACGGAAGCGCTGGCGTACGCGCACGCGCACGACGTGGTGCACCGCGACATCAAGCCCGAAAACATCCTGCTGGGTGACGGTGAGCCGGTGCTGGCTGACTTCGGCATCGCCCGCGCACTCGACGTCGCCAGCGATGACCTGAGCACGGCGGGCCTCACCATTGGCACGCCCACGTACATGAGCCCGGAACAGCTGGCGGGCGCCGATGTCGATGGGCGGAGCGATATCTACTCGCTGGGCTGCGTGCTCTACGAGATGCTCGTAGGTGAAGCGCCGTTCACCGGGCCGTCGCTGCAGGTCGTGCGGGCGCGCCATCAGCTGGAACCGCCGCGCTCGGTCACCCTGGTGCGACCCAGCGTGCCGCGCCACCTGGAGCAGGTGCTCGAGCGCGCCCTCGCCAAGCTGCCCGCCGATCGCTACCAGTCCGCCGCCGAGCTGGCGACCGAGCTGGAGCTGGCCACGAGCGAGTCGCTGAGCGGCTCGCGCCCCGTGCCCGATGCGCCGGCGCGGAAGGCAGCGCCTCGCCATTGGTGGGCATGGATGCTCGGCGCCGCTGCGGCGCTTGGGCTCACCGCCATGCTGTTCTGGCCTCGGGCAGTGCTCGATTCCGATCGCGTGGTGGTATTTCCCCTCTCGGAGTCCGGTGCCACGGCCGCCGACAAGCCGGGGCAGTCGGTGGCGCTGCTCCTGGGCCACGCCGTACAGCACACCGCACCACTGCGATGGATTGACGGGTGGACGCTGCTCAGCATGGAGCAGCAGCAGGCGGTGACCGGGCTGCCCGCCGCCATCGAGCGAAGACTCGCGCGCCGAGCCGGCGCCCGGTTCTTCGTGGATGGCGCCATCGTGAATGGCCGCGACTCGGTCACCGTGCTGCTCCGGCTCTATGACGCCGACGGTGATTCCCTGGTACAGCAGGTGAGCCAGGCAGCGCCCGCCGCGCTGGCGTCACTCACCTGGCCCGCGCTCGGCGTGCTCGCGCAACTTCTTCCATCACTCCTCGCGCCGGGCCGTGACTTCGATGGGCAGGTGCTGACGTCGCTGGCCGGCCATGAGCCGGGCCCCCTGGCCAACTGGCTGCAGGGCGATCGCGCCTATCGTGAGGGCCGGTTCGAGCCGGCGCTGGAACATTACCAGCGCGCCGTGGCGCAGGATTCCACGCTGGCCCTCGCCGCCCTCAGCGGCGCGCAGGCCGCCGGCTGGCTGGCCCTGCAGGAGGAGGCAGTGCGGCTCGCGCGGCTCGCGCTGCGGCACGCCGGATCGTTGCCATCCCGGTTCCGTGATCTCGCTGCCGCCTTTGAATCATTCGGCTCCGGCCGCGCCGACTCGGCAGTGGCGCAGGTGGATCGCGCGCTGGCTGCCGATTCCCTCTGGGCCGAGGCGTGGGCGGTGAAGGGGGAGATCTACCTCCACCTGCTGCCCCTGGACGGCAATCTCGACTCGGTGGCGGAAGCGGCATTTGCCCGCGCCGCCGCGCTCGACCCGGACTTCACTCCTCCGCTCAATCACCTGGCCGAGCTCATGCTCCGCCGTGGCGACATCAGGGACGCGGGCGCGATTACCGAGCGCCTGCAGCACGGCGCCGCCGACAGTCTCCTGTTCGGGCCACTGCTGCTCATGCGGAGCTGTCTCCGCGGCGATACCTCCGGCGCTGAATGGGCGCGCGCAGTGGAGAGCGATCCCTCTCCCGTACTGACGGCAGCGCGCCAGCTCGCCGCGGGCGGCGCGCACCTGGCCTGTGCGAAGCATGGCTTCCGGGCGGTGCTCGACAATCCCTCAGCCGATCCGGCATCCAAGTGGGGCGCGCTCCTTGGGCTCAATGCCATTCTCATGGTGGCTGGCGAGCCGGGCGAGCTGCGGCACCTGCTCGATTCGGCGGTTGCCACCATGCCGAGCGCGCGCGAACTCTACCTGTTTGATGCCATCGCTGGTCGCTCACTCGACGGCCTGGGCGACAGCCTCGCGATGACGCTCTGGTCAGCGCCCCCGCCCCCGTCCGCACCGCGCCTCTGGTACCTCGGCCAGTGGAGCGCGGCACGAGGCGATACGGCTCGGCTCCTGGGTATTGCCGAAGCGGCCGCATCGTTGCGGAATCGGTCGGCGGCCGCGAGTGATTCGCTGCTTGCCTCCGTGCTCGATGCGCGCCTGGGTCTGCTTCGGGGTGATACCTCGGGTGCCATGACCCGGCTGTCGGTGCTCGCGAGCGTGGTGCCGCTGGACAGTCTCGTCTGGGATCGCTGGGATGCGCTTCCGGCCGAACGGGTGCTGCTGGCGGAGCTGCTGCAGGCGCGCGGGAAGCCGGAGGAGGCGATTGCCGCCGCTTCGGTGCTCGATGGGTCGCAGGCGCTCGCGTTCCTGCCGTTCCTGTCGCGTTCGCTCGCGGTGCGAGTGCGTGCGGCGGACCAGCTGGGGCGGCGCCGGGAGGCGGCCACGTTGCGCGAGCGCCTGGCGGCCCTGACGCCCAATGATGCCCGGCTGGACAGCAATGTTCCGGGTCCGTAGTGAACCCTGCACCACGGAGGAGGCAATGGGAGCGAAAGGACGTGTCAGTGCGCGGGCGAACATCACCCAGCGCCAGTGGGACCGGATGAACGAACGGCTGGATGAGCTGATGCAGTGGGCATGGAGCCAGTATCAGCTGGACCTGGCGACCGGCGTCATGGCGAGCACCACCAAGCCGCCGCCGCCCCCGCCGCCGCTGCGCCGCGGCCACCGCCGGGTGCTCAGGATTCCGGTGCCGGTGTCGCCGCGAAAGGGGTAGCCGGACGTGCCGCGCGACCTGCTGCCCCGTGTCCGTACGCTGCTCGCTGACCGTTACACCGTCGAGCGGGAAATCGGGCACGGGGGAGCGGCGCGGGTGTTCCTCGCGCATGACCGCGAGGGCAGGGAGGTCGCGCTCAAGATCCTGCACCCCGAACTCCGGGTCGGGATCCAGGCCGAACGCTTCCTGCGGGAGATCCGGATTGCCTCAACGCTGGTGCATCCCCGCATTGCAACCATCCTCGACTGGGGCGAGAGCGAGGGGCTGGTCTATTTCGTGATGCGCTTTATCCAGGGCGCCACGCTCCGGACCTGCCTCCAGAGCGTCCGCCACCTGGCCATCGCCGACGCCATTCGCGTCGGTCGCGAAATGCTGGAAGCCCTGGAGGCGGCGCACCAGCATGGCATCGTGCATCGCGACGTCAAGCCCGACAACCTCATCATCTCTCCCACCGGCGTGGTGCTGGTGGACTTCGGTATTGCCCGGGCCATCGAGGCGGCGGCCACCGACCGGGTGACGCTCTCGGGCGTGGCGGTCGGGAGCGCCTCCTACATGAGCCCGGAACAGGCCCGCGCCGACCAGGACATGGATCCGCGGTCCGATCTCTACTCCGCGGCGTGCGTGCTATTCGAATGCCTGGCCGGCCGGGCGCCCTTCAGCAACCCCAACGAGGCCGTGCTCCTGCAGCAGCACCGGACCCTCGCCGCTCCCGACGTGCGCACGTTCCGGCCCGACACCCCACCCTCGCTGGCCACCGCCATCGCCCGCGGCCTCAGCAAGGTGCCCGGCGAGCGCTGGCAGAGTGCGGGGGAGATGCGGGAAGGCTTAGGGGTGAGGGGTTAGGGGTCAGGGATTAGGGGTTAGGGGTGAGGGAGTGAGTTATCTTTGCGCTAGTCCCTAGTCCCTAGTCCCTAGTCCCTAGTCCCTAGTCCCTAGTCCCTAGTCCCTAGTCCCTAGTCCCTAGTCCCTCACATGCGCCACTTCCTCGCCATTCCCGATTTCTCCCGCGCCGAGCTGGTCCAGCTCTTTGACCTGGCCGCGCGCATGAAGCGGGGGGACTACGCCGACCAGCCGCTCGCCGGCAAGACCCTCGGCATGATCTTCACCAAGAGCTCCACCCGCACCCGGGTCTCGTTCGAGGTGGGGGCGGCGCAGCTGGGCGGGCGGGCGATCTTCCTCAGCAGCCGGGACATCCAGCTGGGCCGGGGCGAGCCGATCAAGGACACGGCGCGGGTGCTGTCCCGCTACCTCGACATGATCATGATCCGCACCTTTGCCCATGCGGATGTCGAGGAGCTGGCTCGCTACGCCAGCATCCCCATCATCAACGGCCTCACCGACCTGCTGCATCCCTGCCAGATCCTGGCCGACCTGCTGACGGTGCGGGAAAACCTGGGCGGCTGGGAAGGGAAGACGATCGCCTGGATAGGTGACGGCAACAACATGGCCCACAGCTGGATCAATGCCGCCGGGGTCCTCGGCTTCGAGCTTCGGCTTGCCTGCCCGGCGGGATACGATCCTGATCCCGGGATCCTCAAGCGCAACCAGACGCTGACGAAGCTCTCGCTGCATCGTGACCCGCGCGAGGCGGTGCGCGGCGCACATGTGGTGAACACCGACGTCTGGGCCTCGATGGGACAGGAGGAAGAGCAGAAGGAGCGCGAGCGCGCCTTTGCCGGCTTCTGCGTGGACGAGGCGCTCATGGCGCTAGCCGCCAAAGATGCCATCTTTCTCCACTGCCTCCCGGCCCACCGGGGGGAGGAAGTGACCGATGCCGTCATCGAGGGCCCGCAGTCGCGGGTCTTCGACGAGGCCGAAAACCGGCTGCATGCGCAGAAGGCGCTGATGGCGATGTTGGCGGCAGGTCGCAAGTCACAGGTCGCAGGCCCCGTCACCTGAGCTGCGTATTAAGAGGCTTGCGACCTGCGACCTGCGACCAGAAACCCACGACCCGTGACCCACGACCCATGACCGAACTTAGACGCACCCCACTTCACGCCGCCCACATTGCCCTCGGCGCCAAGATGGTCCCCTTTGCCGGCTATGAGATGCCGGTACAGTACCCGACCGGCATTACCGCCGAGCACCAGGCGGTGCGCACCAATGTGGGGATCTTCGATGTCTCCCACATGGGCGAGTTCGAGGTCACCGGTCCCGACCGGAATGCCTTCGTGAACCGGGTCACCTGCAACGACGTCGGCGCGCTGGCATCGGGGCAGGTGCAGTACTCGGCGATCCTCACGAAGGAAGGCACCTTCGTGGACGACTGCACGGTCTACCGGTTCGACGACAAGGTCATGATCGTGGTGAACGCGTCCAACCGCGAAAAAGCGTGGAAGCACATCGTGGACCTCAAGGCCGGCGCCAACGTGCGGCTCCGCGACATCTCTGATGAAATCGGCCTGCTCGCAGTGCAGGGGCCCCGCGCCGAGGCCACGGTGCAGCCGCTCACCGAGCTGCGGCTTCGCGACGTCGAGTACTACCACTTCACCACCGGGCGGGTGGCCGGCGTGGACTGCTTCGTCTCCCGCACCGGTTACACCGGTGAGGACGGGTTCGAGCTGTATTGCCGCGCGACCGACACCGAAAAGCTGTGGAAGGCACTCACGGAGGCGGGCGCACTCCCCATCGGGCTCGGCGCACGGGATTCACTTCGGCTGGAAATGGCCTACGCGCTCTACGGAAATGAGATCGACGACACCATTACGCCGCTGGAGGCGGGGCTCGCGTGGATCGTCAAGCTCGACAAGGGCGCACCGTTCACCGGTGCCGACGCGCTCCGGGCCCAGAAGGAGCGCGGCGTCACCCGCCGCCTCGTGGGCTTCAAGACGGAAGGGAAGACCTTCCCGCGTCACGGCTATCCGGTGTATTTCGACGGGCGCCAGGTGGACATCGTGCGCAGCGGCACCGTGAGCCCGTCACTCGGCTACGGGATCGGCACGACGTACCTGCCCGCCGGCAACACCAAGCCGGGAACGAAATTCGAGATCGAGATCCGGGGGCAGCGAGTCCCGGCCGAAGTGGTGAGCCGGCCTTTCTACACCAACGGCTCGGTGCACAAGGCCAGGTAGCTGACATGCGCATTGCCGTGCTCACCATCTCGGATGCCGGCAGCCGGGGCGAGCGGGAAGATCTCTCCGGCCCCGCCATCGCGCAGTGGGCCATGGCGCGGGGCTACGAGGTGGTGGCGCGGGAAATGGTGGCGGACGAGCGGCAGGACATCAGCGAATGGCTGCTGCGCTGGGCCGACAACGACTCGGCGGACGTGGTGCTCACTACCGGCGGCACCGGCCTCGCGCCACGCGATGTCACACCAGAGGCCACCCAGCCTGTTCTGACCAGGGAAGCGCCCGGCATCGCCGAGGCCATCCGCCTCAGCAATTATCCCAAGGTGCCGTATGCCGTGCTCTCGCGCGGCGTGGCCGGCGTGCGCGGCCGGACGCTAATCATCAATCTTCCCGGCAGCCCCAGCGGCGTGCGCGATGGCCTCGACGTACTGACCCCGCTGCTGGAGCATGCCGTGGGGTTGGTGCGGGGCGAGGTAAGTGGGGGGCATCGAGAGCCGAGAGCTGAAGGCTGAGAGCTGCGAGCTGAGAGCTGCGAGCTGAGAGCTGAGAGTGATACCTTCGAGACCCCAAGCCCCAAGCCCCAAGCCCCACGCCCCAAGCCCCACGCCCCAAGCCCCAAGCCCCACGCCCCAAGCCCCACGCCCCAAGCCCCACGCCCCACGCCCTCACTTCAACTGCTCCTCCGCAAACGCAAACACATCGGCCATCTCCAGCGCGGCTGCGTTGGCATTGGTGGCGAAGTGGCCAAACTGGTCGTCGGTCCGGAACCAGACCGGTGTCGCCGGTGATGCGGCCATCACCCTCGCCCCGAACTTCCCGCTGTTCCACGGTGGCACCCGCTGGTCCACCGCACCGGTGACGAGCAACAGCGGCGGATACCTGGCGTCGTCCCTGACATGCTGGTACGGATCCATGGCCAGCAGCTGCTTCATTCCCTCCGGCGTGCGCGGGTCACCCATTTCCGCGATCTGGTTGGCGCCATTCCTCGCGGCCAGCAGCCGCACCGGATTGAAGATGCCCGACTGCACCATCATCGCGCCCCATGCCGACGGCGCCGTGGTGTAGGCATCACCGGTGAGCACGCCCCCCATGCTCGCGCCGAACCCTGCCGTGCGTCCGGGCCGGCTCAAGCCGCGCTTTGCCAGCTCCTGCGCGCAGGCAATGAAGTCCTCGACGCCGCGCTGCTTGTTGGCACCAGTACCCGCCACCCGCCAGGCATCGCCGTTCTCCCCTCCGCCCCGCACATGGCAGATCGCCAGGACGTTGCCCGCCCGGGTCCATTCCACCAGGATCGGGCGAAACGATGGCTGCAGGCTGATGCCGTACCCGCCGTAGCCAAACACGATCGCGCGGGTGCTGCCGTCCATCGGCATCTGCCGGGGCCGGAGCACACTCATGGGCACCCTGGTACCATCCGCACTGGTGGCTTCGGTTTCCTCGGCAACCAGGCCCTGCATGTCGGGTGCGCCCAGCGTCCCCAGCCCGAGGTCGATGAGCGTGTCGCCGGCCGGGTCGTAACGGAAGGCCCTTGTTGCCACGATCCAGCCCTCGAGTGACAGCACCGCTCCATCCTGTCGCGGGTCGGCCTGCATGAGCGCGATGGTGCCCTCGGTCGGCATGGCCACCGGGTGCAGTGACGCGCTGCCATACTCCATGCGCTCGACGTGATCGAGGCCGTGACGCATCGACTTCAGGTACAACCCGTCACGCGCCGGCGCCATGTCGGTGAGCACGGCATCATCGCGCTCCGGGATCACGACCCGCGCGTCCCCCAGGCGCGCAACTCCATCTTCCAGGTCGAGGGCCAGCACGCGACGGTTGGGAGCGCCCCGGGCCGACAGCAGGTAGAGCGTGCTACCAGCCAGCGCGATGTCCTGGATGTTGTCGGGATAATCGAAGAGGCAACGCCATTGCGGATGCCCGCCAAGCACGTCAGCGCGCCGCGCAACGCACCCGCGCAGCGAGGCGCGCGCGCCACCGATGCCAAGCACCACCCAGTCGCTGTTGGGGATCGCGAAGGTGGACGGGAAGTCATGCGCGGAGATCGCGAGTGCGTCATCCGCGCCGGCCCGGGCAATCAGGCGGTCACTCGCCTGCGGCTCGCCCAGCCGGTGCAGGTACGCGCCGGAGCCCTGCATCGGGTCGGGATCGTCCGGCGTCACGTCCCGCATGCGGGTGTAGAAGAAGCCGCTGCCATCGGGCAGCCAGCTCGACTCGAACTCACTCCACACCGGGCGCAGGATGTCAGGGAGCCGAGTGCCGGTCGCGACGTCGAACAGCGCGAGCTCGCCCATCTCGCTGCCACCATGACCGATGTTGACGGCAACCTTGCCGCCATCCGGCGACACGCTGTAGTTGCTCAGGCTGCTGCCCGGGTCCCGGGCGGGGTCGATGATGACATGCTCATGCCCGTCGGCGTCGCGCACCATCAGCATCGGCTCCTGGCCGGCCGGCGCGCGCAGGAAGAACAGCCGTCGGCCAACCTGTCGCTGGCTGCCATGACGGGTGCTGGCCTGGGCGGCGGCGGTGAGCCGATCGCGCCAGCGGCCCAGTGATGGCAACGCATCCAGCTTCCGGCGCGACTCCGCGCCCGCCTGCTTGAGCCAGGCGTTGAACTCGGCGTTGTTCTCGCCCTCCATCCAGCGGAATGGATCGGGCATGGAGAGCCCGAACGCCTGCTCCACGGTGTCGACCTGGCGGACTGCCGGCAGCACCGTCGGCTGTTGCGACTGCACCGGTGGCACGGCAGTGAGGGACAAGCCGAAAAGCACCAGGCCGGTGAGTGCGTGTGGCAATAGGTGAGGCGACTGGTGAGATGCAGCTGTGCGGGGGGGCGGGCAGTGGAGACGCATGGGATGCCTCCAGGTGGTCACTGCGAACAACCATGCGGGCGTGGGCCAGATTTACCGCGGGGTACCGGCGGGCACAAGGAGCGCTCGGCGCCCAGCGCTCGACGCCTTCCCGCCTTCCCGCCTTCCCGCCTACTTTCCTGCCATGGCCAGCCAGATCCTCATCACCATGGACGATCTCGAAACCGCCGTCCGCGCCAACGCGGCGCTGGAGGGAGCGGGGTTCAGCACCGCCATGGTGAGTTCCATGGATGACGCGCCCGGTGTGCTGCGCCGTGAGCGGCCCGAGCTGGTGATTCTCTCTGGCGCCGTCTATGAGCCGCCAGCCCGGCACCTGATGGCGCTCGCGCGCGAAGCCGAGGCGTCCACCCTCGCCCTGCTCGAGCCCACTGACTCGGAACGCGCCGAACGGGTGGGCCGGATCGGCGCCACCGAGGTCATGGCCAAGCCGGCCACGGCCGACGACCTCACCGAGCTGGCGCGCCGGCTGATCGAGCGCCGGCAGCTGCAGGAGCGCACCGGCATCGCCGGCGAGAGCGAAGCAATCCAGGAAGTGCTGGTGAAGATCGAGCAGATGGCGCCGGTGACCAGCACCGTGCTCATCCAGGGCGAGAGTGGGACCGGCAAGGAACTGGTCGCCAAGGCCATCCACGACCTGTCTCCCCGCCGAGGCAAGGTATTCCTCGCGGTCAACTGCGCCGCGCTGCCGGAGACGCTGCTCGAGAGCGAACTCTTTGGCCACGAGAAGGGCGCCTTCACCGGCGCCGCCGAACGTCGCCTCGGCCGCTTTGAGCTGGCCGATGGCGGCACGCTCTTCCTCGATGAAATCGGCGAGATCCCGTTCAGCGTCCAGGTGAAGCTGCTCCGGGTGCTGGAGACCCGCACGTTCTTCCGGCTGGGTGGCACCCAGCCGATCCGGGTGGACGTGCGGGTGGTGGCCGCCACCAACCGCAACCTGCGCGACCTCGTCTCGGTCGGCGAATTCCGCGACGACCTCTACTACCGACTCAACGTCCTCAACATCTACCTGCCACCGCTCCGGGAACGCCGGGGCGACATCCCGCTGCTGGTGCGGCGATTCACAAGGGAATTCGCACGGCTCCACGATCGCACCTTCCGGGGCATCGCCCCCGAGGCGATGGAGCGGCTGGTCAATGCGCCGTGGCCCGGCAACGTTCGCCAGCTCCGCAACCTGATCGAGAGCATGGTGGTGCTGGCGCCGGGCACCGAGATCCGCGCCAGTGACATCCCGCCCGACATCGCCGAGGGTCCCGCGCTCCTGCCGGTGCGGGTGGCCCAGATGGCGCGCGAAAATGGCATCGGGAGCCAGGAGCTGGAGTTCATCCTCCGGAACCTGGTGGACCTGCGCCTGCAGGTGGAGGAGCTGCGGCGCCGCATGGATGACGGGCCGCCCCGGGTGCGGGTCATCGAGCTCTCCGACACTCCCATCGTGGGTGAGGTGTCGCAGATCGCCGAGCGGGACACCGACGAGGACGTGGTCTACCGCTCCGGGATGACCATGGAAGAGGTGGAGAAGGCCGCCATCGGGGCGGCGCTCCGGGAGGCCCGGGGAAACCGCCGCAAGGCGGCCGAACAGCTGGGGATCGGGGAGCGAACTCTGTACCGGAAGATCAAAGCCTATTCGCTGGAATGATTTAGCCCCGCCCTCCCCAGTTCCATGATGCAGCGTCTCGACGGCTAAGTTGCGATCTTGCTACGGTTTGCGACCGCTCACCTCTTGACTTTCTTTAACCCGGCCGCGCATATTGACAGCCACCCTTTTTCCACAATCAGGGCGGCAGCTGCTTGCACTTCGTCATCGACGCGGAATCGTGTGTCGCATGCCTGGCATGCGTACGAGACTGCCCCACCGACGCCATTGCGGTCGCCGGTGAGGCGCCGCTGTTGCAGGTGGTTGACGAGCTCTGCATCCGCTGCGGCCAATGCTACGCCGTCTGCCCCCATGAAGCGGTGCGGGTCAACGGCGAGGTGGGCCGCGCGCTGGCCATTGCCTCCCAGGGCGACGGCATCCTGATCCTGAGCCCGGAGATGGCGGCCCATTTCTATCCCGCCACTCCGGAGCAGGTGGTCAACGCCTGCTATGAAGCGGGCTTCCGCACGGTCACCCGGGGCGTCATCGGCGACGAGCTCGTTGCCGCCGAATACCTCAAGCTCTGGCGGGAAGAGCCGTGGGGCACCCTCATCCGCTCCACCGATCCGGTGGTGGTGGACACCATCCGGGCCCAGTTCCCCGAGCTGATCCCCTACCTGGCGCCCGTCACCACCCCGCCCGTGGCCGAAGCCCGGCACCTCCGGGCCCGGTTCGGGCCGGGGCTCCGGATCGTCCACGCCGGCGTGAACGCCAGCGAAGGCACCCCGGACCTCGATGCCGCCATCACCTTTGGCGACCTCGAGGAGGTGCTCCGGGCCCGCGGGGTCAACATCCTGGCCCAGCCCACCTGGTTCAGCCGGGTGCCGGAGGAGCGGCGGCGGCACCAGAGCGCGGCGGGCGGCATGCCGCTCGAGTTGCTGGAGGAGTTCCGGCAGGCCAGCGCCCGGTTCCGGCTGGTGCGGGGGCTCGACCAGCTGCCCGCCATTGCCCGGGCGGTGAGCATGGACCGGATGGACCTGGGCTTCGTGGACATCCTCTCCTACGAGGGGCTGCTGGACCACCCGCTGGCCGGTCCCAAGGACCAGCTCTTCTGGCGCCGGGCCCTGATTGCGAGCACGGAGCCGCCCCGGGCGCCCACCCCGGTGCTCGACCGGACCGTGGTGGCCAGCGTGGGCGCCATCTTCCAGATCCGGCCCGAACGGATGGAGCCGGACTCGGAAGCGGTGGCCGCCATCCTCAAGACCATCGGCCTCGGCCCCAATGGCCGGCCCTGGGATTGTGGTGCATGCGGATTTGACACCTGTCAAAAATTTGCCGAGGTGGCGGCCGCCGGCCGGGCCACTTTGCGGCAATGCCTGCCTTACCAGGAGCGCCGGGCGGAGGACGCCCAGAAGGCCGCGGCCGTGGATCTCCTTACGGGACTATCCACTTACCGCGTTCTCCGGGACCGGCTGTCCTTCGAAATCGAGCGTTCCAGACGGAATGGCGAGACCTTTGCTGTATTATTCCTTGATCTCGACCGATTCAAGCAGGTTAACGACACCTACGGCCACGAGGCCGGCAACGAAATCCTTCGGGCCGCCTCGGCGGAAATCCGGAACGCGGTACGCGCCTCGGACGTGGCTGCCCGTTATGGGGGCGACGAATTCGTCGTCATCCTGACCCGGACCGATCTGGCTGGCGCCACCCGCGTGGCGGAGGCGCTGCGGGCGGGGATCGAGGGCGTGGGGCGCCGATTGGGGTATGAATCGGGGCTCATCACGGTGAGCTGCGGCATCGCCGAATTCGATCCCAAGCAGCCGGGCGAGGGCGACCTCCTCGTCACCGCCGACCGCGCGCTCTATCGCGCCAAGGCGGCGGGACGTAATGTGGTGGCGTGAGACGGACAGTTGGACAGTTGGACAGATGGACAGTGGTCGATGGCCGGCTCGCGACTCATGACTCACGACCTGCGACCTGCGACCTGCGACCAATAGATCAGCTTTCACCGACAACGGAGCTCGAGTGACAGGTCCATACTCAGCCAAGCAGCAGGGTGCTACCGCCAACCCGGGGAAGGGGCAGAACGACGCCATTCCCGATCCGTGGGGGGTACGCCGGGCCGAGAACCTGCTCACCAGTCTTGAAGGAATCCTCTCGGCGCGGGTAGTCACCACGCCGCTGGGTGAAGTGAGTGAAGTCCACGTGCTGGCGCAGTCGGGGTTGCAGCCCAAGCAGCTGGTCCGGAACATCGAGTCGGCGCTGCTGGCGCAGCTGGGGCTGCGGGTGGATCATCGAAAGATCAGCGTGGCGCAGACGGCGGACGTCAAGCCGCTGGAGGCGCTGGAGCAGACGGCGGTGCGGGAGCAGGCGCTCCGTCGTGCGGTGCTCTTCGAGAACCTGACGGTGGCGCCGGGACAGCGGCCCCACCGCATCGGCATCCAGGTGACCCTGAGTTACCGGGGCCAAACGGAAATGGCGTCGGAAGAGTCGAGTGACACGCCCCGCAGCCGGGTTGAAGCGGCTGCCAAGGCGGCGGTCACGGTCCTGGACCGGTTGCTGGCGGACGTGAGTGCATCGGTGGCGCTTGGCCTGGAGGGGGCGCGCATCGTGGAAGCGTTCGAGCGGCAGTTTGCCTTCGTGGGGGTGCAAGGG
>DASSTP010000259.1:0-7000 GCA_035707845.1 Gemmatimonadales bacterium | reverse complement strand
GCTGCCGCTTCCTGGCCGGCTCCCCCGATGCTCTCGCCACCCTCTATGACCGGATGGCGCAGGGGATGGGGTACGAAGAAGGCTTGGGGCTTGGGGCATGAGGCGTGGGGGCGCGAGTCCCGCGTCTCGCGTCCACTCATGCCCCACGCCCCAAGCCTCACGCCTCATGCCCTATCTCTTGAGGATCCTCACATCCCCCGATCCCGAATCGATCGTAATGCGGCCGCGGCCGTCACCCAGCGTGCCATGCAGGATGTCGTCATCATCATCGCTGCTGCGGTGGCTGAGAGGCAACTGGACATCGATGTCGCCCGAACCGCCGTCCACGGTGAGCTCGGCGCCCAGGCTGGCCGGCACGTAGATCGTCACCGATCCTGAACCCGAATCGAGCGACAGCTGGTCCACGTCGCTGTTCAGGCCCAGCGTCACATCCCCGCTTCCGGTGTCGAGCGACAGGTTGCTCGACGTTACACCATCCATCGTGATGTCACCGGATCCGCTGTCGAGCATGATCGCCGTCGCGCTGACGTCGCTGGCCGCAATCATGCCTGAGCCGGTGTCGAGCGACAGGTGCTGCCCCTTGATGTGCGCCAGATGCACTGGCGCCGCGCCGGCGTCCAGTGAGAAGTCGCCCTCGAGGCCGTCCACATCCACGCCTGCCGCCGCCACATCGATGCTGATGTTCCCGTTCACATTGCGCACCGACACCTTGCCGACCGCCAGGTACACCTCCAGCTCCTGTCCCGCCGGCACGCGAAGCTCCAGGTCGGCGCTCGCGCGGCTACCGCTGCCCGAGCCGCGAATCCGCGCCTGCCGTCCTCGCCCGTAATCACCGTCGAACGTGCCGTCATCGCGCACCTGCAGTTCCGTCTCAGAATTGGGGCCAAGCTCGGGGTACACGAGCTCATCGTCCGGATAAATGACTCGCAGGGTCTGCTTGCCCCGGAGTTCGCCGGTCGCAACCCGGAGCCCTCCGGCATCGGCGCCCCGCGCCGTCACCCCAACGGTGAGTTCATTGCCGCTGCCGGCAATGACCGACACGGTGCCAGCCAGGTTATAGATGGCGATGCGACTTCCGGCTACGCGGTAGGTGCCGGAGGCCTGCTGGGCTGGGAGCAAGGCGGGCAGGGCGAGTAGGGCGACGGCGAGAACGGCAAGGCTGGAACGGGCATCCGACATGGCTGGCTCCGATGGAGGTTCCACCGTGAGACCGGGCAAGCCATCAAATGGTTGTCAGGCGAGCCAGCTGGCGTAGTCCGGGCGCACAACCAGCTCCCCGTCCACCACGACTTCCCGGTCCCACGGCAGGATGATCAGCTTCTCGGTTTCGAACGCATGGAAGTCGGGCTGGTAGGCGCCGGTTCGAATGGATACTGCCGTGCGTATGTCGAGCGGGTCATGCTGCCGTACTTCATTGAGGGCAAGCTTGAGGGTGCTGCCGGTATCACAGGTCTCATCCACCACGAGCACACGGCGGCCCCGGATGCTGCTCGGCGGCCCTGACAGGAGTACCGGCTCCGAGTCGAGCTCGGGCCGCGACACGACCATGGATGCAAATTCCGTCTGCAGGATGGACGCCACCACCACGCCGGGAATGACCCCGGCCTTGGCCACGCCGAGCACCACTTCGGGGTGGTAGGCATGCGCCACCTTCAGGGCCAGCGCCCGGCACAGCTCGCCGAACAGCGTCCAGTCGATCTCCAGCACGCCGCGAGACCCGGGATGAGAGATGGTGGCCATGGCCCGAAGGTACGCCCGGCCCGCAGGCCCGGCAACAGCTCGGCCAGTTGCGTTGCGGCCCTTCCGGCCGGGGGCTATCTTCGGACAATACGCCGTATCTCAAGCAGCAACATCACCTTCCGTGGGGCCCGCACCGGCAACATGAGCTTGTGGCGACGAATACTCGGCCGGGACACCGGCGACACGCTGAAGCCCCAGCGGCTGGATTACCTGAACGAGGGGCTGGCACTCGAGCGTCAGGGCGACTACGAAGCCGCCCTGACTTCGTATCGGCTGGCCTACCGGGACAATCCGGCGGATCCCCGGATCCTGCTGAACATGGCCATCATCTGCACCAAGGTGGACCAGCAGGAGGAAGCGGTGCGCCACTACCGGCGTGCGCTGGAACTCGATGATTCCCTGAGTGGCGCGCACTACGGCCTCGCGTTTCTCCTGCTCAAACGCAACGACCGGGGTGAGGCCGCCGCCCACCTGCGCAGCTTCCTGGCGCGGCCCCCGCGCGGGCCTGATGCCGAGCGGTGGGTGCGGCACGCCGAGACCGCCCTCCGGGAAATCGAGAGCGCAGCGGCGCCGGAGTCGTCGTGATGCGCTTCTGCCTGCTCGGAACGTGCCTGCTGGCTGCCTGCAGCAACCTCACCGCCGACAATGGCGGTGTTGTGTCACTGGAGGTGCAGCGGCCGGAGCCCGCCACCGTGGAAGTCGGCGACACCATCCAGCTGACGGCCGTGGCGCTGGACCGCAACGGCGAGGCGGTGGACGCCAACATTGTCTGGCGGACGTCCGATACCACCCTGAGCGTCGACAGCACGACGGGACGCGTCACGGGCCGTGTCGCGAACCAGCCTGGGCGGGTGCAGGCATCGGAGACGACGCTGAGCAGCCAGCCCATCACGCTGAACGTGCTCGCGGCGGCGGATACGCTCGCGGTCCCGCCTGACACGTTGCTCGTTGCCGCTGGGGTGCCCGCCTCTGCCCCGCTCGCTGCCACGGTGCTCTCGCGGAGTGACACCGCCGTGAGCGGTTTCGTGCCCGCATCCGGCACACGCCTCATCTTCTCCATCACTGAGCCGGCGTTCGCCGATCCGGCGGCGCGCACGGTCGAGTTGCCGGGCGGCGTCCTGGTGGACACGCTCACATCCGATGCGAGCGGCCAGGCGCTGCCGGACGCCACGGTCAATCGCGTCAGCGGCACGACCAGACCGGACACGGTGCGGGTCACAGTGGCGGCGCTGCACCGCAGCGGGAAAACCGTCGCCGGCTCAGGCCAGGTCATCCTCGTCGTTTTCCAGTGAGCGGAGCAGATGACGGCACCACGCACACTGAATGAACTCTTCTTCAGTGCCATGGACCGCTGGCGCGACCGGCCGGTGGTCATGCGTGTCAAGCGCGGGGATGACTGGCAACCCCTGAGCTATGCGGGCCTGCTGGAGCAGGTGCGCCACCTGAGCCTGGGCCTCGGCACCCTTGGCGTGCGCCAGGGCGATCGCATCGCCATCCTCTCCGAAAACCGCCCGGAGTGGGCCATCGCCGACTACGCCTGCCTCGCGGCGCGTTGTCCCGACGTGCCGGTGTATCCGACACTCCCCGCGTCGCAGGTGCAGTACCTCCTCAGGGATTCCGGCGCCGTCGCCATCTTCGTGTCGTCCGCTGCCCAGCGCGCCAAGATCGATGAAATCCGGAGCGAGCTGCCGGCACTCCGTCACGTCATCGCCATGGACGCCGACGCGGCGGGCGGTGGAGCGCTGCCGTTCACCGGGGTCCAGCAGGCCGGGCGGGCAGTCACCGGCCAGGATGAGGCGTGGCGGACGCTGGCACTCGCAGCCGAGCCCGATGATCTCGCAACGCTGATCTACACCTCCGGCACCACGGGCGAGCCGAAGGGCGTGATGCTCACCCACGGCAACATCACGTCCAACGTGGTGGGCGGACTGGAACGGCTCCCGCTTCGAGCCACGGACGAATGCCTGTCGTTCCTGCCGCTGTCGCACATCTTCGAGCGGATGGCCGGCCACTTCTGCATGATGCAGTCCGGCGCCGTCATCAATTACGCCACCAGCATGGATACGGTGGCGGCCGAGATGGGCGAGATCCATCCCACGGTGGTGCTCTCGCATCCTCGCCTCTATGAAAAGGTGTACGCCCGCGTGCTGGAGAACGCGCTGGGCGGGTCCGCCGTCAAGAAGCAGCTGTTCTTCTGGGCCAAGCGGATCGGCGAGCAATGGGTGGAGTACACGCTGGGACAGCGCCGGGTGCCGGGCTGGCTGGCTCTGCGGTATCGGATCGCCTCCTCACTCGTCTTTGCCAAGCTGCGGGCTCGCGTGGGTGGCCGGATCCGGTTCTTCGTTTCCGGCGGTGCGCCGCTCAGCGCCGATATCGCCAAGTTCTTCTATGCGGCAGGGCTGCCGGTGCTCGAGGGGTACGGCCTCACCGAGACGTCGCCGGTCATTGCCGTGAACGGCACCGACACGCTCAAGCTGGGCACCGTTGGCAAACCGCTCGACAACGTGGAAGTCGACATCGCGCCGGACGGAGAAATCCTGACGCGAGGCCCGCATGTCATGAAGGGGTACTTCAACAAGCCCGACGCCACCGCCGAAGCGATTGACAAGCGGGGCTGGTTGCACACCGGCGACATCGGGATGCTCGATGCCCAGGGATTCCTGCGCATCACCGATCGCAAGAAGGACATCATCGTGACCGCCGGCGGGAAGAACATCGCGCCGCAGCCGATCGAGAACCAGGCCAAGACCAGCAAGTTCGTGAGCAACGCCGTCATGCTCGGCGACCGTCGCAAGTTCCCCATCATGCTCATCGTGCCAAACCGGGGGCAGCTGGAGGCGTGGGCCCAGCGGAAAGGGGTGCAGGCTGATCGCTGGGAAACCCTGCTGGAACGGCCGGAGGTCCAGGCCAGGATGGAGCGCGAGATCAACCGGGTGCTGGGGGACCGCGCGCACTTCGAGCTGCCGAAGAAGCTGCTGCTCCTGCCGGAGGATTTCAGCATCGAGAGCGGCGACCTGACGCCGACGCTCAAGGTGCGGCGCCGTGTGGTTGAGAAGCGGTTTGCGGAGGCGATCGATGCGCTGTATGCGGAGGCGGAAAAGAGCTGAGAGCTGAGAGCTGAGCGCTCGGCGAAAAGACCGCTCTTAGCTCTTAGCTCTTAGCTCTCAGCTCTTAGCTCCCCGCCCCCGCACCGCCACCCACACCCCATCCGCATTCGCCGCGAGGTCCAGGCCGTCGACCGACGGCGGATCGCCTTCGCCCACCACGCGGTTTCCCACCAGCACCACGCGCGCCGCTTCACGAATCCACGCCGGGTCGTTCCCGAAGCCGGGACCGAGGATAGCGGTCCGCATGGAACCGCTCTTGAGCGGCAGGGACGGCGCCATGAGTCGGCTGGCGAAGGCCGCGTCCGGCGCCCCCGCCGGCGGATTGACCAGCACCAGCCCGATGCCGGGCAACTCCTGCGCGACAAGGTCAGCTCGGGCCGCCGCACCGCCAACGAGCACGGCATAGCCCCCCGGTCCGCCCAGACCCGCCAGCGCGGCCTGGGCGTCGGAGGTGAGGCGCGTGGGGGCCGCATCCGTGGTGGGGGCTCGGCCGAACGTGGTCACGCCATCCCTGATCGGAAAGCTCCGGTGGCAGACCGGGCAGCCGAGCGAACCTCGGCGCACGTCCCGTCCCTCCATCACTTCGGGGATGAGAACGAGAAACTGTTCGTCGTGCGCCGCCGGACAGCGCAGGTGATCGGTCAGCTCGATGAACACGTGCGGCCGGGCATCAGCGAAAGACGACCCACGTGAGCTTCCCCGCCTGCACCCGCATCCTGCGCCAGACTTTCCTGCCGTCGATCTCGGTGCCCAGCTGGTAGTCTCCGGGCGGAATGCCGCCAATGGCAAAATGCTCGTGATAGACCGGGTGCGAGTGCCCCTTGTCGCGGTAGGTCTCGACGTAGGAGAGGGGCGTTTCCCTCGGCTCCGCCTTGCGCAGGCCGTAGATGCGGGCGCCTGGGACTGGCCTGCCGGCGGAATCCCACACCTGGCCCGCCACGATCCCGGTGTTTTCGGGCGGAGCGATCCAGAGTTCCGGGTTGGTGGTGTAGGGCGGAAAGCGCTGCAGCGAATCGACGATCAGCGGCACGGAATCGGTGGGCGCGGCGTGCACCTCGAGGTGCAGGTGGTCATTGGTGGCCCGCCCCGTGTGTCCCACGAGCGAGATGACCTGGCCCCTGGTGACCCGATCTCCCACGGCCACGTTCAGCGCGGAATTGTGGTAGTAGACCGAGAAGATGTTCAGCGTGCCATCGGGCGTGACCAGCACCGAATCCATGCGGATGGCGACCGTGAGCGCGCCGCGTTCGGCGGGACCGGCATACACCACGGTGCCACTGCCAATGGCGTGCACCGGCGTCCCGTCAGGATTGTTGAACTCGACACCCTGATGCTGCTGGAAATTCCCGCCCATCGTCGAGCCATAGCGGTACGTCTGGTCGATGAGCGGGTTGTCGGTCACCATGATGGGCCGGTCGAACCAGGTGGTTCCTGGTTCCGTCGGCGGATCGGCGCGCGGGGCACGACCGGCGGCAGCCGGTGCACATGACCACCGGCGGTTGGCAGGGTACAGGCCACACGGCGTCCGGCGGTAACTCCGGCGATGCAGGAACACGAGGTCGGCTTCGGTGGGCCGGCTGACCGCCGCCTTTTCTACCTGCCATGCTCCGTCCACGGCCGACAATGCAATGCCGCCGCGCAAGGTGGTGAATACCACCCGGCCGCGGCTCGCCGGCCCCGCGCCCATGATGTATTCACTGGGCAGCAGCACCAGCGCGGTATCGGCCGGGCCCTTGGCGGCAGGCCCGATGCTGTCCACCACCGCGGTCCAGTGGGCGCCGTCATCCACCGTGATCTGGAGCCCGTCTGCCGTTGCCACGATGGTGGTATCGCCCTGGGTCACGATGCCATCCGGCGCGACGTACTGCCACTCGGGTCCCAGCTGGTCATAGGTCCAGTTGCGCCAGGTGCGGCCGGTGTCGGTGGACAGTCCCCAGCCGTTTCCGACTGTCCCATACCAGACTTCCCCATCCGGGCCGAAGCCGAACGCGTGCACGAAATCCCAGGAGATGGAGTTCCCCGACGTGTCACTCACGAAGTGCTGCCACCGGGATGAATCCGCGGGCAGGTAGAAGATTCCCTGACCGTAGGTGCCAACCCAGACGCCGCCCTGGCGGTCCTGCCGCGCCGCGAGCACATGGATGCCCCAGCCG
>DASSTP010000258.1:0-4096 GCA_035707845.1 Gemmatimonadales bacterium | reverse complement strand
GGAATCCACTCGAGCCCAGGCGGAGCCAGCGGACACCGCAGCGCGGCCAATGCTCGCCAGCGGGGACCATCCTGTCAGCGCCGAAGTCGACGCAGACGTCGAGACGGCCGCCGATTCGGCGGCGGACGCCGAAGCCCTGGAACAGCTCGCGATCGCGCATCCGGCCGGCGGTGATGACGACGGCTCGGGCGGCACCGCATCGGTCACATGGGACATCGACGTTACCTCGTTCAACAATCACGACCGGGTGCAGTACTATCTCGACTTCTTCACCGGTCCGGGCCGCTCGCGGATGGAGATCTGGCTCGAGCGGCTGCCGAAATACGAGGGCATGATCCGCAGCGAGCTCGCGGCGAAGGAGCTTCCCGAAGACCTGGTCTACCTCGCGCTGATCGAGAGCGGGTTTTCCAATCGGGCGGTGAGCCGGGCGCGGGCCGTCGGCATGTGGCAGTTCATGGCGCCCACCGGCCGCGGGTACGGCCTCCGCATCGATTCCTGGGTGGATGACCGGCGTGATCCGGTCAAGGCCACGCTGGCGGCGGCGCGGTATCTCAAGGACCTGCGCGACCGGTTCGGCTCTCCCTACCTGGCCGCCGCGGCGTACAACGCGGGCGCTGGCAGGGTGGGGCGTGGCCTCGCCCGGCTCGACGATACCGAGGATGATGATTCGCTCTACTCCGACGCCACGTTCTTCAAGCTGTACAACACCAGCCTGCTGCGCCGGGAAACCAAGGACTACGTTCCCAAGCTCATCGCCGCCGCACTCATCGCCAAGGAGCCGTCGAAATACGGCTTCAGCGTTGACAGCACGGCCGAACCGTTCCGCGCCGATTCCGTCCTGGTGCCCGACATGACCGGGCTCGACGTGATTGCCCAGCTTGCCGACACCACCATGACGGCCATCCGCGACCTGAACCCGGAATACCTGCGACTGGTCACGCCACCGAAGACCAGGTCCATCGTGCTGGTGCCCGCGGGCCGGGGCGAGACGACACAGTCGGCCTTCGATTCACTGCCGGAGAGCGACTACGTCTCCTTCAGGAAGCACGAGGTCGGGAAGTCGGAATCGGTGGCCTCGATCGCGCAACACTACGGCATCACGACCGACCAGCTCTACGAGGCCAACCCCGGCCGCAGGGGACATGTGCGTGCAGGCCAGACGCTGCTCATTCCGGCCGGCGACGCCATGTCGGTAGTGGTGGCGCACAGCGTCGCGGAGCCGGCAGCGCCGGAAGTGCAGATCCACAAGGTGCGCCCGGGCGAAACCCTGTCAGGGATCGCCGTGCGCTACCACGTGAGCGTGTCGGCGCTCAAGCGCTGGAACCGGCTGCACTCGAGCCGGATCCGGATCGGCCAGCGGCTCCGGATTGGCGAAACGACGGTGGAACGCGCCAGCCGCGTGACGCCGAGCCGAGCCGCGTCGCACACCCACGTGGTGCGCGCGGGCGAAACACTCACCGGCGTGGCCCATCGCTACGGCGTGTCGGTGTCAGCGCTGAGCAAGACGAACGGGTTGTCGACCAAGGCGCACTTGAGAATTGGACAGCGGTTGAGGATTCCGGGGTAGAGGGAGTCGCAGGTCGCAGGTCGCAAGTCGCAGGGCGCAGGGCGCAGGGCGCAGGCTCTTGTCTGTGACTTGCGACTTGCGACCTGCGACCCTAATTCGTCATCCCTCTCAACGGCGTTGCCGGTGCCTTGGCGCGGCGGAGGATGGCGCCCGCGTAGCCGTTGCGGGGGTCGCCGCCTTCGGCCAGAATCTGCTCCACGCGCGCCGGGCCCCGGTTATAGGCCAGCAGCGCCAGGTGCATGTCCCCGTCGAACTGGTGCAGCAGGTCCTTCAGGTACCGGAATCCCAGCCGCAGGTTGGTGTCACGATCAAACAGGTCGGCCTCGGTCGCGTGGCGATCGTAGGCATGCGCCGTGGCGAGCTGCACCTGCGTGTAGCCGAGGGCATTGGCCGAACTGCGGGCGTGCCGCTGGAAATCGCTCTCCACCTGCACCAGCCGGAACGCCAGCGGCGGATCGATACCTTCATCCAGGGCCGTGTCGTAGATGGCACCCGCAAGGTCGTGCTTGATGCCGAAGCGGCGCGCGTAGGCATCGATGGCGATGGTGCGCTGCAGTTCCACCAGCACCATGCCCATCTCGTCCTGGGCGCGATCGAACTTGGTGTCGAAATTTCCTTCGATGTGCGCGGTGAGCGCGTCACGAGCGGCCGACGTGGAATCTGCCACGACGCGCGCGCGGACCTCGGTCCAGCCTCCCAGCGCGCTGAGCAGGAACCCCGCGGACAGCACGAGCCCGGCGCGCACCAGCAGGCGCTCGAACAGCACCCAGGTGCGTTTACGGCGGCCACTACGAGCGGTGGTCATCGTTCCGTGTCTCCTGGTCCGGCCGGCTGTCCAGCTGCCGGCTCCAATATCCTGAGGCACCACCTGTCTTCTCGACCAGGCGGACCTGTTCAATGGTCATTTCCCGGTCCACGGCCTTGACCATGTCGTAGACCGTGAGGCACGCAACGGCGACTGCCGTCAGCGCCTCCATTTCCACGCCGGTGCGCGCCTGAAGGCGCGCCGTGGCGCGAACCTGCACCCCGGGGAGCCGGGGGTCGAGCACCGCGTCCACCTTGATGTCGTCGAGCCCGAGCGGGTGGCACAGCGGAATCAACTCGGCCGTGCGCTTGGCGGCCATGACGCCCGCCACTTCGGCCACGGCCAGTACGTCGCCCTTCTTGACAGCCCCCGCTCGCACCTGCTCGAACGCGGTGTCAGACATTCGCACACAACCTGTGGCTGTCGCCGTGCGATCCGTCACCATTTTGCCGCCCACGTCCACCATTCGGGCGCGCCCCTCGCTGTCGAGGTGCGAGAGGCTCACAGGATCTCCGCCAGCTGCTCGCCCAGGACGGCGAGCAGGAGCTGCGGGTTCACGTTGTCCTGTGCCGCCTCCCGGGTGTCGGCCACCCGGCGGGCGGCCTCCAGCAGCACCTCGGGATCCCGGCCGCGAAGGCTGTCGGGACAGGCGCCTCGACGGGGACCATTCACGTTCACCCGGGCAGCGCTCATCAGCGTTTCCGAGAGTGCGTCGAGCATGGCCGTGAAGTCGCCCCGGGCCTCATAGGGGCCCTGGCGAATGGCGCGACCGAGCCGCGCCGCCTGTCCCCGCGCCAGGCTCTCGAGCAACGCCACCGCCGACTCGCGCACTGCCGCACTGGACTCGTCGAGCCAGAGCGCGGCACCGATCGAGCCGGCCGCCTCGCGCACCCGGCGATCCATTTCCCGGGCCGGTACGGCGCCATGCTGCTCCAGGAATGCCTTCACCTCGGTGCTGGGCAGCGGGTTGAGCCGGAGCGGCACCGTGCGCGACCGGATCGTCGGCAGCAGCCGGCGAGGATCCGCAGCCGTCAGGATGAACACCGCACCGGCCGGCGGCTCCTCCAGGAGCTTGAGCAGCGCGTTGGCCGCCGCGTCCGCCGACTCCTGCGGCACCAGCCGCTCGGCGTCGCCGATGATGAAGACCCGGTGCCTGGCTTCCACTGACGAGAGCGCAGCCTGGCGCTGGAGCAGCCGCACGCTCGCGATGCTGTGGCTCGCCATCCCGTCGAGCGCTCCGTACAGCGGCGTCTCCCGCCGCTCCGCCAGGATGCCGGCCAGGGTTTCCTCGGCCTCCTCCACCTGCTTCGCCGGCTCGGCCGCCTTGGGCCTCGGCATGGGAATGAGCCAGTGCACGTCCGGATGGCTCAGCCCCAGCACTTTGCGGCAGGGGGCGCAGGTTCCGCAGGGCTCGTCGCCCGGGTGCTCGCAGACCAGGAGCTGGGCCAGCCAGAGGGCCAGCCGCTGGCGGCCAATACCCACCGGGCCCACGAACAGAAGCACCTGGGGGATACGGTTGGCCCGGAAGGCGTCACTCAGGCGCTTCCGGGCTTCATGATGGCCGGCGAGGGGGGCCAAAGTCATGCCAGAAAGGTAGCTGGCGGGAGGGACTTCGGTAACCGGGGTGTGGCTAAGTGATTGAGGGGTTAGGGTTTAGGGGTTAGGGGCTAGGGCTTAGGGGCGTGAGGCTTGGGGCGTGAGGCTTGGGGCGTGAGGCGTGGGGA
>DASSTP010000257.1:0-3887 GCA_035707845.1 Gemmatimonadales bacterium | reverse complement strand
GTCGTGACTTCGCGCCGGGCGGCCAGGGGCTTATCATGCAGCGTCATTACTGAACGACTGGTCCATGATCTACGTCTGCATTCCGTCACACGATGAAGCCCGGACGGTGGGACTCCTGCTCTGGAAGATCCGGCAGGTCTTCACCGAGTTTCCGCGCGAATACCAGCTCCTGGTGGCCAACGACGGCTCATCCGACTCCACGGCCGAGGTGCTGGCGCCGTACGCCCGCGTGCTCCCGCTCACGGTGATCACCCACGACCAGCAGCAGGGGTACGCCTCGACGGTCGAGGCCCTGCTTCGGACTGCGCTGGAGCGGAGCGACCGCCCCAAGCGCGACTACGCCGTCATCATGCACGCCGATTTCACCCACGACGCGGACGTCCTGCCGGACATCGTCCGGCGGCTCGACAGCGGAGCGGATCTGGTGGTGGCGGAGGGACAGCTGAACGGGGAGCAGTCGCGCGCGCGGCGCTGGCTGCGCCGGCTGGCGCCAGTGTTGCTGGGCCGGCGGGTGCGGGTGCCGGGCGTGCGGGATGTGGTGAGCGGCTACGCGGCGTTCCGCCTCATTGCCCTGCGCCACGCCATGCGCGAGCGCCCGGGGCGCCTCCTCAACACCGAAGGCTGGGCGGCTCGCGCCGAGCTGCTGGCGATCGCTGCCCGGCACGCGCGCCAGATCGAGAGTCTTCGGGCGCCGGAACGGCATGACCGGCGGCCCCGGCCCAGCCGGATCGCGCCAGTGGACGCAGCGCGGGACCTGTGGAAAGCGCGGCGGGCGCTGGGCGGGGCTGCGCTCGGCGTCAGGGAGGCGCAGCCCGCGCAGCCGGGCTGAGCCGCCTCAGCTCGGCTTGCCGGTGATCAGCTCGCGAAGGCGGGCCGCCGTATCCGGCGCTAACGCCTTGAGAATCAGGTAGAAGACCCAGCCGAAGAACGCCCACACCAGCACCGTAAAGAGCGCCGACAGGATCCAGCCGAACAAGCCGAAGAACAACTTCATCGCCAGCACGCCGACAACTGCGAACACCGAGAAACCGAGGATGCTCCGGACCATGCTATTTTCCTCCGAGGTGGCCGGTCGCGACACCATACGCCCCGATGTTTCATTAAGTTTCGTCGAGGCACCAAGTGACTTCCAGCTATGATGTTATCATCGTCGGCGGCGGCGCCATAGGGGCGGCGTGCGCCCGCGAACTTGCCCGGGAACGCCGGCGGGTCCTGGTGCTCGACCGGGCGGAAACCGAGGGCGCCGCGTGGCGGGCCGCCGCCGGCATGCTGGCGCCCCAGATCGAGAGCGAGCGAAACGAGTCGCTCTATGAACTTGGCGTGGCCAGCCGGGACCGCTACGGCGAGCTTGCCGCCGAGCTGCAGGATGCCACGGGCATCGACATCGGATACTGGCGGGAAGGCATTGCCCGGGTCGCCTTTGACGAAACCGATGCCTCCACGCTCAAGGCGGCGGTGGCGTGGCAGCGGCAGCAGGGCCACCGATGCGACTGGCTCGATGCCGTCGAAGTGCGGAATCAGTGGCCCTGGCTCCGGGCGCCGCTGGGCGCGCTCTGGTCGCCGATGGACGGGGCGCTTGACCCCGTGAGCCTGGTGAACGCACTGCTGGCCGACGCGGTCCAGCATGGCGCGGTCCTGCTGCGCCAGACCGCGCGTCGCATCGAACGTGACGGCGACACCGCCGTGGCAGTTGTGGCGGACGATCGCTTTGCGGCTGACGATATCATCATCGCCGGCGGCGCATGGTCAGGGCGGCTTGAAGGCCTGCCGCGTCCGCTGTCGGTCGAGCCGGTCCGGGGCCAGATGGCCGCATTTGCCTGGCCCAGTGACACGCCCCGTGCCATCCTCTACCATCATCACGGCTACGTCCTGGCCCGCGGCAATGAAGCCCTCATCGGCTCGACCATGGAATACACCGGCTTCGATGCCAGCGTGACCGATGCTGGCCAGCAGCGAATCTGGTCCGCGGTGCGGGAACTCTGCCCTCCCCTCGGCGCGCGGCCGGAGACCCGAAGCTGGGCGGGACTTCGGCCGGTGACACCTGATGGCCTGCCCATCGTCGGGCCAGCGCCCGATCTTGCCCACCTCTGGTATGCCACCGGGCATGGCAGGAACGGCATCCTGCTCGCTGCCATCACGGCCGTCCTGCTGCAGCAGATGATCCGGGGCGATCCGGTACATGAGCATGCCAGGGTGATGGATCCATCGCGCATGTGGATCTGGTAGGTTTCGCCGATGCGATCGAAGCACTCTCAACCCGGGCAACTGCCGCGCATGCTGGTGGCGCTCTGCCTGCTCACGTTCAGCGCCGTACGCACCGGAGCCGCGCAAGGCGCCGGGCTTGTCGCCGCCGAGCGGGACGCCTTCCGCGAGTGGCTGCAGCGCTCTCCCGTGTCGCCCTACGCTGCCCTGGCCCAGCTCCCTGTGGGGCAAGGCATCCGGCTCGGCCCCGACAACGCCGATCTGACCTTGACCGGGGTGGAACCGCATACGATCGGCAGCGGCGACGGCGTCGTGTCGTTGACCGGTCCCGAGGGAAAGCGGACGCTTCCACGCGGGCGCCCGGTCAAACTTGGCTCCTACGCCATCGTGGCCGGAGGCTCGTCGGCGCGACCGGTGGTGACAATCTTTGACAGCACGCGCCCCCGCGGGACGCCGCACTGGTATCCCTACGATGCCGCGCTCGCCTTCATCGGTGCCTTGCAACCTCCCGACTCTGCGCGGTCCCGGCTGGTCCTCTCACCTGAAGGTGTCGAGGTGATGGCCGACGACGCGGGCTCGGTGGTCGTGCCCATCGCCGGCAAGCCGGTGCGGCTCTCGGTAATGCGGCTGCCCGATCCCGCCACGGGAGAGAGCGACCTCGAGATCTACTTCCGTGACGGCACCAACGGCGACAGCACCTACCCCGCTGGACGCTTCGTCACCCTCCTGCCGGCCGGAGAGGGGAAGTGGCGACTGGACTTCAATCGCGCGCACAATCCCTTCTGCGCCTACAGCTCTGCGTTTGCCTGCCCCGCCCCGTGGCGCGGCAACGCCATTCCCGCCGAGGTGCGAGCCGGCGAGCAATACCTGCCCAAGGAATGAATGCGCTGCTGCTGGCACTCGCGATTGCCGCTCCGTGCCAGACCGGCGTCGCCGGCTCGTGGCGCGCAGCCCTGTCGCTCACCGGCGGTGAACTTCGTTTCGCCCTCGACATTACCGACCGCTCGGGACAGCTCGGCGGGAAGATCTGCAACGCCGGTTCGTGCGAGAAACTGAGCGGCGTGCACCAGGCGGGTGACTCGGTGCGGCTCGAGATGGCCGATTACGCGGCGAGCATCGCGGCGACCTGCACCGGCGACAGCCTCGCGGGTTACTATCGCAATGTCGGCAATCGTGGTCCCCGCGTCATCCCGTTTCACGCCGTGCGCGGGACCTGGGACGCGGCCCAAGTGCCGGCCAGGCTGGCGGGCAGGTGGGATGCGACCTTCACCTCGGGCGAGCGCCGCAGCCCGCGCGTGCTGCTGTTCGAGAATGGGCCGCACGGCTTCCAGGGCACCGTCATCTCCAATACCGGCGACTACGGCACCTTCCGGGGCCGGCTCGACGGTGACAGTGTCGCCATGAGCCACTTCGACGGTTCGTTCGTCTACCTGCTGACGGCGCATCTCGATGGTGATACGCTGCGCGGAACCTTTCACGCGGGACTGAGCACCCAGACGCCCTTCACGGCGGTGCGCAGCACCGGACGGCCGCACCTCCGCGCTCCCACCAGCCTGACCCAGGCCGACACCACCGCGCCATTCCGCTTCGCCTTTCCGGACGTCAACGGCCGGATGGTCCGGAACGATGATCCGCGCTTTCGTGGCAAGGTGGTGCTGATCGACATTTTCGGAACCTGGTGTCCC
>DASSTP010000256.1:0-3283 GCA_035707845.1 Gemmatimonadales bacterium | reverse complement strand
CGTGAGCGACGACGAAGTCGTCATCCTCCGGGGCCTCAAGGAGGGCGACCACGTCCTGCTCACCATTCCCAAGGACGCGGCGGGGATGAAGCTGGAGCGGCTGCCCGGCTCCGCCAGGTCCAGCAAGCCGAAGGTCACACCCAGGGACGTACCCAACGCGGGTGGCGACAGTGCCGCCACGCCGCTCGTCTCGCCCGCGACCGACAGCGCGCCCAGGCCGTGAACCCGTTCGACATCGGCGGGCGCGAGCGCTGGGCCCTGCTCGCGGCCCACCTCCGCTTCAGCGCTGGCACCGCGCTCGAAGGGCTCAAGCACAACCGCCTCCGCGCGGCCCTCACCTCGCTCGGCATCCTGTTCGGCGTGGCGTCCGTGATCACCATGCTCGCCATCGGCAAGGGTGCGGAGCAGGAAATCCTGCAGCAGATGGTGTTGCTGGGCGCCAACAACATCATGGTGACGCCGCTGGTGCAGCAGTCGGAAGGCCCCGCCCAGGACGACGAAAAGGAAAAGCAGGTCAAGAAGTTCTCGCCCGGCCTGACCTACGCCGACGCCGAGGCCATCGCCCGAAGCATCCCGCTGGTGGACGCGGTGAGCGCGGAAATTGTCTTCAACTCGGAAGTCACCCGCGAAGGACGCCGTCGCAGCGCCAAGGCGGTGGGCGTGGACTCCACCTATTTCGCGCTGACCAACCTGCAGCTCGAGCGCGGGTCGTGGTTCACCCATGACCAGCTTGCGACCGGCGAGCCGGTGGCCATCATCGGCGATGGCATCCGCACCCGGTTCTTCACCACCGAGGAAGCCATCGGGCGGCCCATCAAGGTAGGCGACATCTGGCTTACGGTGGTGGGCGTCCTGACCGACCGCCGGGTCACCGCGGAGGCCGAGACCAAGCTCGGCGTGCGGGACGCGAACATGGACGTGTACATCCCGGCCCGCACCATGCTGCTCCGCTTCCGGGATCGCGCCCGCGTCACTGGCCAGGAAATCGAGGCGGCGTCGCGCGAGGGCGTCGTGGTCAGTGGCGGCAACAACGACGAGGACAACGAGACGGAGGAGCAGCGCGCCGAGCGCACCAACCGCAACCAGCTCGACCGCATCATCGTGCGGGTCGCCGATGGCAGTCACATGACCGGCGTCACCGATGTCCTCCGGCGGATGCTGGAACGCCGGCACAACGGCGTGGTGGACTTCGAGATCGAGGTCCCCGAGCTGCTGCTGCGCCAGCAGCAGCGGGCCAAGACGATCTTCAACGTGGTGCTCGGCGCCATCGCGTCCATCTCGCTGCTGGTGGGCGGCATCGGGATCATGAACATCATGCTGGCCTCGGTACTGGAGCGCATCCGCGAGATCGGCGTGCGCCGGGCCCTCGGCGCCACCCAGCGCGACGTGCTCATGCAGTTCCTGAGCGAGGCCGTGATGATCAGCGTGGCCGGCGGCGTGGTTGGCATTCTCCTTGGCATGATCCTCAGCGCCCTCATCCAGCACTTCGCCGGCATCAAGACCCTGGTGTCCTTCATTTCCATCTTCGTGGCCTTCGGCGTCTCGTTTGCGGTCGGTGTCGGGTTCGGCATCGTACCGGCCTACCGGGCGGCGCGGCAGGATCCAGTGGAATGTCTCCGATACGAGTGATGCGCATGCATGGTCGATCCGTGATGGTGCTGGCAGCGCTGGCTGTTGCACCGATGACCCCGCTGGCGGCGCAGGAGCCGATGAGTCTCCAACGTGCCATCGCGCTGGCGCAGGAGCAGGGCCATACTGCGCGCGGGGCCCGCGCCTCGCTCGAGGCGGCGCGCTACAGCGACAATGCCTTCTGGGCGCAGTACATGCCCCAGCTGTCACTGACGGGAACCCTGCCGCAGTACAACCACGCGATCGTGCCGGTGCTCCAGCCCGATGGGTCCACGCTCTTCCGCTCCCAGAACCAGACCCAGTCGGAGCTGAGTGCTACGTTGTCGCAACGGCTGCCCACCGGCGGTAATGTGTTTGTCACCAGCTCGCTCCAGCGGCTGCAGCTGAGCGGCGACCAGTCGCTCCGGAGCTGGTCATCCACGCCGGTGTCGCTCGGCATCCGGCAGGACATCTTCCGGCCCAACGCCTTTGCGCTGGACCGGAAGGAGCAGCCGGTCCGCAGTGAGCTGGCGGAACGGGAGTATCTCGAGGCACGGGAGGACGTGGCGCTCCGGGTCACCAACCTGTTCTTCGACCTCTACACCGCACAGATGGGGCTGCAGAACGCCCAGACCAACGTCGCCATCAATGACACGCTCTACACCCTGAACAAGGGGCGGTACGAAGTCGGGAAGATCGGCGAGAACGACCTGCTGCAGAGTGAGCTGGCGCTGCTCCGCTCACGCAACTCGCTCGACGGCGCCCGGCTCGATTACGAACGGGCGGAAGCGGCGCTCCGGCTCGCGCTCAACCTGGCCCCGGGCACACCGATTACGCTCGCGGTTCCCGGCGAGGCGCCGGCATACGTGGCGGATTCATCGATGGCCGCCGCCCAGGCGCTGCGCAACGTGTCCGACGTGAGCAATACGGCGCTGCAGGAACTGGTGGCCAGGCGGCGGGTGACGGAGGCAAGGCTCGAGAACGGATTCGGGGCCACCGTGCAGGCCGCCATCGGTTACAACGCCACGGCGCCGGAGTTCAGCGCGGCATACCAGAACCTGCTCGAGGCGCGCAGCGTGAGCGTGTCGGTGGAGATCCCGCTGATCCAGTGGGGCAGCCGGCATAACCGGGTCGCGGCCGCCGAGGCCCAGCTGCAGCAGGCGGAAGATTCCCGTGAGGCCACGCTGGACCAGGTGGCAATGGACGCGCGGTTCGCCGCGCTGCAGGTGGAGCAGACCCGGCGCTCGCTGGCCCTCAGCGCCAAGGCCGACACCGTGGCGGCCAAGCGGTTCGAGGTGGCGTACAACCGCTATGTGATCGGGAAGATTACGATCGACAACCTGTACATCGCCCAGTCGGAAAAGGACCAGGCGATCGTGCAGTACCTGCAGGCCCTCCGCCAGCACTGGCTGGCACATTATCAGTTGAGAAGGTTGACGCTGTTTGATTTTGAGCACGGGGTGGCATTGCAGTAGTGGTCAAGACGTCAAGGGGTCGAGAGGTCAAGACCTCGACTCCTTGACCTCTCGACTACTCGACCGAGTCAAGCCTCGCATTCCTTGCCGCCGCTGAATCCGCCACCCGCATTGCTCCCTTCACGCCCTGCGCACCCGGCAGGTTCGAGTTGCCGATGGCGCTGTCCACCTGGCGCTCGGTTGGCTTCTGGGCCGCTTCT
>DASSTP010000255.1:0-8664 GCA_035707845.1 Gemmatimonadales bacterium | reverse complement strand
CCGGCGCCCTCGAGATGCCGGGTGCCCTCGCACGGGCCGGTGCCAGCGCGCTGCGCGACGTCACCGCCACGCCCGGCGAACGCTCGGTGGCGCTCGACCTCCTCGCGGCCGATGGGCTCATCACGCTCGCGATGCTGTGGTGCGCGGAGCATGAGCCAGCCGCACTCGGGCGGGTGGCGCGCGCCCTCACGGAGCCGGCTCCGGCGACGTGATCGACCTGCACTCGCACCTGCTGCCCGGCGTGGACGATGGCTCGCGCAGCGTGGCCCAGTCGGTCTCCGTGCTCACGCGCCTCGCCGCCGCCGGCGTGACCGACGTCTGCCTCACCCCACATCTCACCGTCTCTGCCGCGGAACTTGGCGTGCCGCCGGCCTACGATGCCGCCTTCCGCGCGCTCACGGCCCAGGCGCCGGAGCTGCCGCGCCTGCACCGCGGCGTGGAGCTCATGCTGGACCGGCCCTTCACCCGCCGGTCCGTCCAGCCAGGCATTACCCTGGCGGGATCCCGCTACGTGCTGGTGGAATTCACCCGCATCGTGCCGGCCTCGACGGTCCAGGTGGCGCTGGCACAGGTGGTGGACTGCGGCCTGGTGCCGTGCCTGGCCCATCCCGAGCGGTACAGCTCGTGTTCTCCGCGCGCCGTTGAAGTCTGGCGGGAGACCGGCGCGCTGATGCAGCTCGACGCAACAACGGTTCTGACGGGTTCGGCGCGTGGCGACCGGGCGCGCGCGCTCCTCGCGGCCGGGCTCGGCGACATCCTCGCCGCGGACAATCATGGCGACAGTGCGAGCCAGGAGATGGCCAGCCGGGTGCTCCGCGGCCAGGACGCTGACGAGCAGGCCGAACTGCTCACCGTGACCAACCCCCGAGCCATCCTTGAAGACCGGGCCACGACGCGCGTGGAGCCGGTCACGCTCTCAGCGCCACTCACCTGGCGGCTACGGCGATTCCTGAACGGAGGCGAACGTTGATCTCCCTGTCCGGCCGGACGGCACTGGTGACCGGCGGATCGCGCGGCGTGGGCGCTGCCGTGGCGGTGATGCTGGCACAGGCCGGCGCCGACGTGGCGCTGACCTACCACACCCGCTCCAAGGCCGCCGAGAGTGTTGCCCGCCAGGTCCGGGAGGCGGGGCGGCGCGCGTACGTGGCCGGCGGCGACCTGTCCGACGCGGCTGCAGTCGACCGGATGATCCATGGCGTGCGCAGCGAGTTCGGCGGGCTGGACATCTTCGTGGCCAACGCCGGCATCTGGCCGCCGGAGGAGATCCCGCTGCGCGACATGTCGCCGTCGCGCTGGCGCGCCACCATGACCCAGAACCTCGATTCGGTATTCGCGACCACGCGCGCAGCGCTGGGCCTGATGGGCCACGGCGGCACGGTGGTGCTGGTGTCGAGCACCGCCGGCCAGCGGGGCGAGGCGATGCATGCCGACTACGCCGCCACCAAGGGTGCGCTGATCTCGCTCACCAAGTCACTCGCCATCGAGTGCGCGCCCGACATTACGGTCAACTGCGTGGCGCCGGGCTGGGTGGACACCGAGATGTCCGCGGCGGCCTACATCGGCGACGGCCGTGAGCGGATTGCGCGCAGCATCCCGCTGCAGCGGATCGCGAGCGCGGAGGATGTGGCAGGCCCGGTCATCTTTCTCTGCAGTCCGTTGGCGCGGCACATCACCGGCGAAGTCCTCAACGTGAACGGCGGCAGCGTCCTCTGCGGATGAACCGGGCATGAAGACGCTGCCGTCGCAGGTGGCGGTGCCGGCACCGGTCGCGGACCTCGTGGCCACCCTCGAGCACGCCGGGCACGAGGCCTGGTGCGTGGGTGGGGCGCTGCGCGACGCGGTGCTCGGCCTGCCGCACGCCGACTTTGATATCGCCACGTCAGCCACACCCGAGCAGGTGCGACGCCTCTTCCGCCACACGATTCCGGTGGGCGAGCAGCATGGTACCGTTGGGGTGCTTGACGCCACGCGCGTCCTGCACGAGGTCACCACCTTCCGGCGTGACGTGCGTACCGACGGCCGCCACGCCGAGGTGGCCTACGGCGTTTCGCTGGAAGAAGACCTTGCCCGCCGGGATTTCACGATCAACGCGTTGGCGTACCATCCGCTGCGGCACGAATGGCGGGACCCGTTCCGCGGTGCGGAGGACCTGGCAGACGGCCGCGTTCGCGCCGTGGGCGACGCGGCGACGAGGTTCCGGGAAGACTACCTCCGGGTGCTGCGCGCCATCCGGTTTGCCGCCAGATTCGGGTTTGCCATCGTGCCGGAAACGTGGGTTGCAATGATGGATGCGGCGCCGGGCCTGCGGCAACTGTCCGTGGAGCGGGTGCGCGACGAGTGGTTCAAGGGGCTGCGCACGGCGCAGACCGTGAGCCGGCTCGTGGATCTCTGGCGTGCCGCAGGTGCCGGCGCGCAGGTGCTTCCGGAATTGCTGTCCGGGAAGTTTCTCGAGTCCGCGCTCTCCCAGGAGCCGAGGGACCCGGTGCTCCTGACCACCATGCTCACCGGTGACCCTGCCGCCGTGCTGCGCCGGCTCCGCGCATCCAACGCCGAGATTGCACGGGCCGCGGCCATCGCGGCCGGGCCGGAGGCGCCGGCAACCGGGGACGTGGCTGATGTGCGGCGCTGGCTTGCACGCGTCAACGGTGCGGCGGACGACCTCCTTCGCCGGCATGAGCTGCGCACCGGCATCTCCGCGCCCTGGGCCGCGACCGTGGCGGGAATCCGGGAACGTGGGGAACCGCTTGGCCGGGACCAGCTCGCACTGCGAGGTGGCGACCTGCTCGAGCTGGGGCTGCGTGGTCCCGAGGTGGGCCAGATGATCGACCGACTGCTCGAGCGCGTGCTGGAAGACCCCGCGCTCAACACCCGGGACACCCTGCTGGCGCTGGTTCGGGAGGCACGGTGACACCGTTTCTCTTTGGCCTCCTCGCGGCCATCGGCAACATGGTCGGGGCGCTGGTGGTGGTCCGGCAGGCACGACGGGGACTCGACGTGGTGGAGCAGTTCGTGGCGTTCGGCGCCGGGTTCATGGTATCTGCAGTGGTGCTCGCAATGCTGCCCGAGGCGCTGGAGCGCCCGGGGGCGCCGGTGTACGTGCTTGCGGGATTTCTCGCGGTGCACCTCGCGCAGCACGTCCTGATTCCGCATTTCCATTTTGGCGAAGAGACCCACCACATTTCGGCGTCGGCCGGCGTCTCCGCCCTGGTGGGCTTGTCGCTGCACACGCTGTTCGATGGCGTCGCCATTGCCAGCGGGTTCATGGTATCACCGGAACTTGGCGTGCTCTTGTTTCTGGCCGTCTTCCTCCACAAGCTGCCTGAGGGGGTGACGATGGCGAGTGTCATGCTGGCGGGCGGACAGGGAGCCGGGCGTGCGCTGGGTGCGGCCGGCATGCTGGGCCTGGCGACCATCGTGGGCGTTGCGGTGACCCAGGTCCTGACGCCGCTCGCCGATCACGGGCTGTCGCTCTCGGCTGGCGTCACGCTCTACGTGGCCGCGTCCAACCTGGTGCCTGAATTCCAGGCCCGGCGCGGCTGGGCCATCTCGCTCGCCTTTTTCGGTGGCGCGGCCGCCATGATCGTGGCGCGCGTGCTGCTCCACGCGGCCGGGCTCAGGGCATGACGGAGCCGTCGCTGTTCGAGCACCTGGGCGGGCTCAGGCCGCTGGCAGCTCGGATGCGACCGGTTACGCTCGATGAGTTCGTGGGGCAGGAGCATCTGCTGGCGCCGGGGCGTCCATTGCGCGAGGCGGTGGAGCGCGGTACGCCGGGCTCCATCATCCTGTGGGGGCCGCCCGGCAGCGGGAAGACCACGCTCGCGCACCTCATGGCGCGCGTTACCCGTCGTGCGTTCGAGCCGTTCAGCGCGGTCACGGAGGGCGTGCCGAGGATTCGCGAAATCGTCACGGCCGCGCGCGGCCGGCTGGCAAGCTCGGGGCAGGCCACGATTCTCTTCATCGATGAAATCCACCGGCTCAACAAGGCGCAGCAGGATAGCCTCCTGCCACCGACGGAGGAGGGCGTCGTCACGCTGGTCGGCGCCACCACGGAAAATCCCAGCTTTGCCATCAATCCGGCGCTGCTCTCGCGCACACGCGTGTTTGTCCTCCAGCCGCTGGAGGCGAGTGATCTTCGTGCCCTGCTCGAACGCGCGCTGGCCAACCAGGACCGCGGGCTGGCATCGCTCGAGGTGACGGCGGTGCCGGCGGCGCTCGACTTCATCGCCGAGGAGGCCGATGGGGACGCACGCCGGGCGCTCACGGTGCTCGAAGCGGCGGCCATGCACGTGGGGCAGGGCGGCCAGGTGACGGTCGAGGCGGCTCACGAGGCCCTGCAGCGCCGCTTCGCGCACTACGACAAGGCGGGCGAGGAGCACTACAACATCCTGAGCGCGTATCACAAGTCGCTCAGGGGCAGCGATCCCCAGGGCGCGCTGTACTGGATGGCTCGGCTGGTGGAGGGCGGGGGCGACCCGATGATTCTCTTCCGGCGCGCGATCGCGATGTCGGCCGAGGATATCGGCCTGGCTGATCCCAATGCGCTCCGCATGGCGGTGGCCGCGCGCGACGCCTGGCAGATGCTGGGCCCGCCGGAGGGATACCTGCCGCTGGCGGAGCTTACGATCTATCTCGCGACTGCGCCCAAGTCCAACAGCGCCAAGGTGGCGCTCGACGCGGCCATGGATGCTGCACGGAACTATCCAGCGGAAGCGGTGCCGCTGCACCTGCGCAACGCGCCGACCCGGCTCATGAAGGAGCTGGGCTACGGCAAGGAATACCAGTATGCGCACGCCGCGCCCGAGGCCTACATCCCGCAGGAATACCTGCCCGAGCCGCTGCGCGGGCAGCAGTTCTACCAGCCGGGGCAGTTCGGGCATGAGCAGCGGATTGCAGAGCGGATGAAGTGGTGGAGGGAGCTGAGAGCCAAGAGCTGAGGGCTGAGAGCCAAATCGACAAAGCGCACAGCGCACAGCGCTCAGCGCTCAGCGTATATTTCACCAGCCGCCAACCCCTGGGAGCGAGCCATGCGTCACAAAATGCGCCATTCGCTGATCGCGGTCGTCGCGCTTGCCGGCTGCGCCAGCTTTCCGAGCACGATCCTGGATCCGGATGTGCAGCTGCACCAGGTGGTGCTGCGTGGCGCCGGGCTCACCGGCGGGACCATGGATCTTGTGCTGGACGTCTACAACCCGAACCATTTCTCGCTGCGCGGGACGCGGCTGCAGGTGGGGTTCGACGTGGACAGTGCCCACGTGGGCGACATTTCCTACGACGACGAATTCCAGGTTGGCAACAGCGACACGACCCGGATCGTGCTGCCGTTGCGCTTCACGTGGACCGGCGCGTCGGCGGCGCTCCGCAGCGCCCTCGCGTACGGCGACATTCCGTACACCATGCGGGGCCAGGTCACCGTGGCAACACCGGCGGGTGACAAGGTCATTCCATTTACCCGGCAGGGACGCGCGCCGCTCACCCGCGGCACGTCACCGGCCCCAGCAGGATCAGGTGGACTATCCGACAATTGATTGATGTGCGCGCGCCGATCGAGCGCGCGGTCCTGGTGGCGGCGCCGCGCAAGGGCTCGAATGATGCGCGGCATCTCACGGAACACCTGGAGGAGCTTACCCGGCTGGTGGACACCGCGGGTGCGGACGTCGTCGGGCGGCTCTCGCAGCAGGTCGCTTCGCCCAACCCGGCCACGCTGCTGGGCGAAGGAAAGGTGGATGAGCTCCGTGCCATGGTGGCCGAGCTCGACGCCACGCTGGTCATCTTCGACGAAGAACTGAGCCCCGTACAGGGCGCCAACCTCGAGCGCGACCTCAAGGTCCGCGTCATGGACCGGTCCGAGGTCATTCTCGACATCTTCTCCACCCGGGCGCGTTCCCACGAAGCCAAGCTGCAGGTGGAACTTGCGCAGCTCGAGTACCTGCTGCCGCGCCTTACCCGCATGTGGACCCACCTCTCACGCATCCGGGGCGGCATCGGCTTGCGCGGCCCTGGTGAAACCCAGCTGGAGACCGACCGCCGCATCATCCGGCGGCGTATTCAGTCGCTGCGCCGGAAGCTCCAGTCGGTGGCTCGGCATCGCGAAAATCTCCGGGCCGGACGCGACGATCTCCTCACGGTTGCCCTGGTGGGCTATACCAACGCGGGCAAGTCCAGCATCCTCCGCATGCTCTCCGGGGCGCACGACGTCTTCGTCGAGGACCGGTTGTTCGCCACTCTCGACACCCTTACCCGGGATGTGGACCTGGGGGAAGGCGCGCATGCCCGGGTGACCGACACCGTCGGCTTCATCCGCAAGCTGCCGCACCATCTCGTCGCGAGCTTCCGGGCCACGCTCGAGGAGGCGCGCGAAGCTGACGTCCTGCTCCATGTGGTGGACGCGTCGCATCCCGACTGGGAGGGACAGATCCGCGTGGTGGAGAAGGTCCTGGCCGAGCTGGAACTGGCCGAGCGGCCGGTGATCCTGGTCTTCAACAAGATGGACGCCGTGCGCGACGCGCAGGCGCTGATGGCGCGCGTGCGCGAGCTCTACCCGGCCGCGGTCTTCGCGACCACACAGCGTATTGACGGACTGGACGCGCTCAAGACCCGGCTGCGGAGCATCGAGCGCGCGGGACGGGTTACGGCCCGGGTGCGGTTGCCCGCCGAGGACGGCGCCCGGCTCGCCGAGCTGTACCGCATGGGTGAAGTGATGACACGGGAGCAGGACGGCTCGTCGGTGGACCTGACGGTGAGGCTGGAGACGTGGCAGCTGGAACGGCTGCGGCAGGAGGGGGTTGTCGCGGAGACCGGGTCGACGGCGGGAGCTCGGCGGTCGACCAGGGCTTCGTAGTTGGTCGCTGGCTGCTGCATGCCGGCTGCTCGTGACCAGAAGCCAGCAGGCAACGACCTGCGACGCTACTGTTTGGCCACCACGATGATCGTAATCAGGCTCGCGAGCACCTGCGCCGCGGCGCCGATGATGCTCGTGATGGGGGCGGTCACCTGGGCCGGGTTGCGCTCGGGTACCGTGATCTCGGCGCCCGGCCGAGGTTCCGGACTGGTGTCCGGCAGCAGGAAACGCCGCACCACCGATTCCTTCTCGCCATTGGGCTGTTCCACCCACGCCCGCGTCTTGTCGCCCTTGAAGGCATAGCCGCCGGCTGCGCGCACGTAGTAGTCCAGGTTGGCGCCCGGCTGGTAGGCGACCGCGCCCGGCGCATTCACGGCGCCAGCCACCATGACGACCGGGTCGAACTCGGGAATGTCGATGGAGTCGCCTGCGGCAAGAATGATATTGTCGCGGCTCTTCGGGTTCTTCAGCACTTCCGCCAGGTCGATCCCCACCCGGCCCACGCTGTCCGCCTGGCGCACGAAGGTGATGCCGCCGGCGTAGGCTTCACGGGTGAGGCCACCCGCACGCTGGATAATGTCGAACAGCCGCTCCGTCTTGGTCCTGAGCGCATAGGGTCCCGGGTACTTCACCTGGCCGGTGATCTTTACCGTGCGCGGCAGCTCCCATTCGGGTTGCCGCAGGATCAGGAGATTGTCGTAGGGCTGGAGCGGCACTTCGGGCGCGCCGCCGGCGGGCGCAGGCACCCCGGGCATGCCGGGATACTCGCCGGCCTGGCCGCGAGCAAAGAGATAGGTGCTGTCGAGCGGCACCCGGATGGTCGTTGACACCGCGCCCTGCGACCGGTCATCGGGCACCCGGGCGATCTCAGCTTCCTTGAGATACGCATCCTCGCGCAGGCCGTCGGCCAGGAGGATGGCGTCGCGCACGGTCATCCCCTCCCGGAAGCGCAGCCGCCCCGGCGAGCGCACCGCGCCACTCACGATCACATAGCGCTCGGGCCGGAACGTGGTCTTGGAGAAAATGGTGATCTCGTCCTCTTCCTGCAGCGCCAGGTTCAGGGTGACGTGGCCGGACGAATCCGCGAAGGCGGAGCGCAGCTGGATGCGAGTGGAATCGGGCCGAAGTCGCGAGATCAGGATCTGGTCGAGGTATACGTCGGGCTTGGGCCCGCCGGCCAGCTGGATGGCGTCGGTGAGCTGCATCCCCGGGCGGAAGCCCACCGGGCCGGGGACCCAGACGTTGCCCTGGACCGTGACGAACCCGCGCAACCGTTCCGCGACGGGAAAGACCGTGACGGAATCGCCAGGCAGCATGGTGACGGAGGGAATGCCCTGCGCCAGCTGGTCGGGGCCCACATCGACGACAATGCGGCCGCGGCCAAACCCCGAATCGTCCGGTGAGGGAGGCAGGATGCGGTGAATCTGGATCCGGCGCCGCAAGGCGTCGGCGCCGAAGCCGCCGGCAAAGCCGATCACGTCACGCAGGGTCTCGTCGGGCCGGATCTCGAAGACCTTGGGCCGCACAACGGCGCCGGCCACGGCCACCCGGCCACCCCGCACCGGGACAAAGATCACGTCGCCGGTCTGCAGCGCGTGGCTGGTGCGGTCCACTCCACCCAGCAGGAAGTCGTACACATCCATCGAGTCGACCAGCTGCCCGTTGCGGCGCACTTCCAGGTGGCGCAGCGATCCGGTGGGCCGAGGGCCCCCGGCCGCGAAAAGCGCGGTGAGCGGCGTGGTGGCTGCGCTCACGTCGTACACGCCGGGCTTCAGGACTTCGCCAGCCACGAAGATCTGGATGGTGCGCATGCGGGTGACGGTGAC
>DASSTP010000254.1:0-5128 GCA_035707845.1 Gemmatimonadales bacterium | reverse complement strand
ACATCGGAATCTTCTACACGGTCGGCCGCACCGGCGACCTCCTGCGTCCCTCCGGCACCGAGTCTCCGGAGTTCCAGGAGCCGGTGGTGCAGATCAGCTGGCTGGGTGACACGCTGCTCGCGCTCGCGCGTGATCGGCTCTTCTGGCGGGACAGCCGGGGCGCGTGGCACCACGATCCCGAACTCACCGGCGTACTGGGCGCCCTGCGGGCGATGCGGGTGGACGGGCCGGGCGTGTGGCTCGCCGGTGAAAAGGGACTCGGATTCAGCCGGCTCGGGTTCCCGGTCTCCCGGGTTTTCGGCATCGGGGACATCCCGGCCGATGCCCGGGATGTGGCGGTTGATGCGGATTACATCTGGGTTGCGACGGGAAACGGACTCGTGCGTTTCGCCCGGGAGGCCATACGCCCATGAACGTGCCGCTGGGCGAGGGCGCCGAATTCGATCGCATCAGGACGATCGCTGACGCGCTCGGCGCCGACGCCCGCAACCTGGGCGATGATTGCGCGGTGCTGCGGATCTCGGACACCAGTGTCGTGGTGAGCACCGACGCGAGCGTGGAGCACGTGCACTTCGAGCGCAACTGGCTTGACCTGGAAGAAATCGGTTATCGTGCCACGGCAGCGGCGCTCTCGGATCTTGCCGGGCAGGCTGCAGCGGCGCGCGGCGTCCTGGTGGCCGTGGCAGCGCCGGAAAGCAGTTCGGCGGACGACCTCGCGAGCGTGATGCGTGGCGCCGGCGCGGCGGCGCGCGCCAGCGGCACCCAGGTGCTGGGCGGCGATCTCTCGCGTGGCGGGGAGTGGATGCTGTGCGCGACCGTCATTGGTGTGGCCGACTGCCCCGTCGCACGGCGCGGGGCGACGGCCGGCGATGGCGTCTGGGTGACCGGCGCCCTGGGAGGCGCGCGGGCGGCGCTCGAAGCCTTCCGCGCGGGGAGGGCGCCCGATGCCGCGGCACGCCAGCGGTTCGCGGCGCCGTCGCCGAGGATCGCGGCCGGGCAGTGGCTCGCGGCGCATGGGGCGCACGCCATGCTCGACTTGAGCGATGGCATCGCCTCTGATGCCGGGCACCTCGCTGCGGCATCGGGAGTCGAAGTGGAGATTGTGCTCGAGGAATTGCCCGTGCATCCGTCCGCGGTCGAAGCGGCGCTCGACGCGCGGGGCGAGCCGGTGATCTTTGCCGCCAAGGGCGGGGAAGACTACGAACTGCTGGTGGCCATGCCGTCCTCCTTCGGGATGGAAAGTGCGGCTGCCTTTGAGCGGGCCATGGACCTCACGCTCTCCCGCATCGGCTCGTGCCATCATGGACACGGGGTACGGCTCCTCTTTCGAGGGAGCCGGCTCACGCTCAAGGGGTTCAATCACTTCTCATGAAGTTCCTCAAGATTCCGTGGTACGTGCTCACGCTGGTGGTGCTGGTGGTCTGGTACGGATGCGTCTGCATCTTCGCGGCGCTCGTCCGCGTGAAGCATCGGCCGGGCGGCATCTATGACCGGGCGGGGCGCGGCTGGGGCCGGTCACTCCTGGCCGTCAACGGACTCGGGGTGCGGGTGGACGGGATGGAACACCTCGAGCCCGGGCGAAGCTACGTCTTTGCCAGCAATCACACCTCGTTCGCCGACATCTGGGTGCTGTTCGCGCACCTGCCGGGATCGGTCCGATTCGTGGCCAAGAAGGAGCTGCTTTCCATTCCCATCTTTGGCCAGGCGCTGCGGGCGCGGGGCGAGATTCCCATCAATCGCACCAACCTTCGTGACGCCTTTGCCGCGTATGACGAGGCCGCGGAACGGCTCCGGGCGGGGCTCTCGGCCATCGTCTTCGTGGAGGGAACGCGGAGCCGGGACGGCAAGCTGCACGACTTCAAGAAGGGGCCCTTTGTGCTCGCCATCCGGGCCGGCGTGCCCATCGTTCCCGTGTTCATCGAGGGAACATTCGAGGCGCTGCCGCCGGGAGGGTGGTATGTCCGGCGTCGCCCCATTACGCTGAAAATCGGCGAGCCCGTTCCGACCGTGGATTCCGAGTTTGATGACCGCGATAAGCTGATGAAACAGACGCGAGCGGCCATGTTGGAGCTGAAGGCTGAAGGCTGAACGCTGCTGGCCGCTGGCTTTGCGACCTGCGACCTGCGACCTGCGACCCATTAAATTCCTCGCGACCTCAACCCTGAGACGCATGTCAACCATCATCGAAGTTCACGCGCGCGAAATTCTGGATAGCCGTGGCAACCCCACGGTTGAGGCGGAGGTTGTGCTGGCCGATGGCGCCACCGGCCGTGCGGCAGTGCCCAGTGGCGCCTCCACCGGCGAACGCGAGGCGGTCGAGCTGCGGGACGGCGACGCGGACCGGTACGGCGGCAAGGGCGTGCAGGAGGCGGTGCGGAACGTCAACGAGATCATCGGTCCCCGGCTGGAAGGCCTCGATGCACGGGACCAGATGACCGTGGACGCCGAGATGATGGACACCGACGACACGCCCAACAAGAGCAAGCTGGGTGCGAACGCTATCCTCGCGGTCTCGCTGGCCACGGCGCGTGCGGCGGCGCAGGAGTGCGGGTTGCCGCTCTACCGTTACCTGGGCGGACCGATGGCGCACATCCTGCCGGTGCCCATGATGAACATCCTGAACGGTGGGGCGCACGCGTCCAACAACGTGGATGCGCAGGAGTTCATGGTGGTCCCGGTGGGGGCGGACAATTTTGCGGACGGGTTGCGCATGGGGGTCGAGGTGTTCCATGCGCTCAAGAAGGTGCTCGGCGGGATGGGCCTGTCCACCGCCGTGGGTGACGAAGGCGGCTTCGCGCCGATGCTGCCGTCCAACGAGGCCGCGCTCGACGTGGTGATCCAGGCCATCGAGGCGGCGCATTATGTGCCGGGCGAGGACATCGCCATTGCGCTCGACGTGGCGGCGAGCG
This sequence comes from Gemmatimonadales bacterium, assembly GCA_035707845.1. Classification (GTDB taxonomy): domain Bacteria; phylum Gemmatimonadota; class Gemmatimonadetes; order Gemmatimonadales; family GWC2-71-9; genus CAMLHP01. The sequence continues at coordinate 2,219 of DASSTP010000254.1, read as the reverse complement.
AGCTCTACGCCGACGGTGCGTACGTCTTCAAGAAGGGCGATGGCAGCCGGCGCAGCGCGGAAGAGATGATCGCGCTGTACGAGGGCTGGGTGGAGAAGTACCCGATCGTGTCGATCGAAGATGGGCTCGCCGAGAGCGACTGGGACGGCTGGCATGCGCTCACCGAGCGGCTGGGCGAGCAGGTCCAGCTGGTGGGCGACGACATCTTCTGCACCAACGTCGAACTCCTGGGGAAGGGCATCGAGCAGGGCGCGGCCAACGCCATTCTCATCAAGGTGAACCAGATCGGGACACTTACCGAGACGCTCCAGTGCATCGAGCTGGCGCGCAGCAGCGGCTACGGCATCATCATCTCGCACCGCTCCGGCGAGACCGAGGACACCTTCATCGCCGACCTCGCCGTGGCCACCGGGGCAGGGCAGATCAAGACCGGCAGCGCCAGCCGCACCGACCGCACCGCCAAGTACAACCAGCTGCTCCGCATCAACGAGGAGCTGGGTGTCATGGCGAGCTACCCCGGGCGCGACCTCTACTTCGCATGAGCGTGCGCGGGTGGCTGGTCCTCGCCCTGCTGGTCGTGATGGCCGCCTTTGCCGTCGAAGGGGGCGAGTACAGCACGTGGGACTATCGCGCACTCAAGCGCGAGCTGGGCGACGAGGAGGCGCGCCAGGTCCGGCTCACCCGGATGGTGGATTCGCTCACCCGGCTGCGGCATGCCATCGAAACCGATCCCGCCGTGCAGGAGCGGATCGCGCGGGAGCAGTATGGCATGATCCGGCCCGGCGAACGGCTCTATCGGCTGGCGCCCGCCGACGACGGCGCGCCTTGACGGGCGGCCGCTCCCGTGGGTAGGATTGCCCCCCTTGGCAGGGTAGCTCAGCTGGTTAGAGCACGGCACTCATAATGCCGGGGTCGCGGGTTCGAGTCCCGCCCCTGCTATTGGTCGCAGGTCCCATGCCGCAGGTCATGACCCGCGACTCGCGACCCGCAACTCCCCTTCCGGCTAACTTCTCTTCATGCGCACCCGCCTCATCGGCTCACTCGACGTCTCCGTCGTCGGCCTCGGTTGCAACAACTTCGGCCGGAAACTCGACGCTGCGGGCACGGCGCGCGTGGTGCACGCCGCGCTCGATGCCGGGATCACTTTTTTCGATAGCGCCGACAGCTATGGTGACACCCAGAGCGAGGTATTCCTGGGCCGAGCGCTGGCGGGGCGCCGGGAGGACGCCGTCGTTGCCACCAAGTTCGGCAGCAAGCTCGACGAGCAGCGCCACGGCGCGAGCCCAGCCTACATCCGCCTCGCGATTGAGGACAGTCTCCGACGTCTCAATACCGATCGCATTGATCTCTACCAGCTGCACTGGCCCGATCCCGATGTCCCAATCGCGGAGACTCTCGGCGCGTTGGATGAGCTGGTGAAGGCGGGCAAGGTCAGGGAAATCGGCTGCTCCAATTTCTCACCGGAACAGCTGCGCGAGGCGGAGGCAGCGGTGCGACCCGGCGCCGCGAAGTTCGCCAGCCTGCAGAACGAGTACAGCCTGCTGCACCGTGAGCCCGAGGCCGAGATCCTGACGCTCTGCCGGACACTCGGCGTGGCGTTCGTACCCTATTTCCCGCTCGCGAGCGGGATGCTGACCGGCAAGTACCGGAAGGGTGAGCCACCGCCTCCCGGCAGCCGCATCGCTGAGGGCCGCCATGCCGACCTGTTCAACGCGCAGAACCTGGATATGGTCGAGCGATTGATTGCGTTCAGCGAGGAACGGGGGCACACGATCCTGGAACTGGCCTTCTCCTGGCTCCTGCGTCGGCCGGCCGTGGCGTCAGTGATTGCCGGAGCTACAAAGCCGGAGCAGGTGAGGGCGAATGCGTCGGCGGCGGGCTGGAAACTGAGTGATGCGGAGTTGGCGGAGGTGGATCAGATTACGCTAAGCGCCAAGCGCTAAGCGCTAAGCGCGCAGCGCTCCGGCTACCTGAGCCCGATCCGCTGCACCAGGTCCACATACCTCGGATCGCCCCGGAGCGGGGCATAGCCGGGATCGAGATGCAGGTAGATCAGCCCAGCGGCGCGGGCCTGGTAGGCGCGTTCGAGCAGTGCCATGGCCTGGTCCGCGGCACCGAGCGCGGCGTATCCCATGGCCAGGATTTCCAGTCGCATGTAGTGCTGCCTGGACTCCTCCTCCAGCCGCGCCATGATCGCCTCGCCTTCCTCACGCTGGCCC
>DASSTP010000253.1:0-18250 GCA_035707845.1 Gemmatimonadales bacterium | reverse complement strand
GCCGCGGTGGCGCGCTATCAGGTGCCCGCGCCCGGGCTGAAGACCGCAGACCAGCTGTTCATCGGGGCGCCGTTTGCCCTGTCGCCGGATGGCAGCCGCCTGGCGTATGTCGCCAACGTCAATTCCGCCGAACCGGTGCTGATGCTGCGGAACCAGGGCGACATCACCGCGCACCAGGTCGCCGGGACCGAAGGCGCTGATAATCCGTTCTTTTCGCCCGACGGAGAGTGGATCGCCTATGTCGCCCACCAGAAGCTGTACAAGGTAAGCGTCGATCGCGGGGCGCCCGTGGAACTTGCCCAGGCGCAGCCGGTATTTGCGCCTGGCGGCACGTGGCGTGGGAACGGGACGATCATCTTCAACTCGGGTCCCACCCACCTGCTCTCCGTGCCTTCCGAAGGTGGTCCGGTGGACACCGTGGCCACCATGGAACCGCTCACGTATGCTGCGTTTCCGGCAACCGTACCTGGCACCGACGTGGTCCTTGTCACCGAGTGCTCCAACAATTGCGCCCACATGGACGTGGCGGCGTACAATCTGCGGAATCGCCAGCGGAAGCTCCTGCTCCCCAACACGGCGCGGGCTTGGGTGCTGCCCGGCAACCTGCTCATCGCTGTCCGGGTGGACGGCACGGTCGTCGGCGGTGAGCTGGATCCGGCAGCGCTGACGCTGTCCGGCGATCCGGTGCCGCTGCTGAACGACGTGGCCATGGCGGCGGGCGTGACGCCGGAGATGAGCGTAAGCGGGAACGGTACCCTGGTGTACCTGCCCCGGGCAGGAGCGAGCGACGATGTCACTCCGGTCCGGGTGGACCGCGCCGGCAGGGTCTCGGCACTCGACCCGGCGTGGCACGACTATCTCCAGTACCCTTCGCTCTCTCCGGATGGCCGCCAGCTGGCGGTCAACATCCTGACCCAGGGACGGATGGACATCTGGGTCAAGCAGCTCCCGGCGGGCCCGCTGACGCGGCTCACCTTCGATGGCGTCCTCAATTACCGCCCGGCCTGGACGCCGGACGGCCGGTCATTCAGCTACTCGTCCGATCGGGATGGGCTGACCCATCTCTTCCTGCTTCGGGGCGACGGCAGCAGCCAGCCTGAGCGTCTCATGCCGTATGACACCACGCAGGTGGATGAGTCGCTCTGGTCGCACGATGGCAAGTGGCTGATCTATCGCGCCGGTGTCGTGAACGGCAAGCGGGATATCTACGCTCGCGCCGCCACCGGTGACACCACCCGCCTCACCATCTCGGCCAGTGCCAATTTCGATGAATACACACCGGCCTTGTCTCCGGATGGACGATGGCTCGCATACGTCTCGGATGAATCCGGCCGGGAGCAGGTTTTCGTTCGGCCATTCCCGGATGCCGGCCGCTCCCGGCTGCAGGTTTCCACCGCCGGAGGTACCCAGCCGGCCTGGTCGCACGATGGGCGGGAGCTGTTCTTCGTGAGTGCGAGCGACAGCCTTGTCGCGGTGGACGTCTCGGGGAGCAGCGCCAGTGGCTTCCGACCAGGAGTCCATCGCGCGCTGTTTTCGCTGCAGGCTGGCCACATCGCCACCCTGGCCTTCCACCGCTCCTACGAGGTGACGCCCAACGACCAGGGCTTCATCATGCTCCAGGCCACCGGCGCCACCCGCAACACCGACAGCAACCTTACCATCGTGCTCAATTGGCTGGATGAGGTGAGAAGGCAGGTGAGGCGCTGAGAGCTGTGCGCTGTGCGCTGTGCGCTGTGCGCCGTGCGGAGTACATTCGCCCAGGCCCTAATCCCTAATCCCTAATCCCTAAGCCCTAAGCCTTCCGCCCCGTCTCCTCATCCAGCACTCGCCTCAGCTCGACAATCACCGGATGCCCGCCGGTGTATTCCCGGCCGTAGTCCAGGTTGAAGGCGTAGTCGAAACCGGATGGGTTCTTTCCCTGGTTGTGCTGCAGGATGGTCTCCAGCTTGTCGAGCGCCTTGACCAGCCGGGCTTCCGGCGACGCAGCGGCTTCATATTCGTCCCAGAGCATCGTGATCTCGAGCTGGAGCGCCGCCGGCAGCGGCTCCAGCAGTGTGACCAGATCTCGTCGCTCCTGCTCCGCCTTGCCGGCGGACAGCCCTTCCTCCCGCCGCCGAGCCTGCTCCGGTGCGGGAATGTCCCCGCCGATCGCCTCGCCCAGGTCATGGATCAGGCACATGCGCAGCACCTTCCCACTGTCCAGCTCGGGGAATTCGTACCGGAGCAGCATCGCCATGAGCGCAAGCCGCCAGCTGTGCTCGGCGACGCTTTCCTGCCGGCCGGTAGAGGCGTAGCAGGTGCGGAGCGTGCTCTTGAGCGTTTCGGCAGAACGGAGAAAGTCGAGAATTCCGGTCAGGTCGGGCGCCGTCATGGGGCACAATCTAGCTTCCCGGCTGGAGACGTGGCATCTTCGCACATCACGGCCGTGCATCGCGGCCAGTCTCACCCGTACACGATCGGACTCAATGCCCCACGATACCGCGCTCATCGTGACGATCGCCGGCGGCATCGGCCTCGCCTTCCTGCTCGGCATGCTGGCGCAGCGGCTTCGCCTCCCGCCCCTGGTGGGCTACCTCGTCGCCGGCATCGTGGCGGGCCCGTACACACCCGGCTTCGTGGCGGACACTGCCCTCGCCCAGCAGCTCGCCGAGATCGGCGTGATCCTGCTGATGTTCGGGGTAGGGGTGCACTTTTCGCTCGACGACCTGCTCGCGGTGCGCCGCATCGCCGTCCCGGGCGCGGTGGTGCAGATCGCCGTGGCCACGGTCCTGGGCGGCACGGTGGCGCACCTCTGGGGATGGACCTGGACCACCGGCATCGTCTTCGGGCTCTGTCTCTCCGTGGCCAGCACGGTGGTGCTGCTGCGCGCCCTCGAGGATCGCGGTGTCCTCGACTCGGTGGACGGCCGGATCGCGGTCGGCTGGCTGATCGTCGAGGACCTCGCCACGGTGCTCGTCCTGGTCATGCTGCCGGCCCTCGCGGTCTCACTCGGCGGTCACACCAACGTGCCGGTGAGCGGCGGCGTGCTCGTGACGCTCGCCGTCACGCTGGCCAAGGTTGTGGCCTTCGTGGCGCTGATGGTCATCGTGGGGCGGCGGGTGGTGCCCTGGCTGCTGGAACGCGTAGCGCGTACGGGATCGCGCGAGCTGTTCACCCTCGCGGTCCTGGCTGTGGCCATCGGGGTCGCCGTGGGAGCAGCCGAACTCTTCGGCGTCTCCTTCGCCCTCGGCGCGTTCGTGGCCGGCATGGTGGTGAATGGCACCGACCTGAGCCACGAGGCCGCCGCCGACTCACTGCCGCTGCAGGACGCCTTCGCGGTGCTCTTCTTTGTCGCCGTTGGCATGCTGTTCGATCCGGCCATTCTGCTGCGTCATCCCTGGCAGGTGCTCGCCGTCGTGCTCATCGTCATGATCGGCAAGTCGCTGGGTGCGTTCTTCATCGTGGTCGGTTTCCGCTATCCGGTCCATACCGCGCTCACCATCTCGGCCAGCCTGGCGCAGATCGGCGAGTTCTCCTTCATCCTGGCCTCGCTTGCCGTCGCCCTCGACCTGATGCCGGCGGAAGCACAGAACCTCATCGTGGCCGGAGCTCTCCTGTCCATTGGCTTCAACGCGGCGGCGTTCGCCGCCGTTGATCCGCTCCGCCGCTGGATCACCGCGCGGCCGCGCCTGCTCCGCCTGCTGGAGCGGCCGGCGGGCTCACTCGACGCGGTCCCGCCGCATGTGCACGCGCATGCCCTGCATGACCATGCCGTGATCGTCGGGTACGGCCGGGTGGGCAGCGCCATCGGCTCGGCGCTGGCCGAGGCCGGCGTGCCGTACCTGGTGCTGGAGCAGGATCGCCAGACGGTGACGTCGCTGCGGGAACGGGGAATTCCCATGTTCTTTGGTGATGCCAGCCGGCCCGGCATGCTGGCGCAGGTCAACGTGCGGGACGCGCGGCTCCTGGTGGTGACGGCGCCGGAACCGTTCACGGCGCGGGCCATCATCACCGAAGCACGGAAGGACAACCCGGGCATTGATATCGTGGTGCGAACGCACAGTGAAGATGAGCGGGCATACCTCGAGGGGATGCACGTGGGCCAGGCAGTGATGGGCGAACGCGAACTCGCCCGCGCCATGGCCCAGTACGCGCTACGGAGCTGCGGCTCGCCGCAGGCAGCCTGACCATGAGCACCACACGCCTCGAGGCCTTCAGCGACGGTGTCCTCGCCATCATCATCACGATCATGGTGCTGGAGCTGCGCGTGCCGCATGGCACCGCGCTCGCAGACCTGGGCCCGGTGCTGCCGACCTTCCTCAGTTATGTGCTCAGCTTCATCTACCTCGGCATCTACTGGAACAACCATCATCACATGCTGCACGTAACCCGCCAGGTGACCGGCAGCATCCTGTGGGCCAACCTGCACCTGCTCTTCTGGCTCTCGCTGGTCCCGTTCACGACGGCGTGGATGGGGGAGAACCACTTCGCCGCCGCGCCGACGGCACTCTACGGTGTTATCCTGCTGATGGCGGCCGTCGCCTACGAAATCCTGCAGCACCGGATCGTGGCGCATGAGGGACCCGGTTCGGTGCTTGCGACTGCGGTAGGCCGAGACCTCAAGGGCAAGCTCTCGCCGGTGCTTTACCTCTCGGCGATCGGGCTCGCGTTCGTGAATCAGTGGATCTCGGATGCGCTCTACATTGCGGTGGCGCTCTGGTGGCTGGTGCCGGATCGGAGAATTGAGAGGAAGCTGAGAGCTGAGAGCTGAGCGCTGAGCGACCTGCGACCTGCGACCTGCGACCTGCGACCCATGACCATCACCCATCTCACTCTCCACTCCCTCCCGGTCACGATCGCCAACACTGAGCCGGCGATCGAGACCGGTGATGTGGTGGCGCGTCTCGATCAGTCGCTCGCGCTGCTCGCGCGATACGTGCCGCATCGTTACCGTCGCATGCAGCGTGACGTGCACCAGCTCGTGGTGCAGCGCTTTCCCTGCCGGGGCGCCTACTTCCCCGCCGAGCGCGCCATTCTGACCGAGCTCACCTTCCTGGTAAACCCGTCGTTCACGACAGCCCAGATCGCCGCGTCCATCGTGCACGAGGCAACGCACGCTCGCGTGGCGGCGTCGCTTCGCAGGGAGGTCGTCAACCGCCGGCCCCGCGAGGAGCGGCTCTGTCGGGAGGCGGAGCTGGAGTTCGGGTTGGCGGTGCCGGATGGTGCTGCGGTTATCGAGCGCGCCCGCGCGTCACTGGCGCTGGAAGACGAAGGCGTGGCACCCGAGATCGATTGGGAAGAAGCATGGAGAAGAGTTGGACAGAGGGACAGATGGACAGGTGGACAGTCCTAGAGGGTAAGTACTGTCCAACTGTCCCTCTGTCCATCTGTCCAACTGTTCCCCTATTCCTTCACCCATGTCGGATGAAAATCCTGTCCAACGGTCGCGACCAGGCGGTCCACCAGCTCGCCGTATGCTTCGTCCTTGTCGCGGATGGAGACCGAGGGCCGGAGGCCGCTCATGCTGGCGCGTCCGAGCGTGCCCTCGGTCCGCGCGCTCGAGCGCCACAGCGTGCCGCCCGTGGAGGTCGAGACCAGCTTCACGCTGAGCTCGGCCGTCACCGTCTGGCGCACGCTCACATTCGAGAGACTCAGGTGTCCGGTCGAGTGCGGGTCGGTGAGCGTGAGGGTACCCAGAAAGACGGCGGGGACGCCGCGATCGGCGAGCGCCTTCAGGACGGTGTCCGCCGCCGGAAGCTCCAGCACCTCGACCCTGCCCTGCCCGTTCAGCACCGACTCGGAAAAGCGGCGCGCGGCGAGCGCTGCCATGCCGGAATCGGCGTTGTCGCCGCTGAAGGTCACCAGCGCCACCTGCCCGTACGGGGCGAGATCCATCCGGGGCGGCACCTGGATGTAATGGGCGGCGCAGCCCGAGAGGGCCAGCGCCGAGCAGACTGCAATGGGGGCCAGCGCCTTCCGGCACCAGCGGCGGCCTGGAGCAGACATGGAACAACCTTGTGAGGGTCGGGGATGCCGGAAGCAAGAGAAGGGCCAGAAGACGCTGAGCGCCTGGCCCTGAGCGCTGCGCGCCCCCAGGCCGTCTGGCACCACGTGCCGAACGCCATGAGCGTCCTCAGGATTGTGCTCGCGGTGGCCCTGGTGCCGGCCATGCTGCTTGGCCAGCGCGCGCTGTTTGTTGCCGTGCTGCTGCTCGCATTCGTGACCGATGCTGCTGATGGTTTCCTCGCCCGGTGGCTGAACGCGACATCGGATCGGGGCCACCAGCTGGACAGCCTCGGCGACTACGTGCTGGTGCTGTCGCTGGTGCCCGGACTCATCGTCCTCTGGCCAGCGCTGCTGCGCAGTGAAGCACTGTGGATCGCGCCTGCCGCCTGCGCCTACTTCGCGCCGACCGTCTGGTCACTGATCCGGTGGCGGACGGTGCCCGGCCTGCACACCTGGGCGTCGTAAGGGCTCGCCATCGCCATGAGCATTGCGCTGCCGCTCGCGCTCCTGGGCGGCCCGGTCTGGCCCTTTCGCTTCGCCTGTGCGCTGCAGCTGCTCGTCGCCGCAGAGGAATTCGCCATCCTGCGGCGCATGCCGGGGCACTCGGGGCATGTGCCGACGGTGTGGCATGTGAGATGACCGCTGGACAGTTGGACAGATGGACAGTTGGACAGTTGGACAGTTGGACAGTTGGACAGATGGACAGTTTGCGCAGACTGCCCATCTGTCCATCGCCCCTTGACCCTCGACCCTCGACCCTCGACTCTTGACTACCATCCCCCGCAATCCCGCCCAGAGGAGGCCCGATGTACCGGTCGCTTGTCATGTTGGCGCTGTTCGGCGCCGCACCCGTTGCCATCGCCCGGGCCCAGGACCCCGGGATGACCGTGCCGCGCTTCGACCAGAAAAAGGGCGGCAGCGCGTCCGTCACGATGCTGGCCCACGTGGAAAACAACTCGGGCGCCTGGAAGGCGGCTGATGTCGAGATGGAGCAGGATCCCGGCCGGCCCTACGTCTACGTGTCCGGATTTACCAACTTCAACAGCAAGATTTACGACGTCCGTGATCCGGCCCACCCCAAGCTGGTCTACACCTGGACCATCGACAATCCGGAACTCCACCGCGGCATCGGCGCGATGGACGGCAAGTACTTCAGCATCGGCAACAAGTACTACTACGTGCAGTCGCTGCAGTTCATGCAGGGCGGCCCGGACACCGACCTGGGCGCCGTGGTCTTCGACGTGACCGGGTTGCCTGATGGCAGCAAGGTCAAGGAAGTGGCACGGATCCGCTATCCCGCGGCACCCGGCGGCTTCCACAACATGTTTGCCTATAAGCACAGCGATGGACGTGCCCTGCTCTTCACCACCGTGAACGAGGGCCGGGCGCTGGTCTATGACCTGGGCAAGGTGGTGAGCGACACCAATTCGGCCGACTGGCTCATCGGCGGCGTGCCCAACCCCACGCCCTTCACCCAGATGGGCACCAGCAGCTACCACGACTTCTACGTCGGCTACGACCCCGGCACCCATCAGGACAAGTTCTACGGCGCCGGCCTGGGCGGCTATTCCGTCTGGGACGTGACCCATCCCGAGTCGCCCACCCAGCTCTTCACCATCACCGGCCTCGGCTTTGACATCGCCCACACCTTTACGCCCTCGCCGGACGGCCGGTATGCCGTGACCGAGACAGAGTATCAGTACACGCCGCTCCGGATCTGGGACCTGCAGCCGGGCCAGATGGATTCCACCCAGAACCTCGACACGCCCATCAGCGCCTGGACCGCCGACTGGCGCGACCTCTCGCACAACCACGAGGTGCGCTGGCCCTATGTCTTCGTCTCGGCCTATGAGGACGGACTGCAGATCTTCAGCCTCAAGGATCCGAAGAACCCCAGGACCGAGGGCTGGTGGTACACCTGCGAGTGCACCCACGAGCACGGGTTTGGCGGCAATCCCAACAACGGCTGGGAAAGCACCCACAGCGTGGAGCAGGGCGCCTTCGGCGTGGATATCCGGAACCGTGACGGGCTCATTGCCCTCTCCGACATGCGCACCGGCCTCTGGCTCTTCAAGCTGAAGGGGTTCAATGGCTGGAGTGGCAAGGAATACGGCGTCGCCAACATCTCGAGCGTGCAGGACTGGGCCCATGGTCCCACGGCTGCTGCGTCAGCTGCCGGAGGCCAGTGAGCACAGTGAGCATGCTGCGACTTTCCCTGCTGGCGGCCGGCGCCCTGCTGGCCGCGCCGCCGGCCGGGCCGTATGACATCGCCCTGCAGGCGACGGCCAGGGCGCCCTCGGCTGAAGGCCAGGCGCGCCTGGTGTTTGCCTCTTCCCCCTTCGGCGTGGCGGTGACGGCCGACGGGCGCGCACGTTACGACATCCAGGTCACCCTCTCGAACCTTCCCGCCGCATCGAGCCTGGGATCGTACTCGTCGTACGTCGCGTGGGAGGTGGCAACCGATCTCTCCTCCTGGCGCCGGCTCGGAGTGGTGGCCAATGGCAAGGCCACCGTCGGCCAGGCGGAGCTGAACAAGTTCCTCTTCGTGATCACCGCAGAGGCAGACTCGGCGGCAACGACGCATGCCGGTCCCACCATCCTGCACGGCCATTCACCGAGCGGCTGGCTGCAGTCGTTCCTGACACATCCACTCTTCCGCGGCGTTTCGCAGTGACGCGCGCAACCAGGCTGCTCCTCGCCGGCGCGTGCTGGCTGGCGGTGCCTCGCCTGCTCAGCGCGCAGCAGCCCACGTCGGGCATGGATCACATGCACATGGGCGACTCGACCGCCATGGCAATGCCGGTGCCGATGCCGGCCGGCATGAAGATGATGCCGGGACTGGTGGGGCTGGTTCCGCCGGGCAAGACCTTCCTCCCCGGCGCGGGCAAGGATCTCTCGGCGCTGCCCGGGGCCGTGCCCGCCAAGGTGACGCCGCTCAGGAATGGCGACACGCTCGATCTCACCGCGGGCCTCGTGCGGCGCACCATCAAGGGCCAGGCATTCGCGATGTATGCCTTCAACGGGCAGGTGCCCGGCCCGCTCATCCGCGTGCGCCAGAACGCCACCATCACGGTGCGCTTCCACAACCGGATTGACCTGCCCAGCAGCGTCCACTGGCACGGCGTGCGGCTCGACAACGCGTCCGACGGTGCGGTGGGCCTTACACAGCAGCCGGTGGCACCGGGTGCCGACTACACCTACACGGTGCATTTCCCCGACGCCGGTATCTACTGGTACCACCCGCACGTGCGCGAGGACATCGAGCAGTCGATGGGGCTGTTCGGCAACATGCTGGTGGACGCGCCGGCGCGCGACTACTACTCGCCGGCCAACCAGGAGCAGGTGCTGATGCTGGGCGACCTGCTCATGCAGGCGGACACGCTGATCCCGTTCGGGCAGGAGCAGGCTGATTTCGCCCTGATGGGGCGGGTGGGCAACGTCCTGCTGGTAAATGGCGAGCCCGACTATCACCTGAACGTGCATCGCGGCGAGGTGGTGCGCTTCTATCTCACCAACGTCTCGAGCTCGCGCACCTGGAACGTCTCGTTCGGTGGCGCGCCGATCAAGGTGCTGGCGTCGGACGTGAGCCGATTCGAGCGCGAGGAGATGGTGCCGAGCGTGGTGCTGGCGCCGGCGGAGCGGTATGTCGTGGAGGTGCGGTTCGACAAGCCGGGACAGCACGCCATGATCAACGCCATCCAGGCCATCAACCACTACCGCGGCGAATTCGAGCCCGAGGTGGACACGGTCGGCACGATCACGGTGGACAGCACCGCCGCCATGCCCGATTACGCAGCGCAGTTCGCCACGCTCCGGCATTACGACAGTGTGACCCAGGACATCGAGCGCTATCGGCAGTATTTCGACAAGCCGCCCGACAAGTCGATCACGCTGAGCGTTCGCGTCACGGGTCTCCCGCTCGCCACCGTGCAGTTCATGACCATTGATACGGCGTACTATGCGCCGGTCGAGTGGGTGGACGGCATGCCCGACATGAACTGGCTTTCCACCAGCAGCCAGGTGCAGTGGATCCTCCGAGACGATGCCACCGGCAAGGAGAACGGCGACATCGACTGGCACGTGAAGCGCGGGTCGGTGGTCAAGCTCCGGATCTTCAATGACCCGAGGTCATTCCACCCGATGCAGCATCCCATTCACCTGCACGGCCAGCGGATGCTGGTGGTGTCGCGGGACGGCGTGCCGACGAAGAACCTGGTGTGGAAGGACACGGCGCTCATCCCGGTGGGCTCGACGGTGGACCTCCTGATCGACGCCTCCAACCCCGGCGACTGGATGCTGCACTGCCATATCGCGGAGCATCTCGGCGCGGGGATGATGATGGTGATGCACGTGGAGTAGGTCGGGAAGGCGGGAAGACGGGAAGACGGGAAGTAGTCTCGCAAAGACTCGGATCTTCCCAGGCCGCCCCTACATGGGCCTGTCGAGATTTCTGCGCCTGCCGTCATCTCTTCCCGCCGTCCCGCCGTCCCGCCGTCCCTACTGCCAAAGCCAGCTCCCTCACCCCCCGCTTCAGCTCCACTTCATCCACGGCCGCGAATCCGAGCTGCAGCGCCTCGGGTGGCTGCCGCGTCACGGCGTATTCGCTGAGCGGCACCACCTGGACCTCGCGCCGGGCTGCCGCTGCGGTCACCTCCTCCGCATTCAGCCCCTGGGCCAGCCATCCCACTGTCTGCAGGCCCGCCTCGATATCGGAAATCCTGACGAGTCCCTCGAGATGGCGGCGCCCTTCTTCAAGCAGGACGCCGAGGCGCTGCGCGTAGATCTCGCGCATGCGGCGCACATGGCGGCCAAAGTGACCGTCCGCGATGAAATCAGCCAGGATGGCCTGCTCCAGCACCGGCCCGTGCCGGCGCGAGACGCTGAGCATCACTTCGACGCGCTCAACCAGCGACTCGGGCACCACGAGGTAGCCAAGGCGGAGGCCGGGGAACAGCACCTTGCTGAAGCTTCCGGCGAAGAGCACGCGGTCATCTTCGTCGAGCCCCTGTAGCGCAGGCATGGGTGCGCCGGCGTAGCGGAACTCGCTGTCGTAGTCGTCCTCGAAGATCACCGCATTGGCGGCACGCGCCCATGCAAGCAGCGCCAGCCGGCGTGCGAGACTCATGGTGACACCCAGCGGGAACTGGTGCGCCGGCGTCACGTAGACCAGCCGAGCATCCCGCAGCAGCCTGGGAGGCAGGGTCATGCCTTCGGCGTCGATGGGGACGCCGATGACCTTGGCGGCGAGGGCACTGAAGGCGAGGGACGCACCACTGTAGCCGGGATCTTCCATGGCCACCCGGTCGCCCGGGTTCAGCAGCAGTCGCGCGGCCAGGTCGAGCGCGTCCTGCACGCCCGACACGATGCAGACCTGCGCGGCGCTGCAGCGGACGCCGCGCGCGCTGGTCAGGTACCCGGCGACCGCTTCACGAAGCGGAGCGTAGCCCAGCGGGGGACAGCCCATCAGCTGCTGGATCGTCACCGAGCGCAGGCGGCGCCCGGCGACCTGGGCCCAGAGCGTGGTGGGCACGAGGTCGAGGGCCGGCTGGTTGGCCCGGAAGGCACGAATCCGTGGCAACGGTGTGGTGGAAAACGGCGTGGTGCGGCGCGCCACATCCGACAGGCGGAGTCCTGCCCCGTCGCCTCGGCGCGCGCGCACGTCAGCCCGGGGGAGTCCCGCGACAAGCAGCGCATCGGGCAGGACGTCGTTCACATAGGTGCCGGAGCCCCGCTTCCCGCGGATGTACCCTTCCGCCCGGAGCTGCTCGAACGCAGTGACGACGGTCCCTCGTGCGAGCCGATACTGCCGGGCGAGGTCGCGCGTGGCCGGCAGCCGCACGCCGGGGCCGAGGCGGCGATCGAGAATGGCGGCGCGCAGGGCGTCATAGAGCCAGCGGCCGGCGGTGGTGCCGGTCTCCCGGGGCGGGAGTACGAGCGGAAAAGTGTCAGCCTGGCGGGACATGAAGTGGTACAGTCAAGATAGCATAAATGGCTCTGCTCAACAGGTCCACTTTACAGCATATTGGCCACGCCTGAAACGGGCGGGAGCCATGAGCGCGGAACCAGCGGCAGATTATGGGACGATGGAACCGGCGGGCGACACCGGGTTGTTTCCCGACGCAGCTCAACGGTCAACGGTCGACGGTCGACCAGCGCCTCCGCGACTCCTCGGTCGCCTGTTGATGGCGATCATCCGGCATGCTCTGCCGGGCGACGGAGCGTGGAGCGCTCTCACGAAGTACGGGCAGAGCCATGGCTCTGCCCCTTCCTCAACAACCGGAACTCCATCATGACCGCCACAACCACCGAAGCAATGCCTGAACGCATTCACTACACCAAGACCTCTGCCGGCGCCTATCACGCCATGCTCGGCCTCGAGAAGTACCTCCACGAATGCGGCCTGGAGATGCCGCTCATTCACCTCATCAAGATGCGCGCCTCGCAGATCAACAAGTGCGCCTACTGCCTCGACATGCACTCCAAGGACCTGCGCGCCATCGGGGAGACGGAACAGCGGATCTACACCCTCGAGGCGTGGCGGGAATGCCCCTGGTACACCGACCGCGAACGCGCCGCGCTGGCGTGGACCGAGGCGGTGACGCTGATTGCCGACGGGCAGGTGCCGGATGAGGTGTACGAAGAGGTGAAGCCCCACTTCACCGAAAAGGAACTGGCCGACCTCACCGTCGCGATCGCCACGATCAACGCCTGGAACCGGCTCTCGATCTCGGGACGGAGCACGCCGGGGACGTATGAAGTTAAGAGTTAAGAGTTAAGAGTTGAGAGTGCAACGTTCATGACGAGGACGCGCCCCGTCAGCGGAAGCCGGCGGAGCGCTTTCTCAACTCTCAACTCTTAACTCTCAACTCTCAGCTCACTTCAAGAACAACAACTCCCTGTACGTCGGCAGCGGCCAGAGTTCCGCGGCGACGTTGGCCTCCAGCTGGTCGGCCACGGCGCGGAGGTCGTCCATGGCGGGCTTCACCTTGCGCGCGATGTGGGTGGCGTGCGCCGCCGGATCGTCGCCCTCGTGCGCCAGGGTCTTCTCCAGCCTGGCAATGGCGGCGCGGAGCGACGCCACCTGCCGCACGAACGCCTCGAGCGCCGCGTGCTCCTCGTCGCAGGCCACCTCGGCGGCGAGCGTGGCGCCGACCGCCTCGGCCATCAGCGCCTGGTGCTGCAGCGCCGCCGGCAGGATCATGGAGCGGGCGAGCGCCACCATCGTCTCCGCCTCGATGGTCATCTGCTTCACGTACTTCTCGACCGCGATGTGCCAGCGGCTCTCCACTTCGGGCCTGGTGAGCACGTCATACTTCTGGAAGAGCGCCACGGTCTTGGGCGCCTTGAGCACCGGGAACGCCGCCACCGAATCCTTGAGCGTGGGCAGGCCGCGCTTCTCCGCTTCCTTGTGCCACTTCTCCGAGTACCCATCGCCGTCGAAGATCACCCGCTTGTGGCTCTTGAGCACCTTCCTGAGCACACCGATCACCGCCTCCTGCTGCCTGGCGACACTGGGCCGCTTGCCCGCGGCGCGCTCGAGCTCGGTCGCCACCCAGTCGAGCGATTCGGCGACGATCGTGTTGAGCACCGTGGCCGGCCAGGCGATGCTCTGTGACGAGCCCACGGCGCGGAATTCGAACTTGTTGCCGGTGAAGGCAAAGGGCGACGTCCGGTTGCGGTCGCCCGAGTGGCGCGGCAGCTGCGGCAGGGTGCGGGCGCCGAGCTGCAGCGTGCCGCCCTGGATGGTGCGCTTGGGCAGGCCCTTCTCCACCTGCTCCAGGATGTCGCGCAGCATGTCGCCGAGGAAGATCGAGATGATGGCCGGCGGCGCCTCGTTGGCGCCGAGGCGGTGGTCGTTTGCCGCCGAGGCGATGGTGGCGCGCAGCAGGTCGGCGTGGAGATCCACGGCGCGGATCATGGCGCAGAGGAAGACCAGGAACTGCATGTTGGTGTGCGCCGCGTCCTGTGGGTCGAGCAGGTTGACGCCGGTGTCGGTGCTGATGGACCAGTTCACGTGCTTGCCCGAGCCGTTGACGCCGGCAAAGGGCTTCTCGTGCAGCAGCGCCGTGAGCCCGTGGCGTGCCGCCACCCGCTTGATGGTCTCCATCAATACCATCTGGTGATCCGAGGCAACGTGCGCCGTCTCGAAGAGCGGCGCGATTTCATACTGGCCGGGCGCGACCTCATTGTGCCGGGTCTTGACCGGCACGCCCATGCGGTAGAGGTCGGTCTCGACATCGGCCATGAAGGCGAGCACCCGCTGCGGGATGGTGCCGAAGTAATGATCCTCGAGCTGCTGGCCCTTCGGAGGCTTGGCGCCAAAGAGGGTGCGCTCGCAGGTGACCAGGTCGGGCCGGTTGAAGAAGAGGTCCCGGTCCACCAGGAAGTACTCCTGCTCGGGGCCGATGGTCGTGAGCACCCGCTTCACGCCGGCATCGGTGCCGAAGAACCGCAGCACGCGGAGCGCCTGCTTCGAGAGCGCTTCCATCGAGCGGTGCAGCGGCAGCTTGGTGTCGAGGGCCTCGCCGTTCCAGCTCACGAACGCCGTGGGAATGCAGAGCGTGACCGTCTTCTCGCCGCGCATGAGGAACGCGGGGCTGGTCGGGTCCCACGCCGTGTAGCCGCGGGCCTCGAAGGTGGCGCGGAGCCCGCCGCTGGGGAAGCTGGACGCATCGGGCTCGCCCTGCACCAGGTCGGTCCCCGAGAAGTTGAACATCATGCCGCCATTGCCGTCGGAGGCGACGAGGGAATCGTGCTTTTCCGCCGTGAGCCCGGTGAGGGGCTGGAACCAGTGGGTGAAGTGGGTGGCGCCGTTTTCGATGGCCCAGTCCTTCATGCTCGCGGCCACGACGTCGGCCACCTGGGGATCGAGCGGCTCCCCATGTTCGATGGTCTGCATCAGGCTGCGGTAGACCTCCTTGGGGAGGCGCTTGCGCATGATGCGGGTGGAGAAGACATCGGCACCGAAGAGACTGTCCAGGCGGGGGGAGACTTCTGAGGCGGCAGGACTGGTGGCGGACACGGGCGCTCCTGACAGGGCAAGGCGGTGAACGGACCGAAAATCAAGCGAAAAATGTATCTGTGCACACGATTTTGTGCAAGAAGTGCAAGTTTGGGCGGACAGTGGCGCATTTTGGAGGCCAGTAGGGAGATGGACAGGTGGACAGATGGACAGTTGGACAGTGCTCGCTGGCAGGATTCGTCCATCTGTCCCGCGGTCCACCTGTCCACCTGTCCATCTGTCCAACTGTCCGCCTATCTTCAACCATGCCAACGCCCTCCCCCCGCTTCCTCGGCGCCCATACCCCCAGTTCCGGCGGCATCGACATGGCCGCCCGGCGGGCCGGGAACGCCGGCATGACCGCCCTCCAGATCTTCACCACCATCCCCAAGTTCTACGGTGACAAGGCCGGGATTAAGCCGGAACGGGTCACGCGCTTCCGGGCGGCGCTCAAGGATGTGGGGATCGCGCCGCAACATGTCGTGGCCCACGCGGCGTACGTACTCAACACCGCCACCCATGAGGAAGAGAAGTGGGTGCGCGCCGCCGCCGGCCTCACCAAGGAGCTGGAGCGCTCCACCGCGCTGGGCATCGGGGCCTGCTGTTTCCATCCCGGCGCGGCGCGGGATGGCAACAAGACGGCCGCGCTCGACCGCGTGGCCAGGGCCATCACCCAGGCGCTTGAAACCGTCGAGGGCGAAACCCGCGTCCTGATCGAGAACACCGCGGGTGCCGGCCTGACCATCGGCAAGACACCGGAGGAGATCGGCGGGATCCTCGAGCGGGTCCCCAAGGCGCTCCGGAAGCGCACCGGCTACGGGCTCGACACCTGTCATCTCTTTGCGGCCGGCCACGACATCCATACCAGCGCCGAGACGCTGGGACTGGTGCTCGACGCGTTCGAGGAGGCGACCGGCGAGAAGCCGGGCTTCTTCCATCTCAACGACAGCGAGTTTCCGTTCGACTCCAATCGCGACCGGCACGTGCTGATCGGGGAAGGCGGCATCGGGGTCGAGCCGTTCCGCTGGCTGCTGCACGACAAGCGGAGCGCCGGCATCCCGCTCATTCTCGAGACGCCCCAGGAAGACACCGAGCCCGCCGTCAATGACGACAGCCCCGACCCGCTCGATGTGAAAATGATGAAGCTCCTGCGGGGGCTGATGCAGTCGTAGGACGGCTTGACCGTCGCTTGACCCCTTCCCCCCAGTCTCCTGTCATCCCGTGACCGGAGACTGCCATGCGTTCGCGATCCCTCCTGTTCTCTTCCCTGCTGCTCGCCGTGGGATGCACCAGCTGGCGGGTGCCTTCAACCTCACCCGCCGAGACAGTCGCCCACCAGCGGGGCAGTACCATTCAAGTACTGACGCGTCACGACACAACGGTCGTTACGTCGGCCATGGTAGCCAACGACTCCCTGTTTGGCCGGACCGCAAGACCGAATTCGCTTGGTTCCCAGCGCTACGCCGTTGCGCTTCCGGACGTACTGCAGATCCGCGTTCGGCAGCTCGACGTGGGCCGCTCGGCTGTCGCGCTCGTTGCCGTGGGCGGGGCTGTGGCGGTGGTGATGTCGGCGATTAACGACGGGAACCCGCCGCCACCCCCTTCCGGCGGCAGTGGCGGCGGCGGGGACTGTGGCGCGTCCGGCTGCCTCTACTCCTGTCCCATGGTCTACAGCTGGGACGGCCATCGTTACCGGCTCGACTCCGGGACCTTCGGCGGCGCCATTGTGCGGGCATTGCAGCGCACCGACCTCGACAACCTCGATTACGCCACCCCCGATGATGGATTCATTCGTCTCAGGGTGACCAATCAGCTCAACGAGACCGACCATCTCGACGCCATCCACGTGCTGGCGGTCGACCATGCCGCCGGTATCGTGGTAGCGCCCGATGGCAGGGGCCGCGCCCATGGATTCCGGACGCCGACGGACCCGGTGCAGGCCGTGGACTTCCGGGGACGCGATGTCCTGGGCCGGGTAACGGCACTCGATGGGCGCTTCTGGATCTCTGATCCGACCAACCGGGATTCGGCGCGCGTCGCCGATGTCCGCGATGGGGTGGAGCTCAGCTTCATCCGTCCGGCGGATGAGGAGACCGCGCACCTCGTGGTGGATGCGAACGACACCCAGTGGGCCACGATGCTGGTCGGCCGGTGGATCGGTGCGCGCGGTGATGGGACGGACGCCTGGTATGACTCGCTCAACGCCAATCCGCGGCGGGCCGAAGCCGACCTGGCGCCACTGGTGCGCGAAGGCTTCCTCACCGCGAAGGTCTGGAATGGCAGCAGCTGGACCGTGGCAGGCCAGTTCTGGGAAGCGGGGCCCGAGGTCCTCAAGCGGCAGGTGCTGGAGCTGAACCTGCGCGGTGTCACGAGTGATACGGTGCGGGTCCGCCTCGAGTCCGCTCCCTCGCTCTGGCGCATCGACCGGGTGAGCATGGCGTTTGGCCGCGACGAGCCAATCCACGCCGCTGAGCTGCCGCTGCAATCGGCCCGGACGGCGCTGGGCCAGGATGTGCGGCCGGCACTCGCGTCGGAGGATGATCGTGTGCTCACGCTCGAGACGGGCGAGATGGCCGATCTGGCGTTTCTGGCAGCGCCCATCCCGGCGGGGAGGGAGCGCACTTATCTCCTGCGCTCGACCGGCTGGTATCACATCAACGAGGTCCACACCGGACCGGCTGATGTCGCGATGCTCGATCGCCTGGCCCGGGAACCGCTGGCGCTCTCGAAGATCGCAGTCGGCCAGTTGAACGACGCCCTGAGCGCGCTCAGGGAAGAGGCCGCACGATGAGCCCCGAGGTCTGGATCACGGGCTATGGCGCGATCACGGCAGCGGGCCATGGTGCCGCTGCCCTGGCTCGGCTGCTGGAGAGTGAGCAGTCGGCCGTGGCGCCAAACGCGGCGCTCGACAACCGCGCCGCCGGCGTGTGCGGGGAGATTCCCCGCACTCGCTTCACCCGGCGCATGGACCGAAGCGGCCAGCTGTTCCATGCGGCGTGCACCGAGGCGTGGCAGGCCGCGGGCCTCAGCGGCTGGGGCGCCGGCGTGCGCGCCGGTCTGGTCGAGGGCTCGTCGCTCGGTCCCATGTGTGGCGTGCTCGAGGACCATGCCCGCGCGCTCGATGATCCTCGCGAGCGCAATCGCCCCAGCCGGCTGACCCGCTTCATGACGGGAGTTGGCGGCGCAGTCTTTGCGCAGGAAGCGGGCCTACGAGGGCCGGTGCTCCACCTGTCGGCCGGCAGCGTTTCGGCCACGTGCGCCATC
>DASSTP010000252.1:0-3039 GCA_035707845.1 Gemmatimonadales bacterium | reverse complement strand
TCGTAGGGCCGGATGACGGGATTGTCCTCGGTGAGCGCCAGGTGGAATCGGATGTAGGCGTTCATGTGGCTGTCGGGCACGTGATGCGCCACCTGCCGCACCGTCCAGCCGTCCGGCCGGTAGGGCGTGTCGAGCTGCCCCTCGTCGAGTCCCGCCACGGCCGCGCGCATCCGGGTCGGCAGCTCCTCCAGGGTGGCGATGAAGCCGGCCCGGTCTGAGGCACCGACAGTCGCCGGCGCCACGAAGCGCCCCACGGGATACCGAAGATCATCATTCATGCGTGGCCTCCAGTGCCCAGCAGCGTGCGGGCGTCCCACAGCTCGGGAAAGATCCGGTTGCCGGTGGTGCCGCGCAGGTACTCCGCCCCACTGCTGCCGCCGGTGCCCGGCTTCCCGCCGATTACCCGCTCCACCATCTGGACGTGGCGATACCGCCAGAGGGTGAGCAGTTCGTCGAACTCGATCAGCGTCTCGAGCAGCTGGAAGAGATCGGGATGTTCGCCGGCGCGCTGGTACACGCCCGCGACGCCCCGGGCGTCGGCTGAAAATCCGCGGCGCCGCATGATGTCGCCCCAGGCATCACGCAGCGAACGCCCGGCCAGGCGAGCCTCGAGCCGAGCCCGCTCGGGCGAGCCCTCGCTGTAATACGAGAGAAAGCGTGGCTCCTTGAGGCCGGTGGTGTATTCGATCTCGCGGAACTGCGCCGACTGGAATCCGCTGGCCGGCATGAGATGATCGCGGAAGGAGAGGAATTCCACCGGTGTCATGGTCTCGAGTACCGACAACTGGCCCACCAGCACCCGTTCGATCTCATGGCAGCGGCGCAGGAGGCGAGCCGCCCCCAGCACATCATCACCATCGATGCGCCTGACGATTCCATCCAGCTCGTGCACGATCTGCTTGAACCAGAGTTCGTACGTCTGGTGAATGATGATGAACAGCATCTCGTCGTGCTGCGGCGGATCCGACTTGAGCTGCTGCAGCGCGATCAGGTCGCGGACGCGGAGATAGCCGCCGTAGGTGAGCTTCGTTTCGGAAAGTCCAAACGACATGGGTAGTCCTGTCAGGGTTGGAGCTGATCGGTCACCAGCCGGGCCCAGCGCGCATGGGCTCGCGCCGAGGGATGCAGGCCGTCGGCCACGACGTCATTGGGGTGCTGGCGTGAGTCGTCGGTCACGTTGACCCAGGCCGCGCCACGCCGGCGCGTCTCCGCTTCCGCCACCCGGTTGAAGGCATCGATCGCCTCGCCGATCTCGGCGCGGTCACGCCCCTCGGCAAACGGCGTCACCCCCCAGTCCGGAATGGACAATACCACGACATGCTGCGGATTGCCGTCAGCATACCGGATAGCTATCTCCACCAGCTCGGCGAATTCGCGCTGGTACTCGTCCAGCGGCAGCCCGCGATACTGGTTGTTGACGCCGATGCAGAGCGAGACCAGGTCGTAAGTGCCCGTCGGCGGCTCGGCCCGAATGGCCGCCAGCAGCTGGGCGGTGGTCCAGCCGGTGGTGGCGATGCGGTCGAACGCCGGACGTCGAACGCCTGACGCCTGATGTTCGGCGTCCGGCGTCTGGCGTTGGACGAAATCAGCAAAGCTCTCCGGCGCACCTTCGCCGACGCTATAGCTATCCCCCAGCGCCAGGTACCGCATCAGGGGAGCACCGGGCCCGGGTTGGCGCGGCCTTCGGAAAATCGCGCCAGCCGCAGTGGCACGAGGTCCATGACCGGCGCCTGCCCATCGGTCATGAGCTCAGCCAGCAGCTGACCCAGGGCCGGTGCATGCATGGCGCCTCGGCCGGAACAGCCGTTCACCATGAAGAAGTTCTCGCACTCCGCCGCCGCACCGAGCACCGGATGATGGTCGGGTGAAATCTCGTAGAGCCCGCCCCACGATCCCGCGGCATCGAGCGGCGTGCCGGCGAGCCCGGGGAGCCGTTCGCGCGCCAGCGCCGTCGTCTCCTCGATCCACGCCTGCTCGACGGTGGTGTCCCAGGGGCGGCCCCGAATGCCGGGCGATGGCCGCATGATGAGGAGGCGATCATCATCCCGCCGCACGAAGAAGCCGTCGCCCGCGAATGTCGTAGGAGGGATGTTCGGGGGCAGCGCCTGTCCCGGTGTGGTGCTCAGCACCTGGCGGCGAAGCGGCAATACCGGCAAGGCGACACCGGCACGGTCGGCAAGCGGTGCGGCCCACGGCCCTGTGGCATTGACCACCGCTCCAACGCGCATGTTGCCGATCGAGGTGAGGGCAGCCGTGATCCGCCGCACGCTGTTGCGCTTGAACCCCTGCACGTCAGTGCCCCACAGGATGCGGACACCTTGTCGCTCAGCGGCTGCGAGGTAGCCCTCGAGCAGCTGCATTGGACGGAAGACGCCATCCGATGGACTGAATGCGCCACCCGAGATGCCGCGCGGCGCGAGCGCCGGATTGAGCCGAACGACTTCGTCGGCGCCGAGCTCGCGCACGTCGATGACGCCTTCGGAACGCTGGGTGCGGAGCTGGGTGCGGAGCCGTTCCATCTCGTCGGCGCTCTGGGCCACGAGCAGATGACCGGTGGCGGCGTAGCCGGCATCGCTGCCGGTGTCCTCCCGAAACCGGGCGAGCTTCTCGCGCGACAGCAGCGACAGGCGGACCAGGAGCGGCGCGCTGAAGTTGGTGTGGAACACGCCGGCCGTCCGCGCGCTGCTCCCGCCACCCGGCCCACTCGCGCGGTCGGCGATGACCACATCGCGCCAGCCGAGGCGGGCCAGGTGCCAGGCGACACTGGCGCCAATCACCCCGCCGCCGACGATGAGGACTGAGGCGGATTTCATCTCAGGGCGAGCAGGGCGAGCAGGGCGAGCACGGCAGCAGGAAAATCCCCCCAGGCTCCTGTACGGGCGGCCTGCGGCGGCAGCCGTGGGTCGCGAGACGCAAGATGCGAAGCCTTCGGCACGCGGCGTCTGGCGTCTGGCGTCGGGCGTCTGGCGCTCGACGCGCGACGCATGACGCGCGACTCATTTCCTGAACACGCCATCCGCATTCCTGATGCTCTTGAAC
>DASSTP010000251.1:0-23603 GCA_035707845.1 Gemmatimonadales bacterium | reverse complement strand
GCTCCGCGAATGGGTGCCCGGAGACGACACCCGGATCATCGACTGGAAGGCGACCGCCCGCCGCCGGAAGCCGATTGCCCGGGTGTACGAAGACGAACGTCGCCAACGGGTGCTGATCATCCTCGATGCCGGACGTCTCCTCACCGCAGAGTCAGATGGTGTCCCCCGGCTGGAGCGCGCGGTGCAGGCGGCACTGCGCCTGGCCTACGCCGCGGTGGACCACGACGATGATGTCGGCCTCCTGGTCTTCGCCGACACCATCCAGGCGTACGTGCCGCCGGCCCGCGGGCGGCGGGCGCTCCGGGCCGTCCTTGATGCGCTTGCCGAGGCCGACGGCCGCCTGGTAGAGAGCAACTATCCGCAGGCCTTCCGCTATCTCGCCGGCCGCAACCGGAAGCGCGCACTTACGGTCCTGTTCACCGATGTCATCGATCGGACCGCGAGCTCAGCACTCGTGGCCCAGACGGCGACCCTCCGGCCCCGTCACCTGCCGCTCGCAGTGACGCTCAAGGATCCGGCGCTCGAGCGCCTGGCCACGACGCGGCCGGCGAGCGACGCCGACGCCTACGAACGGGCGGCTGCGGAGGAACTGCTTCTCGCGCGCGAGCAGGCGCTGGACAGCATGCGGAAGCAGGGGGTGCTGGTGGTGGATGTCCCGCCTGAATCAGCGGGCGAGGCCGTGGTGCAGCGGTATCATGCGTTGAAGCGGCGGGGAGTATTGTGAGGAGCTATGAGCTTTGAGCTGTGAGCTGTGAGCTGTGAGCTGTGAGCTATGTGCTGTGAGCTGTGAGCTGTGAGCTGTGAGCTGTGAGTGGTACTCCGCACCGCTCGCAGCTCACAGCGCTGGCACCAATGGCGCCACCTCCGTGTACACCGCATCGAAGGCGAGCACCACGTTGGCGTCCAGCTGGGAGCCGGAGACCCGGCGCAGCTCCGCGAGGGCGTCACCAACGGAGTAGGGGGCGCGGTATGGTCGCTGGGTCGTCATGGCGTCGAAGCTGTCCGCCACGGCGATGATCCGCGCCTCGATGGGGATGTTGTCGCCGTCAAGACCGTCGGGGAAGCCGGCGCCATCCATGCGTTCGTGATGCGAGCGCACGCAGCGCAGCACGGCGGGCGATTCGTGCGCCAGCGGGGCCAGCATCTGCTCGCCGAGGGCCGGATGCTCGCGAATCTGTCCGACTTCGTCCGGCGTGAGCGTCCCGGGCTTGAGCAGCAGCGACTCGCGGGTGCCCACCTTGCCGATGTCATGCAGCTCGCCGCCCAGCCGGATCTGCTGCAGGTCGGCGCCGTCGAAGCCCAGCTTGCGCGCCGTGGCCACGGCATAGTGGCTCACCCGGATTGAGTGCCCGCGCGTATAGGCGTCCTTGGCTTCGAGGGCACGCGCCAGTGTCTGCACGCCCTGGAGGAAGATTTCGTGGATCCGGTGGGACTGGGTGTGAATGCGCTGCTCGAGATATTCCTGGTAATAGCGGTTCTGCAGGAAGAGCGCCCGCTTTTCCAGGGCGCGCGACACCCGGGCGCGGAGTTCGCGGATGGAGACTGGCTTGAGCAGGAAGTCAGCGGCGCCATAGTGGAGGCACTCCACCGCTGTCGCGCTGTCGGCGGCGCGGCTCAGCAGCACCACCGCCGTGTCGGGCGAGAGGCGCCGTACGTGCGCCAACAGCTCGAACCCGTCCAGGTCGGGCATCCGGATATCCGCCACGATCAGTGGCAGCTCCGGCGCGTGCTCGACCAATGCCAATGCCTCCATGCCACTTCCCGCCTCGAGGCAGCAGAACCCCTGTGCCGAGAGGAGGCAGGTCAGCGCTTGGCGAACATCGGAATCGGGATCAACGACGAGGCAGTGCGCCGAACCGCCCAGGGCCGGTTCGGCAAATGCTGTGGTCATCTCTGTTTTCCTGGCGAAAGGCGCCCACGAGGGCCGAACGCCGCACAAAACCCCCATACGTTAGAAGGTCACTGCCCGATTGTAAACACTTGGCTACCCGGACCGGCGCAATCCAGCGCATGAAGCCACTCGTCTTCCACCTGATTCCGCATACCCACTGGGACCGGGAATGGTACGGGACGCGAGCCGCGTTCCTGGCTCGGCTCATCCCCATGCTCGATGGGGCACGTGCCACATTGCTCGCCACACCCGGCCTGCCATTCCTCCTCGATGGCCAGACCGTGATCCTTGGTGATTACCTGGCCGCCCGCCCGGACGCGGGCCCGGACGTAGCCGGCCTGGTGGCAGGCGGGCAACTGCAGACCGGGCCATCGCGCGTGCTTGTGGATGAGTTGATCCCGTCCGCGGAATCACTGGTCCGGAACCTGTTGCAGGGCCAGCGCGACCTGCGCGCGCTGGGCGGCACCTCCCGGACACTTTACTCGCCCGACGCCTTTGGCCATCCGTCGGTGCTGCCCATGCTGGCGCGGGAGTTCGGGTTGGGGGGGATTGCCCTCTGGCGAGGGCGCTTAGGGCCGGACGACTTTTTCCGGTGGGAAGCACCGGACGGCTCGACACTGCCGGTCTATCACTTTCCCGCCGCCGGCTACGAAGTGGGGCAGGCGCTGCCCAGCGACACCGGCCAGCTGCGCAAGGCATGGCCGTCGCTTCGCAATGAGCTGCTGGCGCGTGCCGTGACACGCCATGTCGCTGTCTTCATCGGCGCCGATCATCATCCGCTGCGGACTGACCTGCCGTCGCTCGCCGCTGCGATGGCTGAGCTGGAATCCGAGTCCGAAGTTCGGCTTTCCTCGCTCGACCAGTTCATGGCGGCCGCGACCGCCGAGCTGAAAGATGCGGATGTCGTCAGGGGCGAGCTGCGACGGGGTCACCAGCACACCTGGTCACTTCAGGGTGTGCACGCCACCCGGCTCCCGCTCAAGCGCCAGGGCGCGCTCACCGAGCTCCTGCTGGAGCGGCACGCGGAGCCGCTAGCTGCGCTCGCCGGTCGCGCGGGGCATGGGGACCAGCGGCCCCTGCTGGACATGGCCTGGCGCCTCGTGACCGAAACCCAGTTCCATGACACCATCTGCGGTACAGTGCACGATGATGCCGCCGCGGAAGCGAGCCAGCGACTGCGTGACGCCGCCGAGCTGGGCCGCTCCGTCCGCGAGCATGCCATGAAGCTGCTCGGCGGGGTTCCCGACGTGCCGCTTTCGGTTGCGCCGGGTTCCGGCAGCCTGCTCACCTGGAATCCGCGGGCCACCCAGGCCGGGGGTGTCGCGGTGGTGGAAGTGACGAGCTTTCGGGAGGATGTCCTCGTGGGGCCGCCGGATGGCCGGCGGGCAAGGAGGGTCGCTGCCAGGTCCCCACGGATCACCCTCGACGATGGCGTTGAGCTCCAGGCGCAGGTCCTGGGCACCTGGTCCCGCGTCGAAAGAGTGGATTCCGCGCTGCGCTATCCCGATGCCGACCGCGTTGATGTCACTCGCCTCGCCCTGCTCGTGCCACCGATGCCCGGGCTCGGATTCGCTACCGCTCTCGGCGGCTCGGCGGTTCGGCGGCCCGGCCAGGCGCGTAGCGCGGTGCGGGCAGACGGGCGAGTCCTGCGCAACCAGCACCTTCGCGTCCTCCTGCGCGATGATGGCACGCTCGATCTCGAGGCGCGGAATGGCGTGACGCTTCGGCGCGTACTGGAGCTGGAGCAGCAGGCCGATCTGGGTGACTGCTACACCGCGAGCCCGCGTGGTGCGATCCGTACGGTGCCCGGGCCGGCCGCCTGGCATGTGATTGCCGACGGCCCACTGCTGGCCGCGGTTGAGGGACACTCGGCGACGGACACGCTGGCATATCGCCTTCGCCTCGAGCTTCGGTACAACGAAACGTTTCTGCGGATAAGACTCGACGTCGACAATCATGCAGGGGATCAGCGACTGCGACTGCGCGTGCCGGTCGGCGCCGCGCCCTACGCGCTGGCCGGCGCGGCCTTTGGTCATGAACGACGGCGCTCCGCCGAGCCGTCGGGAACGGAGCGGGAGCAATCGGTGGCCACCGCGCCAGCGCAACGCTTCGTTGCCGCCGCCTCGGCGCATGGCGGAGCGGCGCTGCTCACGCCAGGGCACATGGAGTATGAGCTGCGTAACGATGGGCAGCTGCTGTTCACCCTGCTGCGCTCGACCGGCGAGTTGTCTCGTGCCGACCTGCCCGAGCGGCCGGGGCACGCCGCCTGGCCCACCCCAGTGCCGGGTGCCCAGTGCCTGGGCTGGAGCAGCGCCCACCTGGCTCTCCTGCCGTGTCGCCCCGCGGCGGCGGATGATCCCGTGGCGGTCGTGGCGGCCTGGGAGGCGGCGTTCCTCGGCCCCCACGCGCGCTGGTATCGTGGCCGCAGCGCATCGGCGCCAGCCGTGGGTGCCGAACTGATCGGGCACGGGCTGGTGGCGAGCGCCGTGAAGTCGGCGGAGCAGGGGCCCGGCCTCGTACTTCGTGCGGTGAACCTGCTGGACCAGGAAGTGAGCGGCGCATGGCGGCTCACGCCGGCTCCAGCCGAGGCGTGGCAGCTCAGGGCCGATGAGTCACGGCTTGGGCCACTCCCGGTCGAGAGCTGGGCGATTCCGCTCCGGATCGGACCACGAGCCACTTCAACCATTCTGGTACTCTGATGGCGCCGACCCCCCGCCTCCGCTCGCTCGACGCATTCCGTGGTCTGGCAATCGCAGGGATGATCCTGGTCAACAATCCCGGGAGCTGGAGCCATGTCTATCCGCCGCTGGATCACGCGCCCTGGCATGGCTGGACGCCCACTGACCTGGTGTTCCCGTTCTTCCTTTTT
Source organism: Gemmatimonadales bacterium (assembly GCA_035707845.1). GTDB lineage: Bacteria > Gemmatimonadota > Gemmatimonadetes > Gemmatimonadales > GWC2-71-9 > CAMLHP01. The sequence goes on along the minus strand of DASSTP010000251.1, from coordinate 18,843 downwards.
GCGGTAGGGTCGGCGCTTACCTTTTCCCTTGGACGGCGATTGCGGGAAGGCGCCACCCGAAGCGCGCTCTTCCGGAAGATTGTCTCGCGCTCCCTGCTGCTCATCCTGATCGGGCTCGCGCTCAACTTCATCCCGTCGTTTGACCTGCACACGCTCCGGTACAGCGGGGTGCTGCAGCGCATCGGGCTGGTCTATCTCGTCGCTGCGACGCTCTACCTCGTGCTGTCACCCCGGGCGCTCGCCGCACTCGGTGTAGCGCTGCTGGTGGGCTACTGGCTCGCGATGATGCTCGTCCCGGTGCCGGGCTACGGTGCCGGCGTGCTCGAGCCGGTCGGCAATCTGGCGCAGTACATCGACAGCCGCCTGCTGGCAGGCCACATGTGGAAGCCGGAATGGGATCCGGAGGGATTCCTCAGCACGGTGCCGGCGGTGGTGTCGTGCCTGATGGGGATCTACGCCGGTCTCACGGTGCAGCGGGCCGAGGCCCCGGAATCGCGCGCGGCGCGTCTGGCGCTCAGCGGATTCGGGGCACTGGGGGTCGGCTGGTTCTGGAGCTTCTGGTTTCCCATCAACAAGAACCTGTGGACCAGCTCCTATGTCCTCTTCACCGGTGGTCTCGCCCTGCTGATCCTGGCTGTGCTCTACTGGTGGGTTGACGTGCGCCAGCGCCGCGCGTGGAGCACACCGCTCTGCGTTTTCGGCGTCAATGCGCTGCTGGCGTTCGTCCTGTCGGGATTGGTCGCCCGCGTGCTGATTGCCTGGAAGATTGGCGGCACATCGGCGCGTGGGTGGATCTACGAGCACTGGTTCGCGAGCTGGGCCGGCCCCCTCAACGGTTCGCTCGCCTTTGCCCTGGCCTACGTGGTGTTCTGGTATCTGGTGCTGCTGGTGCTGGACAAGCGGGGATGGTATGTGAGGTTGTAGGGCGTGAGGCCTGGGGCGAGGGGCTTGGGAGGTCGCGGGTCACGAGTCCGGCCCTCCCATGCCTCATGCCCCAAGCCCCAGGCCCTACGCCTTTCTAGGATCCCACGCATCCTGCAGTGCATCGCCAAGGAGGGTGGAGGCGACGACTACCAGCACCAGGGCGACACCGGGGGCCAGGGCAACCCATGGCGCATTCACCAGCGTGTCGCGTCCGGATGCGATCATGGTGCCCCAGGATGATGCCGGTGGCTGCACGCCGACACCCAGGAATGACAGGCCCGCCTCCAGCATGATCGCATTGCCGAAGCCGAGCGCCGCAGCCACGAGCGCCGGCGTGAGCACGTTGGGCAGGACATGACGCAGCACCACGCGGAGTCGGCCGCCGCCCAGCGCGCGCGCACCCTCCACGAAGGGCCGAGCCATCACGCTGCGTGCTTCACCGAAGACCAGCCGCGCCACGCTCATCCATCCCGTGACACCAAGCACCACCACGACGAGCACGGCGCTGGGCTGCCAGAGCGACGCGAGCAGCAGAAGTAGCACCACTCGCGGAAGGGCGAGCGCAAAATCGGTCGCACCCAGCAGTCCCGTGCGTACTACGCCCCTGGAGGCACCGGCGACGGTGCCCACGCCAACACCCAGCAGCGAGGAGATCAGCACGGCGAGGGCACCGACCGCCAGGGACAGACGAGCTCCATAGAGGAGCCGGGCCCACACGTCACGTCCCAGCCGGTCGGTGCCCAGCAGGTGGAAAACGCCATGAAGATCGGTGGCGCCGGGCTGGAGAAAACGGGTCGCGGCGACATCGCGGGTCAGTTCGGGGCCGATACTGGTGACCAGCGGCGCACCGAGCGCAAGGCCGACCACCATCGCGAGAATCAGCCCGCCCCAGACCGCGCGCCGGTCGCGCACGATGGCCGTCATGCCTGGCTCGGCTGCCGCAAGCGTGGATCGGTGAGCGCCGCGAGCCATTCCGCGATGAAGTTGCCGGCGACGACCAGGATGGCGCTCACCGCCGTCGCGGCCATGACCACCGGATAGTCGCGCGCCTGGACACCTTCCACCAGGACACGGCCGACGCCGGGCCAGGCGAAGATTGCCTCGACGAAGACGGCCCCGGAGAACAGCGCCGGCAGCGACAACCCCAGCAGCGTGACGACCGGCACGAGCGCATTGCGCAGGATATGGTGGAAGCGCACCCGCCGCCCCGGGATGCCCTTGGCGGCCGCCACGGTGACGAAGGGCTCCCCCTGCACCTCCAGCATGGCGGCGCGCACGAAGCGCCCGGTGCCGGCGATACCAATGAGGGTGAGCGTCGTGAGCGGGAGCGCGAGGTGCCGAAGCGCGTCTATCAGGCGCGCGCCAGGGCCCAGGAAATCAGCGTCGAGTCCGGTCGCCCCGAAGGCAGGGAGCCAGCGCAGCGCATACGCGAAGAGCATCACCAGCATCAGGCCCAGCCAGTAACTTGGCATGGCGAAGAGCGTCACCGTCGCAACGGAAAGGCCGGTGTCGAGACCGGTGCGGTTGCGGGCGGCCTGGATGGTGCCGACGATGATGCCGATGAGATAACTGAGTACCAGGGAGAGGCCGGCCAGCTCCACGGTGCGCGGCCACGCTCGGGCAATCATCCGCAGCACGGGCTCGCCGGTCTCGATGGAGCGCCCCCAGTCGCCCCGCGCGAACGCGCGCGCCCACTCGGCAAACTGCACCGGCAGCGGGCGGTCCAGTCCAAGCACCTCACGCTGGGCCGCCACCTGGCCCGCGCTGGCGTTGGGTCCCAGCAGCCGGCGCACCGGGTCGCCCGGCGAGGCGTGGAGCAGCAGGAAGGTGAGTGCCAGCACGCCGACGATGACGGCGAGGCCGCGCACGAGCCGAACCAGCATGGAGGCCAGCATCCGCCTATTCTACCGCATGACCCGAGCGCGAAACAGGCGTATCACCCTGCTGGCGGGCCTGCTGGCCGCGGCGGCGCTGGGCGGCTGCGGATCGGTGGCCGCCAAGCGGGGCGCTACCGTAATGTTTGCCTCGGGCGCCGATCTCCAGAGCATCAACCCGCTGCTTACGCAGCACCCGCTGGCCCATCAGGTGCAGCGCTACGTGCTGTTCACCACCCTGGTGCGCTACGACAGTGCCATGCAGGTGGAACCGTACCTGGCCAGCAGCTGGCGCTGGTCGCCTGATCACCGGCGCCTCACCTTCATCCTCCACGCCGGTGTGCGGTGGCATGACGGCAGCCCCACCGTCGCCCGCGACGCCGAGTGGACCCTCGATGCCGCCCGGGACAGCGTCACGGGATATCCCCGCTACCAGGACGTTCGCGGCATCCAGCGGGTGAGCGCGGAGGACGACACGACGCTGGTGATTCAGTTCGCCGCACCGCAATCCCGTATCCCGGATGTGCTGACCGATCTTGCGGTGCTGCCTCAACATCTCCTCGGGCGCGTGCCCCATGGAGAACTCCGAAGCGCACCGTTCAACGAGCATCCGGTGGGCAACGGTCCCTTTCGCTTCGTGTCACACGAGCCCAACCGGCGCTGGGTGTTTCAGCGGAATGATGCGTTTCCCGCGTCACTTGGTGGACCTCCGAAGCTTGACCGGTTCATCGTGGTCGTTGTGGATGAGCCCGCCACCAAGCTGGCGGCCCTGAGCTCGGGTGAGCTCGACTTCGCCGGCATCCAGCCCGCGCACGCGGCCTTTGTGCGCCGGGATCCGCACCTGGCCGTCGCCACCTATCCGTTGCTCTTCACCTACGGCATTGTCTTCAACACCCGGCACGCGCCATTCAACCAGCTCGACGTGCGTCGTGCGGTGTCCGAGGGGCTGGATCGCCAGGAGATCGTGGATGGCTATCTCTTCGGGTTCGGGACGCCGGCGTGGGGGCCGGTGCCTGAGGGGGTGCCGGGGCGACTGGACCCGGGTCACGGGTCTCGCGTCACGAGTCGCGACGTAGCGAGACCCGAGACCCGCGACCCGCGACCCTCCTTCCAGCTCCTCACGGTCGGCTCTGGCGAGGCCGCACTGGAGCAGCTGATCCAGGCGCAGCTTGCGCGGGCCGGGTTCACGGTTCATATCCGGCAGATGGAACTCTCCGCCTTCCTCGATCGAGTGTACAGCAGTCACGATTTCGATGCGGCCGTGCTCGGGGTCCCGGGTGATCCGGGCCTGGGGTATCTTGCGCCGCTGCTCCAACTTGCCGGTCTTCCAGCCGATGGAAACCCCGATGACGAACAGCGTACCTTTCATGATCAGGTGCCGGTGGCGTTCCTCTATCATGCGCGTGGCCTGCAGGGGATGAACCGGCGCGTCCGTCACGTGGTCATGGATCTCCGGGGCGAATTGCCGACGGTGGCACAGTGGAGTGTGGAATGAACGTCAGGCGAGCCCATGCGGCGGCGCCGGTGCGACTCGATTTCGCCGGCGCCTGGACCGACGTGCCGCCCTTTTCGGCCCGCGAAGGCGGCGCCGTGGTGTCTGCTGCCATTGACCTCAGGGTCCACGTCAACGTCCTGCCGGGTGGGGACAGTGTCGAGCTGATCTCCGAGGATCTCGATGTCCGGGAGGCACTGGGCGCTGGCGCGTCGCGCCTGCCGCTGATGGCGCATGCGGCCCGGCGCTGGCCGGCCGGCAATGCCACGATTGTGTCCCGCAGTGACGCACCGCCGGGTTCGGGGCTCGGCACCAGCGGTGCGATGGGCGTGGCCATGGTCGCGGCGCTGCATCACGCCCGCAATGAAACGGCCGAGGCCGAAACGATCGCGCACGAGGCGTGGCAGGTGGAGACACGGGACGCCGGCATCCCGGGCGGACGGCAGGATCAGTGGATGGCAGCGCTTGGCGGGTTCCGCTACCTCGAGTTCCACGATCCCGATATCCAGACCCAACCGCTTGCTCTCGACACGGCGTTCGCGGCGGAGCTGCAGGAGGCCATGGTCCTCTGCTATACCGGGATGTCACGCGTCTCGGGCAGTACCATTGCCCGGGTCATGACGGCCTATGAACAGGGCGATCACAAGGTGACGGAGGCGCTGCGCGGCCTGCGCGACCTCGCCGTCCAGATGCGCGGTGCCTTGCGAGAACGCTGCCTGGAAGAGGTGGGACGCCTCATGGCACGCAACTGGGACCTCCAGCAGCAGCTCGACCCCGCCATGCGCACCGCGGAGATGGCCGCGCTGGAGGCGGCCGTGATGCGCCGAGGCGCAGTGGGAGGCAAGGCCGCCGGCTCCGGTGCCGGCGGCTGCATGTTCTTTCTGGCACCCGGCTGCCGGGCGGCGGTGGAGTCCGCCGCGCGCGACAGCGGTGCCAGCGTACTCACGGTGCGGTGGGCAAGAGAGGGAGTCTCGACGTGGTAACGGTGGAAGATCTCGAAGCTCGGCGGGAACAGGTCAATGAGTCCGCCGACCTGACGGCCCTGGAACAGCGGATCAGCGCGCGCGCGGAGCGCATCATCAACCAGATGCCGGTGGTGCCGGGCGAGAAGGCGCTGATGTCCCGCATCGGCGGAACCTGCCCGCATGATGGGACGCCCTTCGGTTTTGATCCCTGGTGCGCCGACCGCTGGCAGTGTCCCCGCTGCTTCCAGTCCGCCGAGGGCGACTACCATCGCCGCCACTGGGCGCGATACCAGCACCTCTGGCTCGCCGAGCAGGCCGCATCACTCGCGGCGCTCGCCGCGCTGGGCGGTCACGACCGGGTCGGCGAGCGCGCGGTGTCGCTGCTCGATGCCTACGCCGGCTATGCCGAATATCCCAACCGGGACAACGTCCTCGGTCCCGCGCGTCTCTTCTTCTCCACCTATCTCGAATCCATCTGGCTCACCAACTGGCTGGCTGCGGCCGTCATGCTGCGCGAGGCGGGACGGCTGCCCGAATCCACCAGTGGAGTCGTGGATCAGGTGGCGGACGAGGCCGCCTCACTCATCGGCGAATTCAACGAGGGGTACTCCAACCGGCAGGTGTGGCACGACGCGGCGCTGGCTGCGGTCGCGGTCTGGTTCGAGGACGCTGACCTGGCCGAGCGCGCCATCCAGGGTGACAACGGCCTGCTCGCGCTGATGGCGCGCGGCCTCGGTGGCGACGGCATGTGGCACGAGGGCGAGAACTACCATCTCTTTGCGCTGCAGGGGATGCTGACCGGCGTCCGCTGGGCCCGGCTCTGCGGCATGGACCTGCCGGCTGATCCGGCACTGGCGGCGCACCTGGCCGGCGCGCTCCGCGCGCCACTGATCTCCGCACTGCCGGACGCCACTTTTCCAGCCCGCAAGGACGCGCGCTTCGGTGTCTCGCTGGCCCAGCCCATGTACCTGGAACTGTGGGAAGTCGGTCTCGGCATGCTGACTGGACGCGAGGGCTCCGACCTCACCGGCATGGCCGACTGGCTGCACCAGCGCTACCGCGATCCGGCACCTGTGGCACGCTTCTTTGATTCCTACCTGTTCGAGGCGGGCGAACCGGCGCCGTCCATGCGCGATCGTACGTCGCTCTCATGGAACGTGCTCATGGAAGGCCTCGCCGAACTGCCGGAGGAGTCGACGTGGACGCCGCCAAGCACGCTGATGCCCTCGCAGGGGCTTGCCATCCTGCGCGACGCACGACGGTACGTAAGCCTCGAGGCCGGCGCCTGGAGTGGTGGCCATGGCCACCCTGACCGACTGCATCTCTCGTGGTACGCCGATGGGATCAACTGGCTCACCGATCCTGGCACTGGCAATTACGTGGATCGCGACCTCTTCTGGTATCGCTCCACGCTGGCCCACAATGCGCCGTTGCTGGACGGCAAGTCCCAGCATGCCGGTGACGCCCATTGTGACGCCTTCGATGCAGGGGAGGAGTGGTCGTGGGTCCGCGCCATGTGGGACGATGTGACCCGTACGATCGTGCTGGGCCCCGCGTACCTGCTCGATGTCGTGCAGCTGGCGAGCGACCGGAAACGGACCATCGAACTGCCCTGGCACCTCGCGGGCGCGCAGATACCCAGTTCGGCTGCGCAGTCGGCCGAGCTCGATCTCGGCGAATTCGTTGACAATGTGCGCCGGCTCGCGCCCGACGCCGACGGCAACTGGCATGTCACCGCCATCGAACGCAACCAGCCACTCTCGCTCACCTTCGCCGGTGGGGGTGAGCTGTTCGCGGCCACTGGCCCGGGGCTACCCATTACCGAGCCGAGCCGCCGAGCCAGCGAGCCGCCAAGCCAGCGAGCCGCCGAGCCGTTCCTGCTTCGCCGCGGCAGTGCGAACGACGTGATGTTCGCCACCGTGCTCGCGGTTGGTGACCGGCAGGCGCAGGTCTCGATCGAGGGCGGAACGATCAGCGTGGAGCTCGGTGGCGAACGCCATGTACACGCGCTCCTGAGCGATGGATGGGAAGTGCAGACTGCCACCGGGCGGGTTCGGCTCGGTGGGCGGCTGCTGCGCCAGCCTGCGTTCGAGCCATTGCTGACCCGGGTGCGCAACGACCCGGCGAGTGGCACGGCGCTTCGGGTGCCGGACCCGCCCGCGCTCGATGGATCAGCGGAAGGTTTCGACGAGAGCGCGCCGCTCATGCTGGACCACGATGACCAGTACCGCCGAAGCGAGGAGCCGTACCTGGGTCCGGAGGTGTTCAGCGCCCGGGCGAGTGTCAACTGGGATGATGAGGCGCTCTACGTCTCCGTTGACGTGCTCAAGGCATCGCCCGTCTTCCGGCCCGCCGATGCCGCACCGCTGGCGTTCGACAACGACGCCGAGGACATCCATTCGGACGGAGTGCAGATCTACCTGCAGGATCCCGAGGGTGGCGTCTGGGGCGTGCTGGTCGTGCCGGATGCAGGCGGGACGCTTCGCGTTCGACCTGCCGGCGGCTCGGATGCCAGCCCCGGGTCGGTGCGCGGGGCGTGGATGCTGACCGACGAGGGCTATCGCGTCACCGTCGCACTGGCACCCGACTTCTGGCCCGATCTCGCGATGCTGGAGCAGGTGCGGTTTGATCTTGCGGTAAACGAGATGCGTGACGAACGGCAGCGCCGGGCCGGCCAGCTGGTCTGGAGTGGCGGCGGCGGTTGGGTCTACCTGCGTGGCGATGGGCAGGACGCCAGCCGGTTGGGCGTGCTCGACCTGGCATGAACCCGCACATCCCTGGCTTCACCTCGACCGGCAGCAAGCGCCCGGAGGCGCTGTACGGCGTCGCACAGCCGGAGGGGGCGCCGCTCCGGATGGTGCGTGCCTCGGGCTGCCGCGTCACCGCCGCCGACGGTCGGCAATACACCGATTTCATCATGGCGCTTGGTGCGGTGGCACTCGGGTACGGGCATCCTGCCGTTACCGCGGCAGTCTCGCAGGCAGCATCCGATGGCCTAGTCGGGCCGCTTGCCCCTGTACTCGAAGAGCAGGTCGCTGCCCACCTGTCCCGATTGCTGCCATGGGCCGAGCAGGTGCGGTTCCTGAAGACCGGCGCCGAGGCGGTGGCTGCGGCAATCCGCATCGCGCGCGCCTACACCGGACGCATGCACGTCATCGGGTGCGGCTATCATGGCTGGCTGGATGGCACGCAGGAGCAGGGCACCAGCGGCGTGCCCGCGGACACCACTGCACTCTTCAGCCGCATCCCGTTCAACGATGCCGAGGCCGCAACCCGACGCATTCGCGCCGCGGGTGACCAGCTCGCAGCCGTCCTGGTCGAGCCGGTCATCGAGGAGGCGCCGTCGCCGGAATGGCTCCTGGCGCTTCGCACCGAAACCCGGCGCGTCGGCGCGGTGCTCGTGTTTGACGAAATCAAGACAGTGGGCCGGGTGGCGCTGGACGGTGCAGCCGGGCGCTGGGGGGGCGACCCCGACCTCGTCGTGCTGGGCAAGGCGATCGCGAACGGCATGCCGCTCGCCGCAGTGGCCGGACGCCGGGAATTCATGTCGGCAGTGACAAGGACCTGGATCAGTTCCACGCTGGCAACGGAATTCGCGTCGCTCGCCGCCGCCGAGGCGACGTTGCTGGAACTGGAACGCGCCAATGTGCCCGCGCACATCGAGCGGGTGGGGCGGGACCTGTTGTCGGGACTATATCGGCTGGCGGCAGAATTTCCTGCGCTGCTCCGGCGCGCGGTGGGCCTTCCCGGAATGTGCTTTCTCGAGTTCACCACCGGTGATCACGGCCGCGATATCGTGGTCGAGGCCGCCCGGCGCGGCCTGCTCTTCAAGCGGTCCGCATACAACTTCGTCTCGCTGGCACACGACGAGCGCGCCGTTGCCGACGCGCTCGGTGTGCTTGAGACCGTCCTGCGCGACGTGCGCTAGTTGGAGTTCCGGCCCCCGCCGAACTGCTGGCGGCGCTCCTGCACCAGGCGCTGCGTCTCCGCCTTCTTCCAGCTATCGTACTTGGGCTTCTGGTCCGGCGTCATGAGCGCGGCGACGCTGGAGTCAAAGGACTCGGCGGCGTCCTGCAGTGCCCGTGCCTGGGTGCGGGATGCCCGCATGATTTCCATGCCCTGGTCGCGATTGCCGGCCTGCATGGCTTCGCGGGCCTTGGTGCGTTGCGCGGTGACACTGTCACGCAGTGCCTGGGTGGCCTTCACATTGGCGTCACGAAGCCTGGTGTACTGGGTGGCCTGGTCGCCGCTCAGGCCGAGCGCCTTGGTCAGGACATCGGCGGTGGGGGGAACCTCCATGGCATAGGGGCTCATGTTGGCCATCCGGCCGCCACCCATGCCCCGTCCGGCGCCATCGCCCTGCGCCGCGAGCGCGGCCGGGGCAAGCAGTGCCAGGACGGCGAACTGCAGGGTACGCATCTTCATACCAAAACCTCCAAGGGGTTCATGCCGGCCCATGCGCGGGCCTGGATCAAGTACGCAGCGGGCCGTCGGCGTGTTGACTCGACACCGTTGCCCGATCTGCCCATCTTCCGCCTGTGCTGATCGACGTCCACGTCCACTTCCTGCATGCCAGGTCGCCGCGCGGCGACTGGCAGGCGCGCAACGAGAGCCGCATGCGCGCGGCGGAACGCATCGGCATTACCTGGCAGGTGTCGTCCATCCTGGGCACCTGGGGCGCGCGCTCACCCATCTACTTTCCGTCGCCGGCGGATGTGTCGCTGGCCAATGAGGTTCAGCGGGAGATCGTGGCCCAGTATCCCCGCCAGGTGCGCGGCTACGTCGTGGTCAATCCCAATTTCACCGAGCACGGCCTCTCGGAGATAGTGCGGGGCAAGGCGGGCGGCATGATCGGCCTCAAGCTCGCCGCGAGCCGACGGGCCGATGACCTCATGCTCGATCCCTTCTGCGCCGCCGCTGGCCAGCATGGGTTTCCCGTGCTCCAGCACGTCTGGCAGCATCGCCGTCGCGACTATCCCGGCCAGGAAGCATCCGATGCCGTGGAACTCTGCCGCCTGGCGCGGCGGCATCCGACGGTCGCCTTCATCCTTGCGCATATCGGCGGCGGCGGCGACTGGCTGCATTCCCTGCGGGAGGTGCGCCGGGCGCCCAATGTCTTCGTGGACCTGTCGGGGAGCGGCGTGGACGGCGGCATGCTGGAGCGCTGCCTCGACGCCGTGGGTGCGGAGCGCCTGCTCTGGGGCACTGACCTGACCATGGATACCGGCCTTGCCAAGCTGCGATATCTCGAACGGCTGCTGGATGCTGAGGCGCTCGACTGCATCAGGTATCGCAACGCCGTCGCGATCTTTCCCGCGGCAAGCTTCCCGGAGTCGTGATGCGGATCGACGTCAACACTTCGGTCGGGTCGTATCCCTGGCGCCGGGTGCCGGGTACGTCGCCGGCGGCGCTGCGCGCGGCCATGGACCGGGCCGGGATCGATACGGCCTGGGTATTTCATCTTCCCGGCATCGCGTGGCGGGATCCGATGGAGGGGAACCCCTGGCTGCTCGATGCCTGCGCACACGAACCCCGCTTCACGGCAGTACCGGCCATCCATCCGGGGCTGCCGGACTGGGAGCGTGAGCTGGAAGGGTTGCAGCAGGCCGGTGTGAGGATCGTGCGTGCCGATCCGGGGTGGTATGGCCTCGCGGCGGCGGGACCCGAGATGCGGTCGCTCGCGCGCGAGACTGCGCGCGTTGGTATCCCGCTCATGATGGCCGTGCGTTTCGAGGACGGCCGCCAGCGGCACCCGCTGGATCGAGCCGAAGAACTGCCGGCCGCCGCCGTTCGCGCCCTGGTGCGCGAGGATCCGCGCGTGCGCCTTGTGATCACTCACGCGGACCGGGGATTCATCGAGGAGGTGCATTTCGGCTCGACGCCGGACGAGTCCAGCCGGATCTGGTGGGATATCTCCTGGGTGTGGGGTCCGCCGGAAGACCATCTCGCGACGCTGCTCGAGACCATCGGCGCGGCGCGCTTTCTCCTCGGTAGTGGGCAGCCGCTGCGCCTGGCCGAGACACCGATCGCCCGGCTCGACTTGATGGACCTGACGGGTGACGATCGAGCGCGCATCGAGTCGGGTAACGCACTCGCCCTGCTCGGGCGGTCGTGATGGGAGGGGTCGTCGAGCGGCTTGCCCGCGGCGTGGTTGCCGCCGTGCCGGTGCCGTTCAGTGGCGCGGGCATCAACGAAGCCGCCCAGCGCCAGTATGCGGAAAGCATGCGCCACGAACCGCTGGCCGGTGTCGCGGTCTGGGCGCACACCGGGCGGGGGCCGCATCTCTCACCGGAACAACGGCGGACGGTGCTGGAGACGTGGCGCGAGCAACTGCCTGACATGGTGATCGTGGCGGGCGCGCACGATATCGGCGCTGCCATCGATGCGCGACGGCGCGGCGCCGACGCGCTGCTCATCCACCCCGTGGCGGACGATCCCGTTCGTCACCACGACCGGCTGAGCCGGGAGCTTCCGGGCATCGTCTTCTGGCTCTATGAGGTCGCCGGCGGCGTTGCCTACGATGATGCCACGCTGCACGCGCTCCTCGACCTCCCGCACATCATCGGCATCAAGATCGCCACCCTCGACTCGGTCATGAGTTACCAGCGGCTCGCCAGTCTGGTGCGGCAGCATCCCGGCAAGCTCATCATCAGCGGTGAGGATCGCTTCCTCGGTTATTCCATGATCGTTGGTGCGGACACCGCGCTGATCGGCATGGCGGCAGCGGTGCCGGCGCTCTCCGCGGGGCTCTTCCAGGCACAGGACGCCGCGGATCACGGGCGCTTCCTGGCGCTCACCCGGGCGGCTGACGCGTTCGCGGCGGATACGTTCTGCCAGCCGATGGAAGGCTACATCCGGCGGATGCTGTGGGCTGCGGCAGCGGAAGGCCGCATTCCGCCGGAGGCCTGTGATGACCCGTGGGGGCCAACCCTCGACGCGGAGGAGCGGGAGCGCGTGGTGCAGGCGGTGCGGAATGCGCAGTCGGCTCTCGGATGATTTCAAGCGGTTCGGCCGCGAGCTGCCCGCCGACTGGGCGACGCATGTGCGCCAGCACTACCGCATCGACCTGAGCGCGTCGTACCTCGGTACGTCCCTCCCGCATCCGATCGGCAAGGCGTCGGGGCAGCTCTCCCTGAATGCGCGGCAGCTCGAGCAGGACCGCGAGGCAGGCCTCGCGTTTGTCGTGCTCAAGACCGTCATCGGCGAACGCGCCGACGGCAGCCGGAGCATGCAGGCGTGGGCCACGGACGTGACCCGGATGCAGGTGGAGCGCCGCGACGAGCCGGATGGCCGCAGCGGTTGGACGGTGACGTGGAAGGGCAGGGGATGGGCCGGCACGCTCGCCGAGTATGCGGAACTGGTGCGCGCGGGCCGGGAGATGACCCGCGCCGGCGGACCGCTGGTCCTGCCCTCGGTGAAGCTGCACCTGCCCGTCGGCAGTGAACCGTTCGATGCTGCAGAGTACCGGCACACGCTGGGCGTGCTGCAGCGGGCCTGGGGTGGCGGGACACTGCTGCTGGAGAAGGATTTTTCGCCCACGCTTGCCGGCGACTCCCGCGCGGACCAGCAGGAAACCATCCTCCGCTGGGTGCGGCAGGTCCCGGAGGTGATCCGGCGCCATGCGAGCCGCCCGCTTCGGCTTTCGCTCAAGCTGATGAACGCGCGCTTCGATGACGGCTTTCAGTGTGCAATGCTCGAAGCGGCTGGCGCCGCGGATGGCGTGACCGTGTTCAACCGCCTGTGGGATGCGGAGCAACAGGTGGCTTATGGCGGATGGGCGCTCTCGGACCGCAACCTCCGCGTGCTGGACCGGGCGGCTCGCGGTGGTGCGGAGCGGTCGGGCACGGGGAACATCTGCTCCGGCCGCCAGATCGTTGCCTATACCCGGCGCGGCTGCACCTCGGTGCAGCTGCATACGGCGTTTCAGCTGCCGCTCAGTGCGTATCCCGCCGAGGCCGGCAGCCGAAGCCAGCGTACCGTGCACGCCCTGGTCTTCCACCCACAAGATGGACTGATCGCCGGCCTGCTCGAGCTGGAAGCAGCCGGCACCGTGGAGCGGCGTGATGGTGAACTGCATTTCAGCGATCTTTGCCTGATGGATACGCACTCCCATGAAGATTGAGGCGATCGAGCTGTACCGGCTGCGGCTGCCGCTGGCCGAGCCGTTCATCATCTCGGGCGGCGCGATGCATGCGCGCGAGTCGCTGGTGGTGCGGCTGGTAGGCCCCGACGGCGCCGAGGGATGGGGCGAATGCCCGCCCTTTGCATTGCCGTTCTATTCGGAAGAAACCCTGGCCAGCGCGCGCGACCTGCTGGAGCGGGTGCTCATTCCCCGTCTCTGGGGACGCGAGTTCGACACCCCTGAAGCGGTGGATGCTGAACTTAGCCGCGGTGTGCGCGGCAACCCCTTCGCGCGGGCCGGGCTGGAAACTGCGGCGTGGGACCTCGTCGCCTCGGAGCACCATTCCAGTCTCGGGGCGTTGCTGGGGCAGGCGCTCGGCGTGACGCCGGAGACCACCGTGCCGTGCGGTGTCGCGCTGGGCATCCCGCCGGATCACTCGGTTGACACATTGCGGCTCCGGGTGCTGGACGCGCTCGACGCCGGCTACCGTCGTGTCAAGATCAAGATCATGCCGGGCTGGGATGTGGTGCCGGTGCGTGCAGTGGCCCAGCAACTGGCCGGCACCGGCATCCCGCTGACCGTGGACGCCAATGGCGCGTACGCCTGGCCCGATGGGCTCGAGGCGCTTCGGGCCATCGACGACGTGGGCCTGCTCTACATCGAGCAGCCGCTGGCACCGGACGAACTGCTGGGGCATGTCGCGCTCTGCCGGGAACTCGTCACGCCGATCTGCATGGACGAAACTCTCAAGAGCGCCGCAATCGCCCGGCAGATCGTGGAGCTCGATGGTCCCAGGATCTGGAACATCAAGGTGCACCGGGTGGGTGGCCTTACCGAAGCGTGCCGGATCTGGCGAATCGCGCGGGAGCATGGCGTCACGCTCTGGGCCGGCACCATGCCGGAATCAGGCATCGGCAGCCAGGCCCCGCTCGCCATGGCGGCGTTGCCGGGGTTCAACTTGCCGTCGGACCTCGAGCCCAGCACCCGCTGGTACGGCCGCAACCATGACGTGATCAAGCTGGTGATGAGCCGGGACGGGCGCATGACGGTACCGAGGACGAGCATCGGGAGGCTGCTCGATCGGAGACGCTTTGCGCAAAGCGCCGAGCGCTTGCCGCCCCACGCCCCACGCCCCATGCCCTAAGCCCTGCTTCCGCCTTCCGCTCCTCCCCGTTCCGGGCTACTCTCCCGGGAATGAGTTCAGCACTCCTGCTCGTCGTCCTCGTCGCGGTGGCGTACGTCGCGGCCAAGCTGGCGTTCCAGTGGATCGGGCGACACCTGCTGATCGTCTCGGGCGCGGAATACCTGCTGCTCGGCATCCTGCTGGGGCCGCAGGTGTCGGGGCTGATGACGCCGCAGGCGCTGCGCACGTTCATCCCCTTCATGACGCTGGCACTGGGCTGGATGGGCGCCATGGTGGGGATGCGGCTTTACCTGCCGGGGCTGGTCCGGTTGCGGGGCGTGTTCTACCGGCTGGCGTTCGTGCAGTCGCTTGCCACGCTGGTCGTCGTGAGCGGCGCCAGCCTGCTGGTGCTGCAGTGGCTCTTTGGCGTGACGCCCGGCTACGCACTGATGCCGGCGCTGGTGCTGGGCGCCATCGGCACCAGTTCGGCCTCGGATGCGGTGCAGCTGATCGTCCAGCGGCTGGGCCGGCGCAGCGTGGTGGTGCGCCAGATCGAGGTGGCGGTGGGCATGGACTCGCTGATTGCGATCGCCACCCTCACGGCGGTGTTCTGCCTCAATCATGTCGGCACCCCGCAGCTCGCGCGTACGCCGACGGCGGTGGAATGGTTCGTGATTTCGTGCGCCGTGGGTGTCACCGGCGGTGCGCTCTTTCACCTGTTCCTCGGCGAGGAGCGGCATCCGGACCGGCTGTTCATCTCGCTGGCGGGCGCCATCATCTTCGTCACCGGCGCGGCGAGCTTCCTGCAGCTCTCGCCGCTCCTGCCGGGCCTCCTCATGGGCGCCATCCTGGCCAACACGTCGCGCAACCGCCAGCAGATCGAGGCGGTGCTGCACAGCGTGGAGCGGCCCCTCTATTTCGTGCTCCTGCTGTGTGGCGGCGCGCTGTGGAGTCCCGGCGGCAGCGGCGCCTGGTTCATCCCGGTGCTGGTGTTCCTGGTGGCGCGGATGCTCAGCAAGGTGTACGTGGCGCGGCTGGCGGCGCGCTTCAACGACATGACCGGCGTGCTGGGCCCCAACTGGGGACGCGCACTCATCGGCCAGGGTGGCCTGGCGCTCGCCATCGCCTTCAACTACCTGATCGAGAGCAACTCCTATTTCCCCGACATCATCTTCACGGCCGCGGTCGTGAGCGTGCTGCTGACTGACCTGGCGTCGGCGCGGCTGATGCAGAAGGTGGTGACCACGAGTCCTTATGAAATCCGCGCGTCGGGCGAGCAGCAGAAGCCCGTGATTCCCCAGGCCGAAGCGGCCGAGCGGGAACCGGCGCCAGTGGGCGGCGACGGCTGAGCATGCGGCGCGTCATCATCCTCATCCTGCTGCTCGGTCTCATGCAGCTGATCGCGCTGGCCGCGCCCTTTGGGGGGGCGGGGCGCACCATCCTTGTCTTCGGCTTCCTGATCCTGGCCGCCTACTCGGCCGGCGAGCTGGCAGAAAACTTCCACCTGCCCAAGATCGTCGGCTACCTGGTGGCCGGCGTCGTCTTCGGCCCCCATGCGACCTCGGTCGTGCGCCCCAGCGAGGCGCTGGACCTCCAGCCGGTTGGCGACCTGGCCATCGCGCTCATCGCGTTCATCGCCGGCGCGGAGCTCGACCTCGCGGAGCTGCGGCGCCGAGGCGTATCGCTGCTCAAGGTCACCGGGACCGAACTCGCGGTAACGTTCGTTGCCATCTTCACGGCGCTGGTGCTCATGCGGCCATGGATTCCCTTCCTGGCCGGTTACAACTGGATTGTCGTCTCTGCCTTCGCGGGCCTCTTTGCGTCGGTCGCGATCGTGCATTCGCCCGCGGTGACGATCGCCCTGCTCACCGAGACCAAGGCCCAGGGACCTGTTGCCAGGACGACGCTCGGCGTGGTGCTCGTGGCCGACGTCGCGGTGGTGCTGCTCTTCAGCGTGGCGCTGTCGGTGGCGCGGGCGCTGGTGCCGTCCGGCGCCAAGGGCGTGGGCAGCCTCGGGGCCACGGCGTGGGAAATCGGCGGCGCCTTCCCGGTGGGGCTGCTGATCGGCCTTGCCATCGTCATCTACCTGCGCCTCACCACCTCGGATCTTTTTCTCTTTGCCATCCTCGCCACGTTCTTCGGCCTCGAGGTCGCGCGGCTGATGCACACCGAGCCGCTCCTCACGCTGCTCGTGGCCGGCTTCATTGCCAAGAACTTCTCGCGTCACGGCAGCGGCGTGCTGCTGCGCGAAGCCATGGAACGCTCGGCGGCACCCGTCTTCGTCATATTCTTTGCGCTGGCAGGGTCCAAGATCGAGCTGCCCGATCTGGCCCGGCTCTGGCCCCTGGTGCTGCCCATCGCGCTGGTGCGCGCCGGGGCCATCCGCTTTGGCACCCGGCTCGGCGCCCGCTGGGCGAGGCTGTCGGCGGCTGAGTCCCGGCCACTCTGGATGGGACTGATCTCGCAGGCCGGTGTGGCCATCGGGCTGGTGACCGTGGCGTCGGCATCGTACCCGGCGGCCGGCGGCGAGATGCGCACGCTCCTGCTGACACTCATCGCGATGAACGAAACGGTGGGCGCCGTGCTCTTCCGCCGGGCCCTGCTGAAGGCGGGTGAGGTGGGTGGGGAGGGAGCAGGTGGAATGGAAGAGGCCGCGTTGCAGGCCGCAAGTCCCAGGTCGCAGGCCGTCTGACTTGCGGCCTGAGACCTGTGACTTGTGACCCTGCCCTCACTCCGTCGGCGCTGCCGGCGGCTCTTCGGGCGGAGGAGCGAACTCGGTCGCTTCTGTGATCGTGGCGCTGGCGTCGGCCGTGGTGCCGGCCGCTGTCGTGACGACGATCGGAATGGTCGGATCGGTCGTGAAGCTCACGCCTTCCGGTCCGGTGAACGAGACGTTGTAGCTGCCTGGCAGCAGGAAGTCGAACGTCGCGTCAAAGGTGCCATCGGCGTCCGCGTCGGCGAGCGGCAGTGTCTCCGTGCCCCCGCCCGAGCTGGTGAGGACCGCATCAAACCCGGCCAGCGTCAGGTTGCCGGGCAGTACGACATCCTGCCCCAGCGTGAGGGAACCGCGCACCTGGGCCGGCTCGGTGAGTGTGGTGCCCTTGATCACGGGATGCATGACCCACATGCCCGAGTTGCCGGCGGCCGCGCCGAAGCTCTGCGACACATCAAAGTCGAGCAGCAGCGCCTCGGTCCCGCCATCCAGCGTGAGATCCTCCGTCGGCAGGTCGACCTTGAGCCCGCTTTCCGAAAGACTCGGCATCTGCAGCTGGCCGGTCACGGTGGCACCGGCCGGGAGTCCTTCGTAGTCGGGTGACGACGCAAAGATGCTGGTGCCACCTTCCGGATTGGCGACTTCCACATACCCGCCGGTGATCACGAAGCGCAGCTCGCTGTAGTCAGCGTTGGCGATGGCCTTGGCATCGACGAGCGTCTGCGTGGTGTTGGCGAGGTCGACGAGATTGACGGTCATGGGCGTCGTGGTGAGGCTCACATGCGAATCGTCCCCGCTCCCGACCAGATACACTTCTGAAATCGTGACGACGGCTGCATTGATGCCGCCGTCCGCGTCGGTCAGCTTGACCGTCAGCTGGGTCGTGCCGTTGTCCGGTCCGGTGTTGTTGTCATCGGAGCACGCGAGGGCGGGCAACGCGATGGCGGCCAGCACGACCGCCGCGCGGAATGTCTTGCGGTGCAACATGCGGAACCTTTCTGCTCAGTGGATACCAGCGACGTCTGGCGATGCCGGACGTGTGCGATTCGTGGGACATTGACCACGCACCACAGTGCCGCTGCGCGCTGCAACTTGCTGTGCGCTGAGTCACGCCGTTCGTCCTGAAACGATCGGCGTTGGCGGTGCATTCGCCGACCGGCCAGTGACGTCGCAACCGCTCGTCACACGGTGCTGGCCTCGTTCACTACTCTGGCCAATCTTCCGGCCCATTCAGGTCGATTTCCGGAGATTGGAATACCATGACAAGCGTACGCGCCCTGCCGGCGCGCCCACCCGTCACCGGACGGATCGCTGGGACGGCCGCCGTCGTGGCGGCACTGGATTTCTTCTATGTGCTGGTGCGGTGGGTGTGGCTGGCGCATGCCCTGACCGTGCAGCAACTGGCACAGTCCATCGCCACGGGCGTGCTGGGCAAGGCAGCGTATGAGGGTGGCGCGCCCACCGCCGTGCTGGGGCTGGCGCTGCACTGCATGATCGCGCTCGGCTGGACCGTATTTTTCTTCGTGCTGACCGCCCGGCTGCCAGGACTGCGGACGCTGGTGTCCACCACGCGGGGACGGATCGTCGCCGGACTGGCATGGGGCCCGATCATCTGGTTGCTGATGGACTT
>DASSTP010000250.1:0-4628 GCA_035707845.1 Gemmatimonadales bacterium | reverse complement strand
CCATGGAGGACGCGTCATTCCCGGAGGAGCAGAAGGAGCGGCTTGAGCGCGCGCTCACCGAGGCAGGCGTGCGGCATGACATCGAGACCTATCCGGCCAGGCATGGCTGGGTCTTCCGGGACACGCTGACGTACAATGCGGCGGCCTGCGAGCGGCACTGGGAGACGCTGCGCAGGTTGCTGGGGGAGGTCTTCTAAGGGTCGCGGGGCGTGGGCCGCGGGTTATGAAGCTCGTCATGGGCTGTCATTGCGAGCCGGGTCCGTGCGCCAGCACGGTCCCGGCGAAGCAACCTTGCAGCCTCAAAGCGATCATTCGGCCGATGTCGGCTCGCGAGACCGACGCCCGAGAGGTGACGGAGTTCCGTCGAAGATCACAGCCGGGCTGCAAGGTCCCTTCGTCGCACCTCCGGTGCTCCTCGCAATGACAGCGCATGGTGAGCCGCCAGCAGCCAACAGCCAGCGACCACCATCTGGCACCACCCTCTCAACTCGGCTAAACTTCCCCAGCTCTCTCACCCCGGGAAATCGCCGTTGTCCACTGCACCGCCCGAGTTCACCACCCTGGCCGATCGCTACCGCCTGGAGCGGGAAGTCGGCCGGGGCGGCATGGCGACGGTGTACCTGGCGCAGGATCTCAAGCACCATCGCCCGGTGGCGGTCAAGATCCTGCACGCTGAGCTCGCCGCCAACGTAGGCAGCGACCGGTTCCTGCGTGAAATCGAGATCGCCGCCCGGCTCAGCCATCCGCATATTCTCACGCTTATCGACTCTGGAAGTGTCGAGGGTCAAGGGTCGAGAGTCGAGCACTCGACCCTTGATCCTCGACCCGCGACCCTTCTCTACTACGTCATGCCCTTCGTCGAGGGCGAGTCGCTCAGGCAGCGGCTCAACCGCGACAAGCGCCTGCCGCTGGAAGAAGCGGTCGCCATCGCTCGGCAGGTGGCCAGCGCGCTGGCCTACGCCCACAGCCGGGGTGTAATCCACCGCGACATCAAGCCCGAGAACGTCATGCTGTCGGGCGGCGAGGCGATCGTCACCGACTTCGGCATCGCCAAGGCGGTGAGCGGTGCCAACGACAACCTGACCCAGACCGGGACGTCCGTCGGTACCCCCGCCTACATGAGCCCGGAACAGGCCTCCGGCGACATGAATCTCGATGGCCGGAGTGATCTCTACTCCCTCGGCTGCGTTCTCTACGAGATGCTGGCTGGCACTCCGCCGTTCACCGGGGCCAACGCCCAGGCGGTGATCGTCAAGCGCTTCACCGAGGCGCCGCCACCACTCCGGGGTCGTGTGGACGTGCCCGACGCCGCGGAGACAGCGGTGATGCGGACCCTGGCACGGAATCCGGCCGACCGCTACTCCACCGCCACCGAGCTGGCCCAGGCGCTGGTGGATTCCATCCGGGTCGTGACACCGGTGAGCACCGTCAGCACGTCGGTCAACACTGTCGCACCGACCAAGTCCATCGCCGTGCTGCCCTTCGTGGACATGAGCCCTGACCGGGACCAGGAGTACTTCACTGACGGCGTAGCCGAAGAGATCATCAACGCCCTCAGCAAGCTCGAGGCGCTTCGGGTGGCGTCACGCACCTCGTCATTCGCCTTCAAGGGGAAGAGCGAGGACATCGGCGAGATCGGGAAGAAGCTCAAGGTGGGCACGGTGCTGGAAGGGAGTGTACGGAAGGCGGGAAATCGGCTCCGCGTCACCTCCCAGCTGGTGGACGTCACCAACGGCTACCAGCTCTGGTCCGGCCGCTTCGACCGCGAGCTCGAGGATGTGTTCGCCATCCAGGACGAGATCGCGGCCAGCATCACCAAGGCGCTGAGCGTGGTGCTGAACGAGGACGAGAAGAAGAAGATCGAGCGCCCCCGCAGTGAGAACATCGAGGCCTATGAGTTCTACCTGCGCGGCCGGCAGTATTTTCACCAGTTCCGCGAGAAGGCGCTGCAGTTTGCCCGGCGCATGTTCACCCGCGCCATCGAGATCGACCCGGGCTACGCGCGTGCCTACGCGGGTATCGCCGACTGCAGCTCCATGCTCTACCACTACTGGGACGCGAGCGACGCCAACCTGGGACAGGCCAACAGCGCGAGCCAGAAGGCGCTCGAGCTCTCGCCCGGGCTCGCCGAGGCGCACGCGTCACGCGGCCTCGCGCTGAGCCTCAGCAAGCAGTATGACGCCGCGGCCGCCGAGTTCGAGAAGGCCATCCAGCTGGATCCCAAGCTCTACGAGGGACACTACTACTACGCGCTGGCTCGTTTCGGCGAGGGCAACTACCGGGAAGCGTACCGCCTCTTCATGCAGGCATCGGCCGTGCGGCCGGAAGACTTCCAGGCCGCAGCCCTCGGCGCGCTCTCGCTCGCGGCATTGGGTGACCCGGGTGAGATGGAGGCCTATCGCTCAGCGCTCACCATCATGGAGCGCCACCTGGAGCTCAATCCTGAGGACGCCCGCGCGCTGTACCTCGGCTCAAATGCGCTCTACAAGCTGGGTGACGTACCGCGCGCCGAAGCGTGGGCCGAGCGCGCGCTGGCGGTGGACCCGAACGACGCCGGCGTGCTATACAATGTGGCCTGCGCCTTCGGCGTGCAGGGGCAGGCGGACCGCGCCATCGACCTGCTGGAACGGGCCGTCGAAAATGGATTCGGCCACCGCGAGTGGATCGAGCACGACCCTGACCTCAATGCCCTGCACGACCGGCCGCGGTTCAAGGCGTTGCTGGATCGGTTGTGAACTGACCGGCGTGGGGCGTGAGGCATGGGGCGTGGGAGTGCGCGCTGCGTCTCTCGTCTTCTCAAGCCCCATGCCCCAAGCCCCAAGCCCCTCGACCCTCGACCCTCGACCCTCGACCCGTGACCCGTGACTCAATACTCCAACTCCACTACCAGCACCCCCGACGAAATCAGCGCCTATGTCCAGGCGCTGCTCGACATCCTGGGCGACCGCGACCCGTTCGAGGTCCTGCGGGAAACGCCCGACGCACTCCGCGTTGCCGTACGCGGAATGACCGAGGCCCAACTGTCCACCCCGGAAGCCCCGGGCAAGTGGTCGGTACGGCAGGTGCTGGCGCACCTGGCCGACTCCGAACTGGTGGGCGCGTTCCGGTTCCGGATGGCGCTGGCGCATGATGCGCCGGAGCTGCCGGGATACGACCAGGACGCCTGGGCCCGTGCGCTGCGCTATGAGAACGCCGCCATCGAGGATGCGCTGGGCGACTTTGCCCGCCTCCGGCAGTCCAACCTGCGCGTGCTCACCCGCACCACTCCCGAAGAGCGGAAGCGCGTCATCCATCACGCCGAGCGCGGCGACGAGCCTCTCGCCCACCTGATCAAGCTCTACGCCGGGCACGACCTGGTGCACCGGAAGCAGGTGGCACGGATCAGGGCGGGGGTGGCGGGGTAGATGGAGAGGTGGACAGATGGACAGGTGGACAGTTCTAGAGGGTAAGTACTGTCCATCTGTCCAACTGTCCAACAGTCCATCTGTCCATCTGTCCAACTGTCCATCTGTCCATCTGTCCATCTATCTTCACAGCATGCCCTGCTCCCACTCCCGCCGAGATGTCCTCCGCCATGTAGCGCTGGGCGCAGCGGCACTGATGCTGCCGGCGCCGATCTTGCGCCTTGGCGCTCAGCGCTCAGCGCTCGACGCACAGCGCTCCGGCTCGCCCGATGCCGAACGCCTCACCCACTGGACCACCCTCCTCCGCACCGCCGGGCTCGCCGACTGCACCAGGGCGCTCGGTGCCGCCGCCGTGCAGGTCGGCGAATACGCCGAGGGGTCGCCCTATGAGGCGTACACGCTGGAGGCCTACCTCAAGGCCGGCGGCAGTCCACTCGAGACCGAGCCGCTCACGCTCTCGCTCAGCCATTTCGATTGCGTGACACTGGTGGAATCGTGCCTGGCCGCGGCGCGCTGCGCGGCGGCTGACGGGACGCCCACGTGGGAGCGGTTTGGCCGCGAGATCGAGCGGATGCGCTATCGCAACGGAGAACGCACGACCTACAGCTCGCGCCTGCACTATTTCAGCGAATGGATCAGCGATGGGCAGCGCCGAGGACTGCTGCGCGACATGGGACCGCTGCTGGGCGGGATCGACGACACCCGGCCGCTCCGTTTCATGACCGGGCACCGGAAGAGCTATCCGGCGCTGTCCAGCGACGCTGTCTTCGGCCAGATCGGTGAGATGGAGAGCTCGCTCGATGGCCAGGTGCGGCACGTGGTGCCCACGGCGCACATTCCTGTCATCGCCGACCAGATCCAGTCGGGCGACATCCTCGCCTTCGCCACCAGCATCCCCGGCCTCGACGTCACCCACGCCGCCCTTGCCTATCGCCATCCCGATGGCCGCCTCGGCGTACTCCACGCACCGCTCTCGGGCGGGGTGGTGGAGGTGAGCCGCTACGAGCTTCCAGACTACGTCGCGGCCATCAAGGGGAGCACGGGCGTGATGGTGGCGCGGGGGGTGTGGGCGCTGTGAGCTGTGAGCCTGTCACCCTGAGCGAAGCGAAGGGGCCGAGGCTAACCATGGCTCCGTCTCTTCGGCCGCTTCGCGGCCTCAGAGTGACAGTCGCTCGCAGCTCGTAGCTCGTAGCTCGTAGCTCGCAGCTCGCAGCTCGCAGCTCC
>DASSTP010000249.1:0-2681 GCA_035707845.1 Gemmatimonadales bacterium | reverse complement strand
CGCAGCACAGGCCCAATCCCGCCTCTCGCAACAGGATGCACTGCGGCTGGCCTTTCCGGCGCCGGACTCCATCGTCCGGCGCTCGGCATTCCTCTCCACGGGCGACGTAGCAAAGGCCGCAACGCTGAGCGGGCCTGGTGTCGAGCCGCCGCCGAGCGTGGTGAGTTATTACGTCGCGTGGCGGGAGGGGCAGCCGGTGGGTGTGGCGTACTTCGATACCCATCGGGTGCGGACCGAGCGTGAGACACTGATGTTCGTGCTCGATCGCTCGGGCACCATTCGCCGCGTCGAGGTGCTCGCCTTCGCGGAGCCGCCGGAGTACGCGCCGCCGCAGGGGTGGTTGGGGCAGTTTGTCGGCGTGGATTCGTCGGACGGCGCCGCGCTCAAGGGAAAGATTGCCGGCATCACCGGAGCCACGCTCACTACCCGGGCCGCCGAGCGCGCCGCGAGGCGCGTCCTTGCGCTGCATGCCCTCATCCATCCCCTCGGGGCGGCGCGGCCATGACGCGCTTCGAGCGCTGGAGTGTCTGGTCCACCTCCGTGGCGACGGCGGTGACCGGGTTTGTCTACCTGTGGATGAAGTACCTGATGACGCCGGTGGACCCATGGGCGGTCATCAACCATCCGTTGCAGCCGTGGGTGCTCAAGGCCCACATCCTGGTGGCGCCGCTGCTGGTGTTCAGCGTAGGCATGGTGGCACTGAAGCACATCTGGCGGCACCTGCGCAGTGCGAGGCGCACCGCCCGTCGCACCGGGCTTGCGACCGCGCTGGTGCTCGGGCCGATGGTGATCTCGGGCTACCTGATCCAGTCAGTGACGGGAGAAGGCGTACTGCGGATGCTCGCACTGGCGCACATCGCCACCGGGACCGTCTATGCCCTGGGGCTGCTGGCGCACCAGGTCATGGTGAGGCGCGCGGTCAGGGGCTCGCGGGATGCAGCCGCTGCCGCTCCCGCTGCAGCAGTGGCAGGCGGTCGCTCCAGTCGGATGACGTCATTGCGCCATAGCTGATCTGGAACGGCTCCCACACCGGCAATGCCTGCTGGAAGAGAAATATCGCCATCACCGATTCGCGCGCGTCGAGCTGCCCGCTGCCGAACTGCGGACTGAGTGGCACGATGGCGAGCGGCCGCAGCAGCCGGCCCCGCACCTGGATGTTGAGCAGCTGCGAATCGAAGCGCACCCCATCCTTCACGCCGAAGAAGTTGACCAGCGCCAGTCCCGGCTCCGAGATTCCCGCGTCCCGGCCCGCCGAGTCGATGGCGGGACGATAGCGGGCGACCAGCCGCTCGAGCGCCGTTGCCGCGTCCTCGGAGAGCAGGCCCAGCAGGCCGGCATCGAGCGGCACGAATCGGAGTTCCAGCTCGTCATTCCGCAGGCGGATGGCGATGTCACTCTGGTTGAGGCGCCCGTAGACCCTGGGTGCCGCGCTGTCCGACGGCGCCGAGTCTGCCGGCGCGGCAGGGGGCGGGTTCTGCGCGTGGGCGCACGCGGCGCCCAGCAGGAGCGACATCACCAGACATATCCGTCTCATGCTCGTTCTCCTGCTGAAAGAATGCTCTGTCCCAGTTCGGCGATACCAAGGCCGGACTTGCTGCTCACCACCTGCACCTGATCTTCCGCCAGGCCCAGCGCTGCCGCAAGCTCGCGCTCGCGCACGAGCCGCTGCGCATGGGAAAACTTGTCGGCCTTGGTAAAGACGGCGAGCGTGGCCCGGTTGGCCCCGATCAGCTGCCGCTGCATGGCGAGGTCGTCCCGCGACGGCGGATGCCTGAGGTCGAGCAGCCAGACCACGCCGGCCAGCCGTTCGCGCTTGTCGAGGTAGTGGGCCAGCAGGTCACGGTACCGCCGGCGCTCCGGCTGGCTCGCCCGGGCGTAGCCGTAACCGGGCAGGTCCACCAGATAGAACGCCGGAAACCGGAAGACATTCACCATGGTGGTCTTGCCGGGCGTGGCGCTCACCCGTGCGAGGCCGGCCTTGCCGGTCAGGGCATTGAGCAGGCTGGACTTGCCGACGTTGGAGCGGCCGACGAACGCGATTTCCGGAAGGGGTGGGTCGAGCGGGACGTCGGGATCGGGAAAGGAGCCGACGAACGTGGCCGGCAGCGCGCCCAGCGGCGACGTCACGCCTCGCGCTTGGCGCGGGGACGTTCGGTGACGATCAGCGGCTGGGTGCCCTCGGTGACCGCCTCGCGGGTGATGACAACCTCACGGACATCGTCCCGGGTGGGCAGGTCGAACATGATGTCCGTCATCAGCGTTTCCAGGATGCTGCGCAGCCCCCGGGCGCCGGTCCCCCGCTTGAGCGCCTTCTGGGCCACGGCCCTGAGCGCCTCGGGATCGAACGTGAGGCCCACGTTCTCCAGCTCGAAGAGTTTCTTGTACTGCTTGGTGAGGGCGTTCTTGGGCTCGAGCAGGATGCGCACCAGCGCGTCTTCGTCGAGCGACTGCAGCGGCACCGAGACCGGCAGGCGGCCCACCAGCTCGGGGATCAGCCCGAAGCGCAGCAGGTCGTCCGGCTCGACGTCGGCAAAGGGGTCCTTCTCGTCGATGCCATCGCGATGGCCAAGGTCAGTGCTGCTGAACCCGATCTGCTGCCGGCCCGTGCGCGCCTCGATGATCTTCTCGAGTCCGTCGAACGCGCCGCCGCAGATGAACAGGATGTCGCGGGTGTTGATCTG
>DASSTP010000248.1:0-6854 GCA_035707845.1 Gemmatimonadales bacterium | reverse complement strand
GAGAGTCGAGGGTTGAGGGTCGATGGTCGAGGCGGGATGCTCGACCCTCGACCCTTGACCCTCGACCGTAACTTCCCCGGAGTCAAACAGCGGCAAGATCCCCGGGTGGCTCAACTGCGCGGCGATGCGGATTTCGCGGAGGAAACGGCTGGTCTCGCCGGCGGAAAGCATCAGGTCGGCGCGCAGCACCTTCATGGCAACGACGCGGCCATGACGCAGGTCATCGGCGCGGTAGACCGTAGCCATCCCGCCGCGGCCGATCTGCTCGAGCAGGCGGTAGCGGCCGGCGAGGGCCGTGTCGAGGGCGGTCAGGGTGTCGGGCATGCCATGGTCGACGGTCAAGGGTCGCAGGTCGCAGGTCGCAAGTCTCGCCGTTCGTGACTTGCGACCTGTGACCTGCGACCCTTAACGGTACATCACCGTGGCCGAATCGCGAGGCCAGCCCCTCCCGACGTCAGCGCCGCAGGTTGAACTGCGTCTCCGCCAGCACGATGCCCTTGTACGACACGGTGGTCCGCCAGACGCCTTCATTCCACGGCGCCGACGTGCCCGTCTTGAGGTTGAAGATGTACTGGCCGGCATCGCCGTCGTAGCGCCACGTCGTGGATCCCGCCGAATAATCATTGGCCTGGATTTCCTCGGCCGCAGGATCGGAAGTCAGCTGCTTCACCACCAGGCGCAGGTCGCCGGCCAGGTCGGTCGCCGGCGTGCCGTCCGCATAGGTGGGCGGCAGGAACTTGTGCGGGATGGTCGAGCCGCGCTTGTGGGCGCTGAACGGTGCTTCCATGCGAAGCGGCGGCAGGAAACCCGTCCCGCTCACGTTCAGCCCGACGAAGACGTCGAACGAGCTGACCGCGCTTTCATTGCCGGCGTTGTCGGTCGCGGTGCAGTCCACCGTGGTGGTGCTGCCGATCGAAAGGACCGTACCCGCCACGTAGTTGCACTGGAAGGTGGACGGTTCGGACACGCCGCCCACGTCAGCCACGGTGATGCCGAGCGCATCGATGTCGAGCACCGCGCCGTTGATGTCAGCGGCGATGAGGTTCACCGTGCCGGACGGAAATGAGGTGAAGACCGGCGGCGTGGTGTCCACCACGGTGACGACAAAGCTTCCCGTGGTCTCGCTCCCGCCCGAGTCGGTGATGGAGCAGTTCACCGTGGTGGGGCCGAGCGGGAAGGTCGTGTTGCTGGCCGGGGTGCAGACCACGTCGCCGGTGATGTCCCCGTCCTCGAGGTCGGTCGCAGTCACCAGCGCCGAGTAGTCCACCACGGCGCCAGCGCTGCTGGTGGCCTCGACCGAGTAATCGCTGGGGAGCACCAGGGTCGGGGCGGTATTGGTCGTTTCGCACGGGGCGAAGGCCACGAAGACGGTAACCGTGGCATCACCGATGGCGAGCGCCGCCGGCGCCGTGGTGACGAGATTGAACGGCGCAATGGCAAAACTGGATGTGCCCGAGCTGGTGGCGCTGGCATTTACAACGGTGATCGTAACTTGATAGCTGACGGGTGGTGGTGGCGGAGCGCTCGGTCTCGCTGGCACATTCACCGTGGCGGGCAAGGTTCCAACCCAGGCCGAGCCGTTGTATTCCCAGTGCGTATTCAACTGAAAGCTGGCCGGATTGTCCTGGCGCCCCGTGACCGTGTAGGTGACGACCAACTGCTTGCCTGCATCGCACGTCTGCGGCTGGATGCTGAGCGGCGTACTGCTGGACCCGCCCAGGCTGGCGGCCGCGGCCGCGGCGGAGAACGCAACCCTCGGGTGCTTGATCTGCACTGGCGCTGCCGCGCCTTCCGTGATCACCAGTTCGCCGGACAGGGTATCGGGGCCCGCCGCAGTATCGGCGCAGGCGGCCAGCGCGGCGAGCGCTGCCAGGGGGAGAAACGCCAGACGCATCTGCATACCTCAACTCCTGCGACATTCAGGTGCCGGTAGAGCGCGTACCGGCTCGCCCCCCTCGGCATGAGCGGGGAGAACGCCACTGCAGCCAGCCGTACTGCATTCCTTCAGTGATTAAGAGGAGATCGGGACAGCGCCGGCCGGATGGGCCGGATCCTGATTGGAATGGTGATGGGCACTCTGATGCATCCGAAGTGCCAGCGGCGGACAACCCTTCCGGCCGCTGGCTCCGGCTCAGTCAAGAGATGATGGGATCGAGGGTTGTCGCGTGGGGAGCGCCGCGGCGGGGCACTCCCCCGTGCGGGGTCCCTGTGGCGCCGGCGCTACCAGGCGTGGAGGGAAGGCGCCATGAGGAGGGTCGCAAGTCAGGTCGCCGGTCGCCCGGTTCGTGACGTGCGACCTGCGACCTGCGACCGCCCCCTACCCCCACCAGAACGCCGTCGCGATGATCGCATAGACCGCGATCAGCGATGCGCCTTCCAGCCAGTCCGATTCGCCGTCAAACGTGATGAACGCCGAGAGGATCACGGCGAGGCTCACCGAGATGATGAGCATGGGTGAGAAGACCAGGGTGAGCGGCGCGAGATGCAGCAGCTCGGACAGGATGACCAGCATCGGTGCCAGCACCAGCGCAATCTGCAGCGGCGAGTTGATCACCACCGCGAACGCAAATTCCGATTCGTTGCGTGCCGCGAGCTGAACCCCCACGAAATTCTCCACCGCGTTGCCCGCGATGGCCACAATCACCAATCCAGCAAACGCTTCCGAGATGCCGAGCGCGTGCATGGCAGGCTCCAGCGCCACGACGAACCAGTCGGAGACGAAGGCCGCGATGACGCCCGCAGCGGCCAGCACGATCAGGGCGGTCGTTACGCTCCAGCGCGGCTGCTCCCCCTGGGCGGCTGCGCCGCCACCGGCTTGCTTGCGGAGCAGCTGCGGCAGGGTCAGCAGGAACAGCGCCAGCAGGATGCACGACACCACGAGGGACAGCGCCTCTTCATGCTCGGCGGCGGGCGTATGGGTGTAGTGTGCGAGGGATGGCAGCACCATGCCCGCCACCGACAGCACCATCAACACGGTGATATGCCGGGCTCGGCTGGAGCCGATCCGCTGCCGGCCGTGGCGGACACCGCCCACGACGAAGCAGATGCCAAGCACGAAGAGGAGGTTGGCGAGGATGGAACCGATCAGTGCTGCCTGGACCACTTCCACGAGCCCGGCCCGGAGCGCAAAGATCGCGATGAACAGCTCGGGCAGGTTGCCGAGGGCGGTCTGCAGCACGCTGGTGGCGCCGGGGCCGAAGCGGTCGCCCAGCTGCTCGACCGACCGGCCCACCAGCATGGCGAGGACCGCGATGGCCAGCGAGCAGCTCAGCAGTCCGGCAATTGCACCGCCCGGCCCGTAGTGCGTGAGCGCCGCCAGGCCGACCGCCACTGCGCCGCCCGCGACAGTGAGCTTGTCCGAGCGGTCCAGCATGCTCAGGGAAAGATGCCGAGCTGTTCGTAGTTCATGGCCACCTTGTCGATCGCCACGATCATCGCCGCCGTCCGCATGTTGAACTTGCCGTGCTGCTTCCACACTTCCCGGATGGGATGATAGGCGTTGATCATGGTTTCCTCGAGCCCCGAGTTCACCAGGTCCTCTTCGCTGGCGCCATGGGTCAGCCGGGAACTCTCTTCCGCCGTGAACTCACGGCCGGTGACGTCCTCCACTGCGGTGAGCAGCCGCTCGAAGGCGCCCTGCTCGAAGCGCTTCTGCATGCGGCCGAAGCGCACGTGGCCCAGGTTCTTGACCCATTCGAAGTAGGAGACGGTGACGCCACCGGCATTGATGAAGGCGTCGGGAATGACCATGATGCCGCGCTGGTCGAGGATGGCGTCAGCTTCCTGGGTCGTCGGGCCATTGGCGGCCTCCACGACGATCTTCGCCTTGATGCGGGGCGCGTTGTCGCCGGTGATCTGGCGTTCGAGCGCGGCGGGAATGAGGATGTCGCAGTCGAGCTCCAGGGCGTCCTCGCGCCTGGCGAGATTGGTGGCGCCGGGAAAATCGCTGATCTTCTTCGTGTTCCGGCGATGCTCCATCACCTTGTCGACGTCGAGCCCCTTCGGGTTGGCGATCGCGCCTTCCGACTCGGCCAGCCCAACGATGATGGCACCGCCCTCCTCGAAGAACTTGGCGGCATGGTAACCGACGTTGCCGAGCCCCTGGACCACGACGCGCTTGCCCTCGAGGCCGGGCGTCAGGCCCACTGCCTTCATGTCCTCGGTCACGCCACACAGCTCGCGGGTGCCGAAGAAGACGCCGCGGCCAGTGGCCTCGGTGCGTCCGCGGATGCCGCCGGCGCTGATCGGCTTGGCGGTGACGCATGCCAGGGCGTCGAGTTCGCCGTTCTTGAGCTGGCTGTAGGTGTCGGCAATCCACGCCATCTCGCGCGCGCCGGTGCCGACGTCGGGCGCCGGCACGTCGAGGCCGGGGCCCATGAAGTTCTTGCGCACCAGCTCGAAGACATAGCGCCGCGTAATCCGCTCGAGCTCGGCTTCGGAGTACTTCTTGGGATTGAGCCGGATGCCGCCCTTGGCCCCGCCAAAGGGCACGTCCACCAAAGCGCACTTGTAGGTCATCAGTGCGGCCAGCGCCTGCACCTCACCCGCATCCACGCTCTCGGCGTACCGGATGCCCCCCTTGCACGGCAGCTTGTGATGGCTATGCTCAGCGCGCCATGCGTGCATCACCTCGATGCTGCCATCGTCCCGCTTGATGGGGAAGCTGGAGTAGAAGAGGTTCTTGCACGCCTTGATGTTCGCGAGGAGGGTGGGATCGTGACGGGTGAAACTGGCCGCGTGATCGAAGGACTGGTTGACCTGCTCGAGAAAATTGGTGCCCACGGACACGATGGTACTCCTGGTGACGGGGGGTGATGGAATGTAATGAAGGTCGCAGGTCACAGGTCGCCACCTGGCCGTCATTCCCGCGAACGCGGGAATCCATGAGGGCTCACTCGTGGTGAATCACTGTCCCTCGTCCCTCGCCCCTCGCTTCATGTTCCTCGCCACATCTGCTCCCAGCACCAGCCCCAGCAGCGCGACGCCGCCCCCGAGGAGCTGCAGCAGCTCCATGGCGGAGTCGGCGTACTCGTTCTGGGAAATGGCCAGCTCGGTCAGCGCATTGACCTGCATCGCGGAGGCGGTGCGCTTGCCCTGCTCGACCTCCGCGGCATACTGGCGCCACTTGGTGATGGTCGCCTGGTCGAGGGCATCGCGCCGTGCAATGCGGCCGCCGACCACGGTGCCAACGCCGAGCAGGACGAAGCAGAGAGTGAGCACCAGCCAGCTGGCGAGGGTCTTGCGCATGTGCAGGTGACTCCTTGGAAAGGGGTAGATGGCAGGTCGGAGCGCTGAGCGCTGAGCGCTTAGCGCTCGGCGCTTGGCGTAACGGTCTGTACGAATGTCGGTTGCTTCCGCGCCTTCGACGCCTGCTCGTAGGCGTAGGCCAGCTTGACCAGGGTCGGTTCCGACCACGCGGCACCGATGAAGCTCAGGCCCACCGGCAGCCCGAAAATCTGTCCCATCGGTACCGTGACGCTGGGGTAGCCGGAGACGGCGGCCGGTGATGAGGAGCTGCCGCCGAAGTGGTCGCCGTTCACCAGGTCGGTGGTCCACGCCGGCCCGCCGGTGGGTGCGATGATGGCATCGA
The DNA here is from genome assembly GCA_035707845.1 of Gemmatimonadales bacterium. Lineage (GTDB taxonomy): Bacteria > Gemmatimonadota > Gemmatimonadetes > Gemmatimonadales > GWC2-71-9 > CAMLHP01. The sequence goes on along the minus strand of DASSTP010000248.1, from coordinate 1,264 downwards.
GCTTGTGATCCGTCAGGGTGACATCGAGTCCCTCGGTGCGAGACAGGCGGCGGCAGTGCGCCAGCGCCTCGACGTACGCATCATCAGTTAGCGGGCCGCGCTTCTCTGACTGCTCGAAGCTGTCCTGCCCGAACCAGGGCATCTCTTCCCTGGCATGGGCGGTATTGAACGCGATGAGGTCGGCCAGGGTCTTCGGGGCACCGGCACCCAGTGTAGCGAGATACGCGGCGATGTCGTGCTTGAAGTCGTACTGCAGGACCACACCTTCGGCGCTGCCATACCCGTCGGCGTGCGGGATGTCAGCCGGGTCCACGATCTCCGCGCCGGCGCGCTTCATCAGCGCAATGGCGTCCTCGGCCAGCTTGTCCACGGCGCCGCTATACCCGAAGAACCCCTCGCGCGCGACGCCGATCCGGGCGCCCTTGAGCCCGTTGGGATCGAGGAAGCGGGCATAATCGGCCGCGGCATGGGTGCCCGCGTCCCGTGTCGCCGGGTCCACAGTGTCCGCGCCCGCCATCACGCCGAGCAGGATGGCGGCGTCCGTGACGCTGCGGCACATCGGACCGGCGGTGTCCTGGGTGTGCGAAATGGGAATGATGCCGCTGCGTGACACCAGGCCCACCGTCGGCTTGATGCCGACCAGGGCGTTGTGGCTCGAGGGGCAGACGATGGAGCCGTCGGTCTCGGTGCCGATCCCGATGGCGCAGAGGTTGGCGGCAATGGCGACACCGGTGCCCGAGCTGGAGCCGCAGGGATTGCGGTCGAGCGCGTACGGGCTTCGGGTCAGCCCGCCACGGCCGCTCCAGCCGCTGGTGGAATTGTTGGAGCGGAAGTTGGCCCACTCGGACAGGTTGGTCTTGCCAAGGATGATGGCGCCGGCGGCGCGCAGTCGCTCCACGATGAAGGCATCGCGGGGCGGCTTGTGGCCCACCAGTGCCAGTGAGCCCGCCGTCGTCTCCATCCGGTCAGCGGTTGCGATGTTGTCCTTGATGACGATCGGAATCCCATGCAGCGGGCCGCGGATCTTGCCTGCCTTGCGCTCGCTGTCGAGCTGCCGCGCGATCGCTTCCGCGTCGGGATTCAGCTCGATGATGGACTTGAGCGCGGGGCCGCGCTGGTCCAGCTCGCGAATCCGGTCAAGGTAGAGCCGGCAGACCTGGAGCGAGGTGTAGCGGCCGCTCTGGAAGGCGGCCTGGAAGTCGGGGACAGTCCACTCCAGGACGGGCAAGTCGGGCATGACGGGCGGGGCGGGCAGGTTGGTCGT
>DASSTP010000247.1:0-7294 GCA_035707845.1 Gemmatimonadales bacterium | reverse complement strand
TGGGCTGGTCCTGCTCGCACTTGATGAGCAGGGTGCCGCCATCGGGCAGGGTCACGGGCCGGAGTCGGGTGCGCACCGCGACGCCCTCAAGCGCCGCGGCGGCAGCCCGGATGGATTCGGCGCTCACGCTATTCGGCGGCGTCGTCACCGGCAGGCACCGGTTCCCCGGCAACGTCTTCGGTGCCCGTCTCGTCCTCCTTCACCACGCGGGCCACGTCCTGCAGGGTGTCGCCGGCATCGAGGTTCATCACCTTGACGCCCTGGGTGTTGCGGCCGATCACCCGGATCCCGTCCACCGCGCAGCGGATGATGACGCCATGGTGGGTGATCATCATGAGCTCGTCGTCGGGAATCACTTCCTTGAGCGCCACGATGGAGCCGGTCTTCTCCGTCACCTTGAAGGTGATGATGCCCTTGCCGCCGCGCTTCTGCACCCGGTATTCCGAAAGCTCGGAGCGCTTGCCGTAGCCCTTCTCGCTCACGACCAGGAGCGTGGCCTCGCGTCGCACCACCACCATGCCGATGACCACGTCGTCGCCGGTGAGCTGGATGCCCTTGACGCCTGCCGTGGCCCTGCCCATCTCCCGCGCGTCGGCCTGGTGGAAGCGGATGCTCATGCCGGCCCGGGTGGCGAGAATGATGTCGTTGGTGGCCTCGCACACCTGCACGTCGATCAGTTCGTCGCCATCCTCGATGTTGATGGCGCGGATGCCGTTGGAGCGGACGTTGCCATACTCGGAGAGGCGGGTCTTCTTCACCGTCCCCTGCCGAGTGGCGAACATGAGCCACTGGTTCTCGCTGAACTCCCGCACCGGTACCAGCGCCGCGATCTGCTCACCGGGCCGGATGGCAATGCAGTTGACCACCGGCTTGCCCCGCGCCGCGCGCGAGGCCTGCGGGATCTCGTGCACCTTGAGCCAGTACACCTGTCCCTGGTTGGTGAAGAACATCAGGTAGTCGTGGGTGCTGGCCACGAAGAGATGCTCCACCCAGTCGTCGGCCTTGAGGTCGGCGCCGGTGAGGCCGCGTCCCCCGCGCCGCTGGCGGCGGTAGGCCGACACCGGAATGCGCTTGATGTAGCCGGTGTGGGAAATGGTGATGACCATGTCCTCTTCGGCGATGAGATCCTCGACCGTGAACTCGCCCTGGTCGGAAAGGATCTCGGTGCGGCGCGCGTCGCCGAACTTGTCGGCCACCTCGCGCAGCTCGGTCTTGAGGATGGTGGCCTGCCGCTTCTTGCTGGCGAGGATGTCCTTGAGGTCCTTGATCAGCGCGCGCACCTCGGCGAGCTCGGCCTCCAGCTTCTCGATCTCGAGCCCGGTGAGCTTGGCCAGCCGCATGTTGAGGATGGCGTCGCTCTGCTTCTCGGAGAGCTTGAAGCGCTTGCGCAGCTTCTGGTCGGCGTCCTCGGTGGTCTCGGAGCCGCGGATGATCTTGATGACTTCGTCGATGTTGTCGACCGCGATCTTGAGCCCCTCGAGGATGTGCTCGCGGGCCTGCGCGGCGTCCAGCTCGAACTGGGTCCGGCGCACGATCACCGTCATGCGGTGCTCGATGTAGCGCTGGATCAGCTCCTTCAGGTTCATGACCTTCGGCATGCCGTTGTCGAGCGCCAGCATGATGACGCCGAAGGTGGACTGCATCTGGGTGTGCTTGTAGAGCTGGTTCAGCACGACGTGCGGGATGGCGTCGCGCTTGAGCTGCACCACCACCCGCATGCCGTCCTTGTCCGACTCGTCGTTGACGCCGCTGATGCCGTCGATCTTCTTGGCATTCACCAGCTCGGCGATGGAGCGGACCAGGTTCTCGCGATTCACCTGGTAGGGAATCTCGGTGATCACGATCTGCGACTTGCCGCTCGATTCCTTTTCCTCGATCTGCGCCCGGGCGCGCATGATGACCCGGCCTCGGCCGGTCTCGTAGGCGTCCTTGATCCCTTCCCGCCCGTAGATGAAGCCGCCGGTGGGGAAATCGGGGCCCTTCACCACCTTGCGCAGGTCGGCGATGGTGGCCTCGGGCTCGTCCACCAGGAGCTCGATGGCCTTGGCGATTTCCTTGAGGTTGTGGGGCGGGATGTTGGTGGCCATGCCCACCGCGATGCCGCTGGAGCCGTTGACGAGCAGGTTGGGAAGGCGCGACGGCAGCACCGTGGGCTCTTCCAGCCGGTCGTCGAAGTTGGGCTGGAAATCGACCGTGTTCTTGTCGATGTCCTCCAGCATCGTCATGGCGACGCGGGTGAGGCGGGCCTCGGTGTAGCGGTAGGCAGCCGCCGGGTCGCCGTCCACCGAGCCGAAATTGCCCTGGCCGTCGATCAGCGGATAGCGGAGCGAGAAATCCTGCACCATGCGCACCAGCGCGTCGTACACCGAGCTGTCGCCGTGCGGGTGGTACTTGCCGAGCACGTCGCCCACGACCGTGGCGGACTTCTTGTAGGGGCGGCCGGGCACGAGGCCCAGCTCGTTCATGGCGTAGAGGATGCGACGGTGCACGGGCTTGAGCCCGTCGCGGACATCGGGCAACGCGCGCGAGACGATGACGCTCATCGAGTAGTTGATGAACGACTGCTGCATCTCTTCTTCGATGAGGCGCGGCAGGATGCGCTCGCGCGAATGTGGTGCGGTCATGGGGCTCGCTGGAAATCAGACACGGATGGCCGGCGGGAGGGCCGGGGAACGCTGAATAATAATGGAAGTGAGGGGTCAGCGCAACGGGCCGATGCCACCATAAGTGATTGAACGCCAAATGTTTAGGGCATTGGTGAGTGCCCCGGCGCAGTCCGTAAAAGCCTTATCCGCAGATTTCGCAGATTACGCAGATTCATCGGTTGTTACTTGAAAATTCGTCTGATCTGCGAATGCGATCCTCCGTTCATGCCAACTACACTCATGGCACGAATCAATCTGTGGAATCTGCGTAATCTGCGGAGGCAGTCGCAGTTACTGGTTGTTGAGAATCAAGGCCTATCGCGCCACTCGACGGGCGCGCGTAGGCAGCCCAGGATTTGTCCGCAGATTTGATCCGCAGATTTCGCAGATTACGCAGATTCATCGGTTCCTGTTTGCCAATTGCCTAGTCTGTGAGTGTGCTCGCCAGCTTGTACCGGCTACGTCCAGGCACGAATCAATCTGTGAAATCGGCGTAATCTGCGGATGCAGTTGCAGTTGCGGTTTTGGGATGTCGCCTGCGCCGATAAGGTGCGAAGAGGCCAGACGGAAGTAGTATCATGGTTCATGCCTGACGACGATCGGGATGCCGAGACCTACGCCATCATAGGGGCGGCGATGCGGGTGCATCGGGGGCTGGGCGCCGGATTTCTCGAGGCGGTGTACCAGGAGGCGCTTGGGCTCGTCCTCGATCAGGCGGGAATTCCCTGGCAGCGTGAGGTGCCGGTCCGGATCCGGTTTGAGGGTCGGACGCTTCGTACCGCATATCGGGCGGATTTCGTGTGCTTCGACCGGGTGCTGGTGGAAGTGAAGGCGTTGCGGAAGTTGTCGGGAGCGGAAAGCGCGCAAGTGCTCAATTACCTCAAGGCCAGCGGGCTCGAGCGGGCGCTCCTGCTCAATTTCGGCGCGGCGAGCCTGGAATACCGGCGCTACGCGTTCACTGATCGGAGAGGACTGATCGACAACTCCGCGGATTTCGCGAATTGAGCTGGTCCGCAGATTTCGCAGATTCCGCAGATTGATCCAAAGCCAGACGCTGACTCGCGCGAGCGCTTCTCTTCCAGCCACATGACGATCAATCTGCGGAATCTGTGTAATCTGCGAACTCTAATAGTTGCGGGCCGGCACGACTCGATGTCATACCGGCCCCGTTGTCCGTGCCGCTACTTGGTTGCTGCTACGGGCACGCGGAATTGGCCGAGAGCGGTGTGCCGCCCTCGACTGACGACAGACACCAGTTGGTCAGCAGATCATTGGAAAGCTGATCCGTCGCAAAAGGATCGAGACTCCACGGTGTGCCGGTCACGGCCGTGAAGGGGAGGATCACCTGATCGAGCATGATGTCCAGCGCGGCCTGGCCTGAGACGACGCCGCCCGAGCCGAGCTGGAGGTCGAGCGAGCCATCCGGAATTGCAAACAATGGTCCCAGCTCGCTCGCGCAGGAGAACTGGTTTGGATGCCCGCCGTAGACGCCAAAGTTGATGGTGAAGTACCCATGCGCCGGCACCGGCGTGCTCGCCGACACGCGGCACGCTGCGTTGTTCACCACCAGCAGGAGGCCGTCCGGATTGACCTCCTCGCCGCTCGCGTTCCAAACCTCGATCCACTCGCCCCACCCAACGCTCTGGGGATCCGCGATCGCCTGCACTTCAGCGATGACCATGTCGAAGTTCTCGTCCGCAGTGCCGTCACAGTCGTTGTCCGCCCCATCCAGGAGCTCCGGTGCGCCGGGGTGCACGTCGGCTCGGTTGTCATCGCAGTCGCCCGCTGCGACGGGAACGCCGTCGGCGTCCAGGTCTTCGGTGCCAGCCCCTTCAGCCGGCTGGATGGTGCTGAAGCCGGCCACCCCTTCGTATGTCGCCACGATCATCGCCTCACCAGTGAATGCCGTGCCGGCAGGTCCCTTGGCGGTCACCAGGCCGTTGGCGTCCACCGTGACGAGGGCGGGATTGGTCGTGGCCCACTGGACCTGAGTGCCCTCCTGCAGGAACACGCCATACGCGTCGATGACTTGGGCAGTGAGTTGCACGGTCTGCCCGGCGACAGCGAGGACAGCACTGGATGGGGTGACGATCACCGAGAAGTCGCCGAAGCTGACGGTGACCGGCACGTGTCCCGACCGGGGACCCAGGGTAATCTGCAGCGGCGGGTTCTGTCCCGGCCGGACGTCAATGGTGGCCTGGCCTTCGTGGGTGGTATCGCCAGCATCGTCGAATGCGGTGATGTGGAACGTGCGTGCGGTGCCATGCGGCACCTTCACTGTTCCACTCGCCACGCGGGTCACCTCATCGACCGCCAGGTTGAAGACCAGCGGAGTGGCGATGTCGGCCGCCGTGACCTCCACGACCAGTGTCGCTATCGGAGTCCCGGCGGCATTGGCGGTGACTCGGATGCCCGCAAGGGCATCTGGCTCGGTCGAGGTCGGCTCGCTGGTGCAGCCTGCCACCAGGGTGAGGACCAGCAGAAGTGCAAGATGTCGCATGTCGCGCTCCGTTCAGGGTGAATCCCGGAGGCCCCGGGACTTCCCTGTTACGCAATCGCGGGCACAGACGGCTCATCAATCCACAGATGACACCGATAGCTCCCTGCCACACGGACCATCTGCGTCATCGCTTTTCATCTGTGACATCGGTGGATTCATCTGCGTCATCCGTGGATCATTGCGCCCCTGCCCGGCGGGCCGTAGCTTCGGGGGTCCCCTCTGAGAGTCGTGAGTCGTGAGTCGTAGGTCATGAGTCGCGAGTCGCGAGTCACGACCCGCGACCCGCGACCCGCGACCCGCGACCCCTAATCCCTGGCGCCCATGCCCTCAAGCAAATCCAAGCTCTCCACCATGATGTTCCTGCAGTACTTCGTCTGGGGTGCCTGGTTTGTCACCATGGGCACCTACCTGAGCCAGACGCTGCACTTCAGCGGACGCGAGGTGGGGCTGGCCTACGGCGCCACGGCCATCGCGGCGCTGGTCTCGCCCTTCTTCATCGGGATCGTAGCCGACCGGTTCTTCTCCACCGAGAAGCTGCTGGCCATTCTCCACCTCGTGGGCGGGGCGCTGCTCTGGTATGTCTCGACCCTCACCAGCTTCGGCACGTTCTATCCGGTGCTGATCCTCTACGCACTCTGCTACATGCCGACGCTGTCGCTCTCCAATTCCATCTCGTTCCACCACGTCCAGGACCCCGCCCGCGAGTTCCCCTTTATCCGGGTGCTGGGCACCATCGGCTGGATCGTGGCGGGGATCATCATCGGCAAGGTGCTCCACGCCGACGCGCTGGCGCTGCCGATGCGAGTGGCCGCAGGGGCGTCCATTCTGCTCGGGCTCTACTCGTTCTCGCTGCCACACACGCCGCCCAAGGCGGCTGGCGCGCCGTTCAGCGTGCGCGACGCGCTGGGGCTCGATGCGCTGGGCCTGCTCAAGGACCGCTCCTTCCTGGTGTTCGTCCTCGGCTCGTTCCTGCTCTGCATCCCGCTCCAGTTCTACTACACCTTTGCCAATCCGTACCTCAACGAAGTGGGCGCCCCCGACCCGGCATTCATCCAGACCTTTGGCCAGATGAGCGAACTGGTGTTCATGCTCTTCCTGGCCTACTTCCTCCGCCGCTTCGGGATCAAGGTCATCATGCTGGCCGGCATGGCGGCGTGGGCGCTGCGCTACCTGGCCTTCGGCTACGGCGCCGCGGGACCGGTGATGCCGCTCATCTACATTGGCATCCTGCTGCACGGCATCTGCTACGATTTCTTCTTCGTGAGCGGGCAGATCTACACCGATGAAAAGGCGGGACCGAAGATCCGCGCCGCTGCCCAGGGCTTCATCAATTTCGTCACCAATGGCGTGGGCTACTTCATCGGCGCCTTCGTGAGCGGCGCCGTGGTGGACCGCTACGCCAGCTGCCAGGGCGGCGGCGCGCTCGAGGGCTGCACCGCGGTGACCCACAATTGGCACTCGATCTGGCTGGTGCCGGCGGCCGGCGCGGCGGTGGTGTTTGTGCTGTTTGCGATCGCTTTCAAGTCGGACAGGCGGACTGGCGGACAGACGGACAGGGTGTCACCCTGAGAGAGCGTAGCGACCGAAGGGGCCGAAGCTCAGCCGCAGCTCCGGCCGCTTCGCTTCGCTCAGCGTGACATCCACGACCTGCGTGCGCCAAGTCCCTCAACTCTCAACTCTTAACTCTTAACTCTCAACTCTCAACTCTCATGCCCACCAAACCCGTCTCCCGTCGCACCTTCGTCGGCACCTCGGCCGCAGCTGCCAGTGCCTTCACCATCGTCCCGCGCCACGTCCTCGGCGGACCCGGCTTCATCGCGCCGAGCGACAAGCTCAACGTGGCGTGCATCGGGGTGGGCGGGATGGGACGGAACGACGTGGACGGGATGAGCGGCGAGAACATCTACGCCCTCTGCGACGTGGACTGGAAGGCCGCGGAGGATGCTTTTCGCACCTTCCCCAAGGCCAAGCGCTTCAAGGATTATCGCGAACTCTTTGACAAGGAGGCGGCCAATATCGACCTGGTGACGGTCTCCACACCCGACCACAGCCACGCGCCTGCCTCGATGCTTTCCCTGCAGGCCGGCAAGCCGACCTACACCCAGAAGCCACTCGCGCGCACGCTCTATGAAGTGCGCACGTTGGGAGA
>DASSTP010000246.1:0-8404 GCA_035707845.1 Gemmatimonadales bacterium | reverse complement strand
CTGATGGGCGACGTGGGCACCGGCAAGACGGTCGTGGCGCTCTTTGCCATGCTGCTGGCGCTCGAGAATGAGTGCCAGGCGGTGCTCATGGCGCCGACCGAACTGCTGGCGGAACAGCATCATGCCACGCTGACGTCACTGCTCCAGCCGCTCGGGCTTGCACCTGAGCTCCTCCTGGGGAGGCTCTCGGCGGGTGCCAAGAGCGCAGCGCGGGAGCGCCTCGCCTCTGGCGAATCTCCGATCGCGGTCGGCACGCACGCCCTCATCCAGGACGAGGTGAATTTTCACCGACTGGGGCTGGTGGTCATTGACGAGCAGCATCGCTTCGGCGTGGAGCAGCGGGCCGCGCTGATCGGCAAGGGCTCGGCGCCCGACGTCCTGCTGCTCTCGGCGACGCCGATCCCGCGCTCGCTCGCGCTGACCCGCTTCGGCGACCTCGATGTTTCCGTGCTGCGTGAGCGCCCGCCCGGCCGCGGCCGCATCCGCACCGCTGTGCGCGCCGCCGGTCAGCGTCAGCGGGTGTTCGACTTCATCGCCGAATCGTGCCGCTCGGGCGGCCAGGCCTACGTCGTCCTTCCGGTCATCGAGGAATCGGAGAAGGCGGACCTCCGCGCTGCCACGACGATGCACCAGAAGCTCCAGGCCGAGTGGCCTGATCTCTCGGTGGGGCTGGTGCACGGGCGGCTCAAGCCGGAGGAGCGGGACGAGGTCATGCGACTGTTCCGCGCGGGAGAGGTCCACGTGCTCGTGGCCACGACGGTCATCGAAGTGGGTATCGATGTCGCCAACGCCACCATCATGGCCATTGATCATCCCGAGCGATTCGGCCTGGCCCAGCTGCACCAGTTGCGGGGTCGAGTAGGGCGGGGCGCCGCGGAAAGCTTCTGCATCCTGCTGAGTTCGGGCGAAGGTCGCGAGCGACTGCACGCCTTCGCGGCCACCGAGGACGGCTTCAAGATCGCTGAGATGGACCTGGAAGAACGGGGGCTCGGGGACCTCATCGGCACCCGGCAGTCGGGCGGCTTTGCGGTCCGGTTTGCTCGCATTCCGGACGACGATGGCCTGCTGGCTATTGCGCGAATCCGGGCTGACGCCATTCTTGAGGAGGATCCGGCACTGACCAGGGCAGGCAACCGCCCGCTTCGCGCCCGCATCCTCGCGCGGTTCCCGCGGGCGGTGGAGTTCTTTCGGACGGGATGATGGTGCGCCGAACGCCTGACGCCTGACGCCTGACGTCAGACGTACGGCGTCTGATGTTCGGCGTCTGACGCGAGACGCTTTAGACCCCAACCAGGAGTCACCATGGAAACCGCAGCTGCCCCCTCCCGTGGCGCCCTTACCAAGGCAACAATCACCGGTACCATCCTGCAGGTGGCGATGGTTGTCCTGGGCCACTGGGTCGAGCCGATCAGGAACAATTTCGCGATCCTCGGCTCGCTGATCGGACTTGTGACGGGATTTCTCTTCGGCAGGTGGTCCAATCGGCCGGCCCGGATGGGGAGCGCCAGCGGTGGCGCAATCGCGGGCAGCGTGAGCAGCTTCCTCGGGACCGTGGTCTCCTACGGTCTCGGCGATATCCTGGGGAACGTGATCGGCATCGGCACACTGAGCGGCATCGTGACGGGTCTGATCGGCGGCGCGGTGGGACATAAAAAGGCGTAGGGCATGAGGCGTGGGGCATGGGGGGGCAAGATTCCCACGCCCCACGCCCCACGCCCCACGCCCCAAGCCCCACGCCCTAGAATCTCACCGCCACCCCAATCTCGGTCCGCTGGCTTCCAATGCTCACCTTGGGCTCGAACGGAATGTTGTCCGGCGGGCCCTTGGGGCGGGCAAATTCCCAGACAAACAGCACCGCGGCACCCAGGGCTGCGGCTTCGCCGCCGAGCAGCCAGTTGCGAGCGCGGCGGTCGTACGCCACCGTGGCCTGATAGAGCCGTTCGCTCTCTGCATCGGCATACGCGCCGCCGGCTCCCAGGTCGCAGAGTGCGTGATCATCGCCGCAGCGCTCGCCCAGGAGGTCAAAGAGCGAATCGGCATTCTGGTGTGCACTCGCCGCCGCCAGGTTCATCCCGATCGAACCTGTCACCAGGAGCCACTTGCCGTACTTGATGGGCGCGGGACTGCCTTGCGCCGCGAGCGGCATCTGCCCGATGAGGGCAAGGAGGCAGCAGAGCAGGGCGGCGCGCCTCATTGCACGAACCGGTGCAGGTCGCCCGCGCCGCCAATCGCTGCAAAGCCATCCGGCAGCGGCAGGGGCGGGATGTCCACCGCGGGCCAGAGCTGGACCCGCCAGCGCTCGGAACCATCGCGATTGAGGCCGCGCACGGTCCCATCGGCGCCGCCGACCAGCAGGTCGGGTCCGATCGCTGCGATGCCCGACGTCAGCGGCCAGCGGAGCCGGGCCAGTACGTTCGCGGCGGGCGTCGTGCCGGCGATGATTTCATAAATCGTCCCGATGCGGGTGGCCGCCCATACCGTGTCTCCTGACACGGCCACCGGACCCAGCACCGGCGCATCGGTCTGCACCCGCCATTTCTCCTCAAGCGTCGCGGGATCGATGGCGACGACGGCGGAATCGGCGAGTCCTGTCACCAGCCATGCGCCGACCGGCACCCAGCCGCTGAGGCTGACACCCCGGATGCGACGGTGCTTCACCAGCCGGCCGGCAGCGGTCTCAAACAGCATGAGCGAATCCATGGTTGTCACGAGGACATGCCCGGCATCGGCCGCGATCGGCGCCGTGCGGGAGTTGCCGGCGTGTCGCTGCCAGCGAAGCCGTCCGGTGGCGGCGTTGACGGCCACCACCTGTTCGCGCCGAGTCATGCCGACGATCATGTCGCCGACCTTGGCCAGCGGCGAGGTGATTTCGCCGGTCGCGGTGCGCCACAGCGTGCTGCCATCGAGCGCGTGCGCCTCGATCCGGCCGCTGGGACGACCGGTGCCGACATAGATGCGATTGCCATCGGCGAGCACGCCGCCGGCGGCCTCACCCGGGAGGCGAGCGGTCCAGAGCGCGCGCGCCGAATCGAGCCCCACGGCAACCAGCCGCCGGTTGGCGGCCGCCGCCACCACGATGGAGCCTGTGACGCCGAGCGGGGCCGTGACGCCTCGGGCGGTCTCGGCGCTCCAGAGTTCGGTGGGCGGGCTGCCCGCCAGCTCCGGAGGAATCGGTTCCGGTGGCGGGTGAAAATTGATGCAGGCCGCGTTGACGCTCATTCCGAGCGCCGCTAGACTCCACCCTCCCACACGCAACGTCAATCTCATCCATGGCTTTCCGATGACTGTGGCACGAATCAGCGAACTGGGTGGTCTGGCCGGACAAATGGTGACGATTCGCGGCTGGGTCGTGACCACACGCTCCAGCGGCAAGATTGCCTTTGTGGTCATCCGGGACGGCTCCGGCATCGTGCAGGGCATCGTGGCCCGGAAGGAAGTTGACGACGCCACCTGGGAGCGGTTTGCCCAGCTGACGCACGAAACGACCGTGGCGCTGACGGGCGAAGTGCGCCCCGATGCCCGCTCGCCCGGCGGCGTGGAGCTCGGCGTGCAGGGGATTGAGATCCTGGGCAGCAGTCCCGACTTTCCCATTACTCCCAAAGAGCATGGGACGACTTTCCTCTTCGAACATAGACATCTCTGGCTCCGGAGCCGCCGCCAGACCGCTATCGCGCGGGTGCGGCACGAGCTGGTCCAGGCCATCCGGGACTTCTTCTACCAGCGTGACTTCACCCTGGTGGACACGCCGATCCTGACCGGCGCCATCGGCGAGGAGGCGGGCAACCTCTTTGCCACCGAATATTTCGACCTGGGTACCGCGTACCTGGCCCAGACCGGCCAGCTCTACCTCGAGGCCGCCGCCGCCGCACTGGGACGAGTGTATTGCTTCGGTCCCACCTTCCGGGCGGAGAAGAGCAAGACACGGCGCCACCTGACCGAGTTCTGGATGGTGGAGCCCGAGGTCGCCTTCAACGACTCCGACGATAACATGCGGCTGCAGGAGGAATTCGTCAGCTACCTGGTGGCGCGGATCCTGGAGAGTCGTGCCGAGGAGCTGAAGGAGCTGGAGCGTGATACCGCGCCGCTCCAGCGGGTGCAGGCGCCGTTCCACCGGATTTCGTACACCGATGCTGTCAGCAGGCTGCGGGAACTGGGCTCCGACATGGAATGGGGACGGGACCTGGGCGCGGACGACGAGACGCTGCTCGCCACCCAGTATGACCGCCCGGTGTTCGTCTTCAACTACCCGCGCGAGGTGAAGGCGTTCTACATGAAGGAAAACCCGGCCGATCCGCGCACGGTGCTCAACAACGACTGCCTGGCGCCCGAGGGCTACGGCGAGATCATCGGCGGTTCCCAGCGCGAGGATGATCACGACAAGCTGCTGGCCCGGATCGAGGCGCAGGGTCTCACCCCCGAGGCCTATCGCTGGTACCTCGACCTCCGGAAGTACGGCACCTTTGTGCACTCGGGCTTCGGGCTGGGTCTCGAGCGGGCGCTGGCCTGGATCTGCGGCTTGCCGCACATCCGGGAAGGCATCGCGTTCCCGAGGCAGATACATCGGCTCTATCCCTGAGCTGGGCGCGATGCGCTATGAGCTGTGCGCTGTGCGCTATGCGCTTAACGCCTCGCGCCCAGCGCACAGCGCACAGCGCATAGCTCATGGCTCGCTGCGTTCAGCCTGCTTCACCTCGTCCCACAGTCCATCCAGCACCGCCAGCCCCGCGCCCTCCATGCTGACGCCTCGCCCGGCGGCAAGCTGCTCGATCTGGCGAAAGCGGCGGACAAACTTCCGGTTGGCACGCTCGAGTGCCGCGCCCGGCTGAAGCTCGAGCTTGCGCGCCAGGTTCACCACGGCAAAGAGCAGGTCGCCCAGCTCGTCCTCGAGCGCATCCCGGTTCGCTGAACCGGACTCGCGCTCCAGTTCTGCGGTCTCTTCCTTGACCTTTTCCAATGGCCCGGCGGCGTCCGGCCAGTCGAAGCCCACCGAGGCGGCGCGCTCCTGCAGCCGGAATGCCATCAGCAGGGGAGGCAGTGTCGCCGGCAGGCCGTCGAGCGTGCCGCGTGCCCGCTCCCGTCGCTTGAGGGTCTCCCATGCCTCGCGCGGGCCCAGGTCAAAGAGATGCGGGTGCCGACGCTGCATCTTCCGCACGACCTGATCGGCCAAAGATTCGGCTGTGGCACTCCCTTCCTCTTCCGACAGCACCAGCTGCCAGGCCAGGTGCAGGAGGAAATCGCCCAGCTCCTCCCGGATGGCGTCGCCATCCGATTCGCCGATGGCGTGATCCAGCTCCAGGACCTCTTCCACCAGGTACGGCCGCAGGGTGGCGCGCGTCTGCACCCGATCCCAGGGGCAGCGCTCGCGGAGGTCGCGCACCAGGTCCATGACTCGCATGAGCGCCGGCTTCTCTTGCATCCGCTCTCCCGTGGGAAATATCCTTCCGGCCACATCAATGACCGTAACTCTTCCTGACGCGCCCGAACGGGCGTGGGTCGACGTCGACCTCGCCGCACTGACACGGAATGCCCGCCGGGTGGCGAGCGTGTCCGGTGCGCTGCTGCTGCCGATGGTCAAAGCTAATGGCTACGGTCTCGGTGCCGTGGCGGTGGTGCGGGCGCTGGAGGCGCTTGAACCGTGGGGGTACGGGGTGGCCTGTCCCTCGGAGGGACGGGAACTGCGCAATGCGGCGATCGAGCGGCCGATTCTCGTCTGCACTCCCTGCCCGGCGAGCTGGATGCCGACCATGCTGCGGCATCGGCTCACTCCGTTGCTGGCAGACCTCGAGGCGGTACGCGCGTGGCTCCGCCTGGCCGGCGGGCGTCCCTTCCACGTAGGCATAGACACCGGCATGGCCCGCGGCGGGGTCAGGCTCGATGACCGTGAGGCGTGTGACGCGCTGCGGCAGCTGCTGGCAGGAGCGCCCGGCTACCAGGGCATCTGCACCCATTTCCATTCGGCCGATGAGCGGCCGGCGACGATCACCACTCAATGGGACGAGTTCCAGCAGGCGGTGTCCGTGGTGGGCCGGCCCGCGCTGGTCCATGCGGCCAACAGTGCGGCGGCGCTGCGTCATAGGGTGGCCGCGGGCGACCTGGTGCGGCCCGGCATTTTTCTCTATGGCGGGGCTGCCGGTACCCAGGTAGCGGAACCCGTGGCACGGTTCCGGACCCGGGTCGTGGCGGTCGAGGATGTGGCGGCCGGTCAGGCCGTGAGTTACGGTGCCACCTGGCGCGCGAGCGCTCCGACCCGCGTCGCCGTGGTTGCAGCCGGATACGGCGATGGCTGGCACCGGAGCGCGTCGTCCCGGAGTGTGGTGGAACTTCGCGGCCAGCGGGTGCCAGTGCGCGGCCGCATCACGATGGACATGACGATGGTCGAGGCCACCCACGACACGGTGCCCGATGATGTCGTCACGATTTTTGGCGGACTCGTGTCGCTCGACGAACAGGCCTCGCTCGCGGGCACCATCTCCTACGAGCTGCTCACCAGCCTGAGCCCGCGGGTCGAGCGCCGCTACGGTGAGGTATCATGACTGATCGGCGTGCGGCCATCATCGTCCTCGACGGCGTGGGCATTGGTCCCGCTCCCGATACCGCCGCCTACGGCGACGAAGGGAGTGATACGCTGGGCCACGTCCTGGCCGGTGCCGGCCTGGATCTGCCCAACCTCAAGGCCCTTGGCCTGGGGCGATGCGCCCCGCTCGACGGCGTCCCACCAGTGCCGGAGCCGACCGCCGCGTGGGGTACCGCCCAGCCGGCGAGCGCCGGCAAGGACAGCACGACCGGCCACTGGGAACTCTGTGGCGTCATCCTGACAACGCCATTCCCGACGTACCCGAACGGTTTCCCGGCCGCCCTCATCGATGACTTCAGCCGGCTGACCGGGCGAGGCGTGCTGGGCAACCGTGCGGCCTCCGGTACCGCCATTCTGGATGACCTCGGCGACGAGCACTTGCGAACCGGATCATGGATTGTCTACACCTCGGCTGACAGCGTGTTCCAGGTGGCGGCGCACGAGGGTGTCGTGCCGCTTCAGGAACTCTACGCCGCGTGCGAGGCGGCGCGCGCCATGCTCCAGGGCCGCCACGGCGTCTCGCGCGTCATCGCGCGACCGTTTGTCGGGGAACCCGGCCACTGGGTTCGCACTCCCAGCCGGCGGGATTACAGCCTGCCTCCGTCGGGTGAGACGCTGCTCGACCTGCTGGCAGAACGGGACGTGCCCCGGGTCGGGGTAGGAAAGGTGGACGACCTTTTCGCCGGCCGGAACATCTCTTCCACGCATACGCCAACCAATGCGGTGGCGTACCGGCTGCTGGAGGAGGCGCTGGGGGGCATGGAGCGTGGGTTCCTGTTCGCCAACGTCATCGAGTTCGACCAGTCCTGGGGCCACCGGAACGACGTTGCCGGCTTCCGGCAGGGGTTGCAGGAGCTCGACGCCGCGCTGCCCCGCCTGCTCGGGCGGCTTCGGGCGGAGGACCTCGTTATCTTTACCGCCGATCATGGAAACGACCCGACGACGCCTTCCACGGATCACTCTCGCGAGGTCGTGCCGCTGCTGGTGACCGGGCCGAGGGTCCGACCGGTGCCACTGGGGCGGCGAGCCACCTTCGCTGACGTGGGGCAGACGGTCGCCCAGTTCCTGGGCGCCCGGCCGCTCGCCGCGGGCACCTCATTTCTCGACGAGGTCATGACGTGACAGATGGGCTGGAAACCGCCGCGCGCGCGGCACAGGCGCACGCGTACGCACCTTATTCGCACTTCCACGTGGGTGCGGCGCTGGAAGCCGAGGATGGCCGCGTCTTTGCCGGCTGCAACGTGGAAAATGCGTCGTATGGGCTGACCATCTGCGCCGAGCGTGCCGCCTTGGCGTCCGCGGTGACACAGGGCGCCCGGCGCTTTCGGCGCATCGTGGTGGTCAGTGATGTGGACCCGCCGGCGGCGCCGTGCGGGGCCTGCCGCCAGGTGCTGTCGGAGTTTGGCGCGCACTTGCCGGTCGAGGGGATCGGCCGCAGTACGCGAGCCAGCTGGACGGTGGGCGAACTCCTGCCGGCCGCCTTCGGACCGGGGTCGCTCGCGTGAAGCAGGCAATCCGATTCCTGGTCCTGGCGGCGTTGGCAAGTGCCTGCAGTGAAAACCTGACCACGCCCGGCGACTGTCCCGGCAATTGTCCGGCGGACCATCTCGACGTGCGGGACACGGTGATCACCGCCGAGCGTGACAGCACCTACACCGGCTTCGTCACCGCATCCCAGGGCACCCGGCTCCTGCTCTCCGACGGGTTCAACGGCGTCCAGTCCATCGGCGTGGTGCGCTTTGCGCGGGTGCTCGACTCCATCACCTATCTCGACACGCTGCGTCCTGCCACGCGCGATTCCATCATCCTGTCCCTCACGATGCAGGGCCG
>DASSTP010000245.1:0-18799 GCA_035707845.1 Gemmatimonadales bacterium | reverse complement strand
GCTCACAGCTCACAGCTCACAGCTCACAGCTCACAGCTCACAGCTCACAGCTCACAGCTCACAGCTCACAGCTCACAGCTCACAGCTCACAGCTCACAGCTCACAGCTCCTTCAGCTTTCAGCTCAAATCGTATACAATATCCACTTCTACCAAGGAGCCGAGCATGGATCGCCGAGGATTCGCTGGAGTCGCTGCAGGCATTGTGGGAACCTTGGCGCTCGATCCGGGCCGAGCCGCCGAGGCGTCGAGTCGCCGAGGCGTTGCGCCGCCCTGCGAGGACCTCCCGGCGCCCATTGCCGCCCTCAAGCCCATGACCGAGGGCATCCAGCCCATCACCGACGATGAGCGACATCAGCGGATCGCCCGGGCCCAGGAGTTGATGAACCAGCAGGGCATCGGTGGCATCGTCATCGAGCCGGGCAGCAGTCTCTACTACTACACCGGCATGCGGTGGGGCCTCTCGGAGCGCCCGTTCGTCGGCGTGATTCCGGCCAAGGGGGATCTTGCATGGGTCTGTCCCGCATTCGAGGAGGAGCGGGCCCGCGAGCTGATCCGGTTCGGCAATGACGTGCGCACCTGGGAAGAGGACGCCAGCCCCTACCGGGTCATTGCCGGCATCCTGCGTGACCGGGGCGCGGGCACCGGCAAGATCGGCATCGAGGAGCGGGTGCGCTTCTTCGTGATGGACGGCGTGCGGCAGGAGATGCCCGGCGCCACCTTCGTGAGCGGCACGCCGATCTCGGCCGGCTGCCGGATGTTCAAGTCCCCGGCGGAAATCGCGCTGATGCAGCGGGCCAATGACATCACGGTGGCCGGCATGAAGGCGGCCTTTGCCACGCTGAAGGAGGGCATGACGCCGCACGAGTTCGGCAACAACGCGGAGGCGGCCTTCCAGAAGCTGGGTGGCACGAGCCCCTGGGCGCTGGTCGGCTTCGGCGAGTACACGGCGTTTCCCCATGGCAGCATTCAGCCCCAGAAGCTGAAGGAAGGCGACGTGGTCCTGCTCGATGCCGGCTGCGCCGTGCAGAATTACCAGTCCGACATCACCCGCACCACGGTGTTCGGCAAGCCGACCGCTCGCCAGACCCAGATCTGGAATCTCGAGCGGAAGGCGCAGGACGCTGCGTTCGCGGCGGCCAGGCTGGGTGCCCCGTGCGGCTCGGTGGATGACGCCGCGCGCAAGGTCATCACCGACGCCGGGTTTGGCCCGGACTACAAGGTGCCGGGTCTGCCGCACCGGACCGGGCACGGCATCGGGCTCGACGGCCACGAGTGGACCAACTTCGTTCGCGGCAACACCACGAAGCTCGCGCCGGGCATGTGCTTCAGTGACGAGCCCACCATCGCCATTTACGGCGAATTCGGCATCCGGCTGGAAGACTGCCTGCACATGACAGAGCAGGGTCCCAGGTTCTTCTCGGAACAGTCGCCCGCGGTGGACCGCCCGTTCGCGTGATTGCCCGTCCTCGCCTGATGGCGCCGGTGCCGCGCCGCACAGTGGCGGATCTTGCCGCCGAGGCGCTGCGTGACCTGATCCTGCGGGGCGACCTGGCCGAGGGCGCGCCGGTGCGGCAGGATGCAGTCGCACTCGAGCTGGGGGTGAGCCGCATCCCGGTACGGGAAGCGCTGCGGCGGCTGGAAGCGGAGGGGCTCGTGGAATTCAGTCCGCATTGTGGCGCGGTCGTCTCATCGCTCTCGCTGGACGAGATCACCGAGCTCTTCGACCTGCGGGCGCTGATCGAGGCATCGCTGCTCCGGCAGGCCGTGCCGCGCATGTCGCGCGAGGACCTTCGCCACGCAGCTGACGTGCTGGCCCGTTACGATGAGGCCTTCCGCGCCCGGCGCGTGCGCGAGTGGGCCGAGCTCAACTGGGAATTTCATTCGGCGCTTCTCGCGCCGGCGGGGCGCGGCCGCACCCTCGCGCTGGTGCAGAATCTTCATCACCAGAGCGAGCGCTACATGCGGATGCAGCTGGCGCTCACTGGCGGCGAGTCACGCGCGCACGCTGAGCACCGCGGCATCCTTGCAGCCGTGCGCCAGGGCGACAGCGCCTCGGCGGCGCGGCTGGCGGCCCGCCACATCCGGGCCGCGGGCCGCCAGCTCACCGGATTTCTTCGCCGCCACCGCGCGGCATCTGACGTCCAGAACGGAAGGCAGCAGGCATGACCGCAACCGTACTCCAGAATCATGTGGCCGGATCGCTTCGTCGGGGATCAGGCGACACTTTCATTACTGATCACAATCCGTCTGACCGGGACGACGTGATCGGCCAGGTGCCGGCGGGCACGGCAGACGATGCGCGCCACGCCGTGGATGCAGCGCAGTCCGCGTTTGGGAGCTGGCGCGCCCTTCCGGGACCGGCCCGCGCGGACCATCTCTACCGCTGGGCCGCGCTGATCGAGCAGGAACGGGAAACGCTGGCCCAGGCGGTGGCACGCGAAGTCGGCAAGCCGATCGGCGAATCGCGTGGTGAGGTGAGCCGCTGCGCGGTAATCCTGCGCTACTATGCCGGCGAGGCGGTGCGGGCGGTGGGCGAAGTCGTGCCCGCCCAGGCCGCGGGCGCCCTGCAGTTCACCCTGCGCGATCCACTCGGTATCTGCGCACTCATCACACCATGGAATTTTCCGGTGGCCATTCCGCTCTGGAAGGCGGCCCCGGCGCTGGCCTTCGGCAACACCGTCGTGCTGAAGCCGGCAGAGCAGGCGTCCCACGTGGCCGTGATGCTGGCGGAGGGCGCCATCGCGGCGGGCCTGCCGCCCGGCGTGTTCAATGTGGTGCTGGGCGGCGGAGCAACGGTCGGCGCTGGCCTGCTCGAGGCGGATGGTGTCGGCGCTGTCAGCTTCACTGGCTCGACCGGCGTCGGCGCACAGGTGGCCGCCCGATGCGCCGCGCGCAATATCCGCTATCAGACGGAGATGGGCGGGAAGAACGTCGCCATCGTCCTTGCGGACGGGAATCTGGACCTCGCAGCCCGGCTCACCGCAGCCGGCGCCATGCGCTACGCCGGCCAGAAATGCACCGCCACCAGCCGGGTCATCGTGGAGGCGAGCGTTTTCGAGCCGTTCATGCAGCGGCTTCGGCAGGAGGTGGAGAAGCTGCCGCTGGGACCCGTTACCGATGCAGGGTCCGCCGTTGGTCCCCTGATCACCTCGGAAGCACGCGATCGCGTCCGGAAGGCGATTGCTGCGATGGAAGGCCGCGTCCTGGTAGGTGGGGACGCGCCCGGCGACGCACCGCTGGCGCGCGGCAACTTCCTGCGACCGGCGCTGGTGACTGACGTCTCGCCCGATTCCGCCATGGCGCAGGACGAGTTGTTCGGTCCCGTGCTCGCCGCATTCGCCGCCCGTGACCTCGACGAGGCCATCAGCCTGGCCAACCACACCCGCTACGGCCTCAGCGCGTCGCTCTTCACCACCAACATCGGTGCGGCACTCGAGTACATCCGCCGGATCGAGGTCGGACTGGTGCGGGTAAACGGCGACACCACCGGCGTCGATCCGCACGCGCCCTTCGGTGGAGTGAAGGCGTCCAGCTCGGGCAGCAGGGAACAGGGCAGCGCCGCGCGCGAGTTCTACACCGAAATTCGAACCGTGCAGGTGGCCGGATGACCCCGTTCCCGTCCGCCATCCGCGCGGTGGATTCACACACCGAAGGCGAACCCACGCGCGTGGTGGTGGAGGGCTGGCCCGTGCTCGCGGGCCGGACCATGCTGGAGCGGCGTGACGCGCTGGTGCGCCAGCATGACCAGCTCCGGAGTGCGGTGGTGTGCGAGCCGCGCGGCCACGACGCGATGGTGGGTGCGCTGCTCACGCCACCTGAGCATTCGGACTCCACTGCCGGCGTGATCTTCTTCAACAACGTCGGCTGTCTCGGCATGTGCGGGCACGGCACGATTGGTGTCGTCCGGACCCTGCAGTGGCTCGGCCGCCTCACTGCCGGTGCGGTCCGGCTGGACACGCCGGCCGGGACGGTGGAGGCCAGGCTCGATGATGACGGGCTGGTCACCATCACCAACGTGCCCTGCCTGGTCCATGCGCTCGATCAGGCCGTCGATGTCCCTGGACTGGGCCGCGTCACCGGCGACATCGCCTACGGCGGCAACTGGTTCTTCATCATCCACACCGATGAGCCGCTCACGCTCGCGCGCGTGGGCGACCTGGCCCAGCGCACCGAGGCCATCATGACTTCGCTCGAGGCGCAGGGAGTCACCGGGGCTGACGGCGCGCGCATCGATCATGTCGAGTTGTCGGGGCCGCCTGAGCGGTCCGATGCCGACAGCCGCAACTTCGTGCTCTGTCCCGGCGGGGCGTATGATCGCTCGCCCTGCGGGACGGGAACATCGGCGCGCATGGCGGTCCTCCAGGCCCGCGGCCTGCTCACGCCCGGTCAACGCTGGAGGCAGGAGAGCATCACGGGCAGCCTCTTCACTGGCTGGCTGGAGGAGTGCGACGGCGCACTCATTCCGCATATCCAGGGGCGGGCCTGGGTCACCGGTGAAGTGACGCTGGCGTTCGCGGCCGATGATCCGTTCCGGGCAGGGTTCACGGCGGCACGGTGACCCGCCAGCCTGATCTCCTCGTTGTCGGCGCCGGCGTGGTAGGCGCGGCCTGCGCCATGTACGCCGCCGAGTCCGGGCTGCGCGTCGTCGTGCTCGAGCGTGATTTGCCGGCGGGCGGGGTGACTTCGGCGGGGATGGGCCACATCGTCGCCATGGATGATTCGCCGGCGCAGCTTGCGCTCACGGCGTATTCGCGCGGCTTGCTCGCGGGGCTCGCGGCCGAGCTCCCCCCGAGCGTGGAATACGACCGGTGCGGCACGATCTGGGTCGCGGCCACGGGCGAGGAGCTTGAGGGCGCGCGCGGCAAGTGCGCCCTCTACCACGCACACGGCCTCCATGCGGAGCTGCTGGATGCGCGCGCCCTCACGCTGGCCGAACCCTCCCTGCGCCGTGATCTCGCCGGCGGCGTCCTCATTCCCGAAGATGGTGTGCTCTACCAGCCGGCGTTCACGCGCTGGCTGCTCGACCGGGCCCGGCGCGCTGGTGCCGTTGTCCAGAGCGGCGTCACGGTGCGCGCGCTCAGCCGGCACGGGGTGCAGACCAGCGCCGGCCCCATGGCGTCTGGCGCGACGCTCATTGCCGCCGGGACAGACACCAGCGCGCTGCTGCCGCGGCTTCCCATCATTCCGCGCAAGGGGCATCTGGCCGTTACGGCCCGTGTGCCTGGCATGGTGAGGCACCAGCTGGTGGAGCTTGGCTACCTCCAGAGTGCGCATGCCATGACCGCCTCGTCCGTGGCGTTCAACGTCCAGCCGAGGCGCACCGGCCAGCTGCTCATCGGATCGTCGCGCGAACTGGTGGGGCCGGATCGCAGCATGAATCACGACGTGCTGGGCCAGATGCTCTCGCGCGCTGTTGCGTTCATGCCGGCACTCGCCAGCGTTGACGTGCTCCGCGTGTGGACCGGACTGCGCCCGGCGACGCCCGACGGCCTTCCGTTCATTGGACGCGTCCCGGAGCGCGAGGGCGTCTGGGTGGCGGCGGGACACGAAGGCCTTGGCATCACCACTGCCCTCGGGACTGGCGCAATCACCGCCGCGCTGCTCACCGGCTCCGGGCCCTCGATCGACGCCGCGCCCTTCACTCCCGATCGCATCGCCGAGCCCGCGGGGGCCTCGCATGGCTGAAGCGATCGTGATCGTCGTTGACGGCGTGGAGTGCAAGGCCGAAACGGGACAGACCGTCGCCGCGGTGCTGCTGTCGCATCGGCGGTGGCAATTCGGCTGCTCGCCGGCCGGCCGGCCGCGCGGCCCGGTGTGCGGCATGGGCGTCTGCTTCGAGTGTGTGGTTTCCGTTGACGGCATTCCCAATGTGCGCGCCTGTCTCGAGCCGGCACGGAACGGCATGCAGGTGGTGACCGGTGCGTGAGCGTGCCGACATGGTCGTTATCGGCTCCGGCCCCGCCGGGATTGCCTCGGCGTGCGCCGCGGCTCCCGTCCGGCGCGTCGTCTTGCTCGATGGCGCGCCGGGCACCGGCGGCCAGATCTGGCGCCATCGCACGCGGGCAACGCTCGGCAGGAGGGCGCAGTCCTGGCTCTCGCGCCTGGACCGGAGCGGCGCGCAATTCCGGGGCGGCGTATCGGTGACGGAAATCGAGCGCGGCAGGGTGGCCTGGGCTTCCCGCAGCGGGCATGGAGTCATCGATGCCGAGACCATCGTGCTCGCCACCGGCGCGCGCGAGCGCTACCTGCCATTCCCCGGATGGACCCTGCCGGGTGTGATGGGTATCGGGGGATTGCAGGCGTTCATCAAGAACGGGATGCCGGTGAGCGGGCTCCGCGTTGTCCTGGCGGGCAGCGGCCCACTGCTCCTTCCTGTGGCCGCGTCATGTGTTGACGCAGGCGCCGAGCTGCTGTGCATCGTGGAGCAGGCGAGCGTGCGACATCTGGCCCGCTTCGGGGCAGGCCTGTGGCGGCATCCGTCGAAAGCCATCGAGGCGCTACGATACCGGCTCCAGTCGCTGAACGTGCCTTTTCACACCGGCAGCTGGGTCCGGCAGGTCACGTCGTCTGCCGGCCAGCTGGTGGTCGAGCGGGCAGCGGGAGGCGACGTCGAGCGGATCAGGTGTGACATCCTTGCCACCGGCTTTGGGCTGGTTCCGAACACGGAGCTGGCACAGCTCGCCGGCTGCGCGGTGGAGGAGGGGCGCATCCGGGTCAATGAGCGGCAGGAAACCTCCGTCCCGGGTATCCTGGCCGCGGGTGAGACCACCGGCATCGCCGGGGCTGAGGCCGCACTCACTGAAGGACGCATTGCGGGAAGCATGGCTGCCGGTCACGCTTCCAGCGATGAGCTGCCCCTTGCGCGCCGAGCTGGCCAGCAGCAGTTCGCTGAAGCACTACAGCGGGATTTCGCGCTGCGGCCTGAGCTGCTCACGCTCGCCCACCCCGACACGATCGTCTGCCGCTGCGAGGACGTCCGGCGCTCGGCGCTCGACGCAACCTGGGATGCGCGGCATGCCAAGCTCATGACCCGGGCCGGGATGGGGCCGTGCCAGGGGAGAGTCTGCGGTCCGGCCATGGCGGCGCTCTTTGGCTGGGAAGTTCCTGCCGTGCGCGTGCCAGCCCTGCCGGCGACCGTGGCAACGCTGTGTGATCATTGTGCGACCCTTTCTCACGTGGAGGCCTGAACCTGATGCAGCGAGCCGACTGGACTGGTGTTTTTCCTGCGACGACGACGGCGTTTCTTCCCGACGGATCGGTGGATGAAGCGCACGTTGGCGCCCACGTTGAATGGCTGCTGTCGGCCGGCTGCACCGGCGTCGTCCCGCTGGGATCCCTGGGCGAGGGCGCCACGCTGAGCTTTGCGGAAAAGGTCCGGATCATCCAGATCACCGTGGTTGCGGCGGGCAGCGTGCCGGTGGTACCGGGGATCAGCGGACTTTCCACCGAGGAATGCGTCGCGCTGGCCCGCGCCGCCGCCGGCGCCGGCGCCAGTGGCCTCATGGTGCTTCCGCCCTACGTCTATCGCGGCGATACGCGCGAGACTGACGCGCACTTTGCCGCGGTGCTGGGCGCCACGCGCCTGCCGGCCATGCTCTACAACAATCCCATCGCCTACGGCACCGACCTGCTCGCTGACGATGTCGCCCGGCTGGCGGACCGCTTCCCCCAGGTCCAGGCGGTCAAGGAGTCGAGCGGCGATGTGCGACGGGTGACCGCGCTGCGGGAGCGACTGGGCGACCGGCTGGCGCTGTTCGCCGGGCTCGATGACATGATCGTCGAGGCATGTGCGGCGGGCGGGGATGGCTGGGTGGCAGGCCTGGTCAATGCACTGCCGGCCGAATCGGTGGAGCTCTTCCGCCTGGCGCAGGGTGGCCAGCGTGAGGACGCACGCGCGCTCTACGAGTGGTTCCTGCCGCTGCTGCGACTTGATACCGTGCCCAAGTTTGTGCAGCTGATCAAGCTGGTCCAGCGGGAAACGGGACGGGGATCGGAGGCGGTGCGCCCCCCGAGATTGGTGCTGGAGGGCGCGGAGCGGGACTCGGCACTCAAGACGATTCGCGCGGTACTTGCCTCGCGTCCCGCGCCGAGCGCTCAGCGCTCAGCGCTGGGCGCTCGGCGCCCAGCGTGACCAGCATCACGGAGCGGACGGCGATCCTGGCCAAAGCTTGGATGCGAACGACCCCATCCACCTGCGCCAGGAGGTAGCTCGTGCGTGCATTCATCGCTGTCAGTGCTGCCGCGGCCGTGCTCGCGGCAGCCGCCTGCAAGGAAACGACCCGCGTCGAGACGAAGGAGGCCCCGCCCGCCGCGCAGCCCGCTCCGAGCGAGAGCGGCTCGGGCGTGGATGTGCGGACGGGCAATGACACCCTCCACGCAGACTCCACCGGCGTGCGGGTGAAGGTGAATACGGATAGTTAGGACGTGAGGCATGAGGCATGAGGCATGGGGCGTGGGCATGGGAGTACGTGAGACTCGTGACTCGCGACCCTCAAGCCCCACGCCTCTGGCCCCACGCCTCACGCCCCAGGCCTCACGCCCTAACTCTCCCCCGCCTGCCGCTTCGCCTCTTCCTTCAACTTGTCGTTGGCGTAGATCGCCACTTCCACCCGCCGGTTCTTCTGGCGGCCCTCCGCAGACTCGTTGGACTCGACGGGCTCCGTCTCACCGCGGCCCGCCGTCTTGATGCGGGACCGGTCCACGCCATCCGACTCCAGCAGCTGCGCGGCCGCAACGGCGCGCCGCTGCGAGAGATCCTGGTTATAGCTGTCGGAGCCGACACTGTCCGTGTGCCCCACGATCAGCAGGTCGGTGTCCGGATACTTGTCCAGGTTGTCGGCCAGGTTGCGCAGGTTTTCCTGGCCTTCGCTGCGCACCACGGTCGAGTCGAAGCCGAAGAGAATGCCGGAGTCGAACGTCACCAGGATCCCCTCGCCTACGCGCTCCACCTTGGCGCCGGGAATGTCCTGGTCGATCTCCTGGGCTCGGCGATCCATCTGGTCGCCGATGATGGCGCCCGCCGCGCCGCCAACCGCCGCGCCGATGATGGCGCCCTTGGCGGTCGAGCCGGAGGCAGCGCCGATGGCGCCACCGACCACCGCGCCGCCGGCGGCGCCGATGACCGCGCCTCGCTGGGCGTTCTTGTAGCAGCCGGTCGAGGCCAGCGTCAGGGCCAGCATCAGGGCGGCCGGATGATGCATACGATGGGAAGACATGCAGACTCCTTGGGGAGGGTAATCACGGGCAGTCTCTGGTTCCCATAGTGCCGTCCGGGGCGCTTACCGGCTGTGACGCAGGTCGCCCCCGGGATGTGGCGCGGGCCAAGGCGGACTGTATGTTATGGGAACTCCCTGCGATGGACGCCCTTCAGCTCCGTGCCGCCGCGGCGCTCGCGCCGCGCTATCTCATCGAGGCCGAAATCGGCGTCGGCGGGATGGGACACGTCTTTCGCGCGCGGGACACCTGGCTTGATCGCACCGTTGCGGTCAAGGTGCTGCGTCCCGAGCTCGCCACGGCGCGCAGCATCGAGCGCTTCAAGCGCGAGGCGCGCCTGCTTGCCCGCCTCAATCATCCCAACATCCTGGCCATCCATGACTCGAATCCCGCCGACGATGGGGGATTGCTCTACTACGTCATGGATTTCGCGCCCGACGAAACGCTGGCCTCCAGGCTTGCGCGTGGGCCGCTGTCCCCGGAGGCGCTCGCGCGACTGACCCACGACCTGCTGAACGCGCTCAGCTATGCGCATGGCGAGGCGGTCATTCATCGCGACGTGAAGCCTTCCAACATCTTCGTCCTGCCTGGGCGCTACCTGCTGGGGGACTTCGGCATCGCGCGGCTGCTCGTCGAAGGCGACACGACCGATGCGGTGACCGCCGAAGGCGTGCAGCCCGGGACACTGGCATACATGGCGCCGGAGCAGCTTGCGGGGCGCGCCGTCACGCCGGCAGCGGACCTCTACGCCGCCGGCATGGTGCTGTACGAAGCTGCGACCGGGCGTCCCTGGCCGGCCCTGGCCACCCCTCGAAGCCGTGACTGGCGCGGTGTGCCCGCGTGGCTTCGTCCCGCATTGCAGCGCGCGCTCCTGATTGAACCCGCCGAGCGCTGGCCCGACGCCGACGCGATGCTGGCGGCGGTGCGCGCGCCCGTCAGCGGCCCGGCCCGGCTCGCGCGCCGCGCCGCATTTGCGGTGGTGCTGCTTGCGCTGCTGCTGGTGGCCGGCGCCGTGCTGCCGCCGAGCCAGCCACTGCTCTCCGGCATCTGGCCCCGTGCGCCGCGCTTCACGTCGGCGCAGAGCGACCTGGCCCTGGTGCCCTTCCGATCCGGGGGAGAGGTGGGACGCGAGCTCGCGCGATTCGCGGCGGCAGAACTGGAATGGTCGCCGCGATGGACTTTCCGGCCGTTCACCGAAGTCCTGGCATGGTGGGACTCGGCGGGCGCCCAGGCGGAAGGGCTCGCACCCATGCGCCTGCGCTCCCGATGGTGGGGTGAAGGCCGGATCCTGCATGGGGAGGAGCGCGATACCCTGCTCCTCATCCTCCACGATTCGGCGGGACGAACCGTCCGGAATGCCCGCGTGCCAGGCGACACCATGCAGATGCTGCAGTGGGCGCGCGACGTGGCCGACACGCTCGTACGAGAGATCTATCCCGAGTATTTCACCGAGTTCATGGAGCTTTCGGCAGGGGGGCAGGGCAACTTCGGCGCCATGCGCGCCCTGGTGGATGGACTCGGCGCCTTCGCGGCCGATGACTGGTCGGTGGCGGAATCGCTGTATACCACTGCGCTGGTGAGGGATTCCTCGCTCGGCCGCGCCGCGTGGGAGCTCCGGCTGCTCACCCTGTGGCGTCGCTCGACGGACTCGGTGCGCTACACCGCCGCGCTTGCGACCCTGCCGGCGCCCTACCATGCGCTGCTGGCCGGCTTGGACGTGCCCAACCTGCTGCGGCGGGATTCGCTGCTCCGCGCACTGCGCGATTCCTATCCTGAGAACAGCCGAGCCCGGTTGCTGCTGTTCGATGAGCAGTTGCACCGCGGCCCGCTCGTCGGCATCCCGCTGCGGCAGGTACTGGACGACATGCGCCGTCGTGCCCCACGCGATCCCTACCTCAACCAGGTGGCCATCTATGACCACCTGATGTGGGGCTACACCCATCTGGGCGAGCGCGATGCCGCCGCCGACATGTGGGCCAGGCGAATGGCACTGCACGCCGCCCACGGCAGCACAGCCGACACGCTGGGCGAACTGTACAACCTGGCCCGCGTCGTACGGTTCGGCGGCGTGAAGGCCGCCCTCTGGCGCCGCTACGCCACCTGGAAGTATGGCCGGGAGGGCTCGGCGATCACGCCATACCTGCGACTCGGCGGCACGTTCGACATCCCCGAGTTCCAGCGGGAACTGGCCATCGCCGTCGCCGGCTCCGCAGGCCCGGCCAATCTTCCCGCCGCCATCGTGGCGCAGGCGGTCGCGGCGCTGGAAACCGGGCGCCTCACCGAGGGGCTCGCCGCGCTGGACTCGGCTGCCGCGCTTGTCCCGTCCGACGAGATGCAGTTGCAGCAGCTGGAGTGGCGCGTGCTGCCCGCTGCGCTCGGACTTCCGCTGGCAGATAGCGGCAGCGTTGCCCGCGCGCGCACGGCGTTGGCCGGCCGGGCGATGTCCCCGCTGGCCGCTCCCTGGAAAGCTCGCGCACTCTGGGCACTGGGCGCCGATGCAGTGCTCCGCGGACAGATGGCGGATGCACTACGATGGCAGCATGAGCTCGCCGTGGCGGGGGACTCTGCGGCGTTCCCGCTCCAGGCCCTGCTCGGCGCACTGCTTGCCGGAAGTAAGGATCCCGCGCGCGCATTGGAACTCACGGACACGCTCTTCATGGCTGATCGCGGCGTGCCGGCCGATGACCCGTTTGCACGAGCGATCCTGCACCTGGCCCGCGCCGACTGGCAGGTGACGCTGGGGCGAGTTGCCGACGCGGACGCCAGTCTTGGCTGGTATGAGAACTCCGACCTGCGGGGCTGGCCGCAAGGGCCGCCGCAGGCTGGCGAGGTGGATCAGGTCCTGAGCGTGCCGGCGCGTGTGCGCCGGGCCAGGGTCCTGCTGCAGCTGCATCGCACTGCGGAGGCGTGCGCGCTGCTTTCCAGGGCCGCGGAGCTCTGGCGGCATGCCGACCACCAGCTCAGTGACCAGCTTGCGCAGGTGCAGTCGCTGGGCAGGAGCTGCCATTGATCCAGCTTCGCATGCTTGGCCCGCTCGAAATCCTGGTGGACGGAGCGCCCGCGCCGCCGCGGCTCTGCTGGCGCAAGCATGCCGCGCTGCTCGCCTACCTGGCGCTGCGCGGATCCCGGCCGCATGCACGTGATCGCCTCATCGCGCTGCTGTGGCCGGACAAGCCCGAGGGGGACGCGCGCCATTCGCTGAACGAGGCGGTCCGCGTGATCCGGCGAGCCGCCGGGGCCGATGCAGTGGTGTCAGGGGTGGGCGACCTGCGCCTCTTGCCGGGATTCGTCCGGACAGACGTCGAGGAGATGGCCGGATATCTCCAGGGCGGCGACGCCGCCGCTGCCGCACAGCTTGTCCGGGGACAGTTTCTCGAGGGCTTCGTGCTGGACGACAGCACCGAGTTCGATCTCTGGCTCGATACCGAACGGCGGACGTGGCACGCCCGGATGGTGGATGCCCTGGTGTCGGCCAGCCGAGCCGAGTGGCATCGCGGCGACGCCATGGCCGCTGCCGACCAGGCTCGGCGCGCCGTGGCGCTGGATCCCGCGTCCGAGCTGGCGACCCAGCGGCTGATGGAGGCACTGGCCCTTGCCGGCGATCGCGCCGCCGCCCTCGCCACGCACGCGGAACTGGAGAGTGCATTGCGGGAGTTCGGAGCCGCGCCCGGAGCTGCCGTGCGTCGCCTGGCCGGGCTCATTCGCGCGGGGACGCTGCGTCCCGGCGGCCGCGCCGACCCCACGCTGCAGGAGGGATCGCGGCGGCTCCGCCTCATGGAACGCGATACCCAGCTCTCGATCCTGTCGTCGGCCTGGAGCACCTGCCGCTCGGACGGTCACAGCGCGCTGCTCCTCATCGTTGGGCGCGACGGGTGTGGGCGCTCCCGGCTCGCGGCGGAGCTGGCGCAGCATGCGCAACTCGATGGCGCAGCGGTAGCCCTGGCGCATGCAGTGCCGGGCGATCAGTCGCTCGAATATTCGGGGCTCGTGGCGCTCGCACGAGGCGGACTGCTCGACGCACCGGGCATCGGCGGTGCCGCGGCAGAATCGCTCGGCACCTTCGCTGCCATCATACCCGAGTGGCAGGATCGTTTTCCGTCGATCGCGCCAGTGAAAGGGAATCTTCCGCAGGCGTTCGCCGACGTGGTGCGAGCCGCTGTGAGTGCGGGCCCGCTCCTGCTGGTGCTTGATGACGTACGGTGGAGCGACGACGCGTCACTCGATGCGGAGCTTGCGCTGCTGCGCGACTGCGCCTCGTTGCCGCTCGGTGTCCTGCTCACGGTCCGCCCGGACGATGCATCGCCGGCGGTGGATCGCGCCCGTGCGCACATCGGGCGGGAATGGCAGGGGGCAGTGGTGGAGGTGCCGCCCCTCACGCTCCCGGCGCTCACGGCGCTGGTGGCCGATCGCTTCGCCGGGTGGACGCCGGACGCGCAGGAACGACTGGCTCGGCGACTGCTCGCCGACAGCGCGGGGCAGCCGGCGCTGGTCGGCGAGCTGCTCAGCGCCATCGCCGCCGGGCTTCCGGCCGACACCGGATCGTGGCCGGCCCCCTCGCGCACGCTCGACGCCACCTTTCCGGCCGACCAGCCGGACGCCATTACCGCAGCGGTGCGCGTCAATTTCGGCTGCCTCAGCGCGCTGGATCGGGAGGTGCTGGCTGCGCTGGCGGTGCTCGGCCCCCGAGTGGATCCCGCGCTCCTCGAACGAGGTACCGGGCGCTCGCTGGGCGACCTTGGCAGCGCGCTCGACCGGCTCGAGGCCCAGTGCTGGCTGGAATCGGATGCCCGAGGGTACGCGTTCCTGGCCGGTGCGGTGCGCAATGTGATTGATCGCGACTTCGTGACCCCCGGCGCGCGCCGTCGCGTGCGCCAGCGCGCCGGCCTCGATCCGGTCGCTTGATCCCCACTTGACGCCGGTCCGCAGCTTCTCCCCATCAGGTGTTTCCACCTTCATGAGGGAGACTTTATGCGAACGTCACTACTGGTTCTCGCCACCGCCCTGGTCGTTGCCTGTGATGCAGGCAGTCCCGCCCAGCCGGAACTGCGGCTGGCCAACGGCGCCCGCCAGGACGCTCCCGCTCCGGCGGGCGTGATCTCGGCCGGCATCGTCGGGATGCCGGGCACGCTCACGCTCCACCCCTACACCCGTACCGAGTTCGCCGCCGGGCAGGACTTCGATCCCATCAACGTCGTGTTCATGGGGCACGCCGACCCGCGGACGATCCGCGCCCTGCTGCTTGGCCTCGACGGCAACCGGACCACCCCGCTGGGCGCCGGCATTTCCGGATATCCTGCGGCCGCGCCTTTCGACTGCCGCTGGCACGACGCGATCGGTGACATGCAGACCGCGTATGGCGGCGATCAGGGATGGGCGGGCAGTGTGATCCAGCTGGCCTGCGGTGACTTTGGACCGGTGCGCTTCCATCTCCGCCTCTTCCGGCTGGGCACCTTCACCGTCGCCAACGCACACTTCGAGATGCTGATCCCGGGGACGGCGGACCACCAGGTGCTGAGCTGGGAGCGGGCAGAGGAATTCGTTGGGTATGACATGCTGCGTTCGGGGCTCGTGGATCCGGCTGCGGTATCGGCCACTGACGTGATCAACGCCACCGAGCATCGGACCATTCTCAAGGATCTCTGGAATGCGCTCGCCTCGTCGCCGGACGGCCAGGCTGTGCTCGCGTTCGTGCGCCTCGACTTTGGAAGCCCGGCGCCCTTCGTGGACCAGGACCAGCCGATCCGCAACGGCGACGGCCGCGCGACCGTCTTCTCCGTCACGGCAGACGTGGCGGCAGCGCCGGGAACCTTTGCCGAGACGGTGCCGATCGACTTCGGCCAGGATATCCCCCGGCCGTTCTGCGCCGAGGTGCCGCGCTTCCTGCACGTGAGCGGCCATCTCGACCTGAGCAAGACGGTGACGATTGACGCGACGGGGAACTATTCGAGCAGCTTCTCGACCAGTGGCAAGCTCGACGCGCGGGACCTTGTGAGCGGGACCGAATATTTCGCCAGGGTAGCCGAGCACCAGGAGAGTGCGATGTCAGGCAGCGACCAGTCGGCGCTGGCGACAGTCGAGCGCCGGGAACTTCCCGCCGGCGTGCAGGGGAACGGCTCCCTCACCACCCGGCTCAAGGTCGGGCCAGCGAGCGTGACGCAGTTTGGGAGGCAGGAAGAGTGCGAGTAGGGCGTAGGGAGTGGGGCGTGGGGCGTGGGGCATGGGGCATGGGGCTTGGGGCTTGGGACCTCACGCCCCATGCCCCACGCCTCAAGCCCTATTTCACCCTCCTCGCCAGACCATTCAGCGAATCCTGGGACAGCTCGCCGTGCAGGCGGAGCTGCACGTTGCCGGACATCCAGCTGCCCGGTGCCGGGGAAAGCGCGGCACGTTGCGAGGGAGCTGCGTCGCCTACGCGCTGCTGGTCCAGGAAGAAGGTCCTGCCGTCGTCGCCGAGGTAGACCACGCGCACCACCGGACGTGAGGGATCAGCACCGGCCACCAGCCGCCCCGGCACCAGCCCCACCATCTCGGGGCGAAGCCCCTCGATGACGTGCAGGTTGCCACCCAACTGTTCCTTGGCCTCATCCAGGCCGATTCGACTGGAGAGCTGGGCGTCCCGCTCAAGAGCCAGCGGCTCGGGCGCCGGGCTCGTGGCCTTGAGTTCCGCGACGCGCTGGGGCTGGCTTTCGCTGATCCCGGTGCTGAAGGCGGCGGCCGCGCCGGCCGGCGCGCGTTCCCGTCGCGGGGCGACGGGCGTCACGGCCGGCTGGCCGAAGCTGGGCCGTTCCGATGAAGCCGGTGCGGGCGTATCGGCCTGTGCCAGGGTTACGGGCTCTCGAGCGCGCGAGGTGTCCGTGTCGGGCTCGGCAACCCGAGTGTCGGAGTCTGCGGCGCCGATTGTCGCATCGGCCAGCGTGGCCGGTTGTGCCACTGAATCGCCGGAATCAACCGCGCCTGAGTCCTCGCGTCCCGAGTCCGGCAGGATGGGCGGTGCCCCCGGAGATGGGGCGCTGGAGAGGATCTGAGACTTCGCCTGCTCTCCGGGAGCCTCGGGGCGCAGCAGCAACCAGCCTGCACCCACCGCCACCACGAGCGTGGCAGCGATCCCAACCGCGCGGCGCCAGCTGCTGCGCCGCCAGTATGCCATTTCGTTATAGGGCAGCAGCACGACCGGTGATCCGCGCTCCGCTGGCGCTGACTGGTTGGACAGCGGCGCGATCGCTTCGGGTGACGCGGGCGCTTCCGCCTCGAGCTCCGTCAGCAGGCCATCTGCCTCGGTGGCTTCGGCGCGCAGCGCCTGGGCGCGAGCGTGGCACGCCGTGCACTGGGCAAGGTGTGCGTCGAGCTCGGAGGCCGCCATCGAATCCAGCTCGCCGTCGAGCCACTCGGTAAGGAGACTGTCGTCAGGATGCTGCATGTCGTCTGCTCTCCCCGGCGTGGAACGCCTCGACCAGCCGCTTGCGCGCCCGTGCCAGCGTGGTCCCGACCGCGCCGCGAGCCAGTCCCAGGCTGCTGGCGATCTCGTCGTAACTGAAGCCCTCTGCCTTGAGCAGCAGCGCTTCGCGGTCACGCTCATTGAGCAGGGCCAGCGCGGCACGCACTGCGGCCTGGCGCTCCCGCCGCTCGAATTCGACCTCGGCCGAAGGCGCGCTGGTCGGGATCTCGGCCTTGAGCAGCTGCAGCCGCCGGCCCTGCCGGTTTGCGCGCCGGGCGTCTTCCCGGACCAGGTTGAGGGCCACGGCAAAGAGCCACGGGCGAGGGTTGGTTGGCGGCGCTTCCACCGCCCGCGCAAAGGTTTCCTGCGCCAGCTCCTCCGCGCAGTCCCGGTCCCCGGTGCGGCGCCAGAGCATCCGCACCAGCGAGCCGTAGTATTGCTCGAACAGCCGGCCTGTATCCTCAATCATCAGCACGAGTTCCGGGTTCGAGTAGCCGGCCGCGGCGCCCAGGGCGACGCAAGACGGCCGGGAGATGCGCGTACTCCGGAAAGTTGCACACTGCTGGCCGGCAGCGTGCCGCCGGCGTACCGATATATGCCCCCATCCCCATATATATTGAAAGTCTCGCCACTTCGTATGTCGCCAGCAGGGAGAACAGGATGACGAGCACCCTTCCAGCAGCCGGGCAGGCCACGGATACCTTCCCGATCAACGGGACGGACTATATCGAGTTCTACGTCGGGAACGCCAAGCAGGCCAGCGTCTACTATCGGGCCGCATTCGGCTACAAGCTGGTGGCGTATCGCGGCCCGGAAACGGGCACCCGCGACCGCGCGAGCTACGTGCTGCAGCAGGACAAGGTGCGACTGGTGCTCACCACGCCGCTTGGCCCGGACGGCCCCATCGCCGAGCATGTGCGGCTGCATGGCGACGGCGTCAGGGACCTGGCACTCTGGGTGGACGACGCGCGCGATGCCTTCAACAAGGCGGTGGAGCGCGGTGCCAAGGTGGCGTACGAGCCGCAGGTGCTCAAGGATGACCAGGGCGAGGTGATCGTGGCCGGCATCCGCACCTATGGCGACACGATCCACTCGCTGGTGGAGCGGCGCAACTACAAGGGCACCTTCATGCCGGGCTTCCGCGACGTCCAGTCGCGCTACAACCCGCCGGCGGTCGGGCTCAAGTACGTGGACCACTGCGTCGGCAATGTCGAGCTTGGCAAGATGAACGAGTGGGTCGGGTTCTATGAGAAGGTGCTCGGCTTCTACAACCTTATCTCGTTCGACGACAAGGCCATCAGCACCGAGTACTCCGCGCTCATGTCGAAGGTGGTGGCCAACGGCAACGGCCGGATCAAGTTCCCGCTCAACGAGCCGGCGCAGGGGCGGAAGAAGAGCCAGATCGACGAATATCTCGAGTTCTACCACGGCCCCGGCTGCCAGCATATCGCCATCGCCACGGACGACATCGTGACGACGGTCTCGGCGCTGCGCGACCGCGGCGTGGAATTCCTGCGGGTGCCGGGCAACTACTACGATACGGTCCTCGACCGCGTGGGCCGTATCGACGAGGATCTCGCGCCGCTCCGGGAGCTGGGCATCCTGGTGGACCGGGACGACGAAGGGTATCTCCTGCAGATCTTCACCAAGCCGGTCGAGGATCGGCCCACGCTCTTCTACGAGATCATCCAGCGGAAGGGCGCCAGGAGCTTCGGGGCGGGCAACTTCAAGGCGCTGTTCGAGGCCATCGAGCGCGAGCAGGCCGAGCGCGGGAATCTGTAGGGGCGGCCGCAGGCCGCCCCATGGCGAGCGGCGATCAGCTCATGCTTCAGAAGGGCGGCCGCAGGCCGCCCGTACCATGCCTGGATAGCCACGACTAGAGGGAAGGTTCCATGCCAATCTATCACACGCTCGGCAAGATCCCGCCCAAGCGCCATACCGTTTTCCGTCGCCCTGACGGCGGGCTCTACGCCGAGGAGCTGATGGGGCACGAGGGCTTCCACGGCACGTCGTCGCTCCTGTATCACACGCATCCACCGACGACGGTGAAGTCGGCGCGCCGCCTGCGCGATATCAAGTGGGAAAAGGACGACGACACCTCCCTGCGCCACCGGCATTTCAAGACGGCCCAGGTGAAGGCGGGCGGCAGC